>NZ_JBFRDD010000003.1:0-342665 GCF_052113425.1 Cupriavidus sp. YAF13
CCAACTTCTGCCCACACTCGCTCACCGAACTCAAAACGACCGCCCGCAATCGGCTGCGCAGCGCACAGCAACGCGCTAGCATCATTGCCGCGTGCTGGAAGCAGGCCGAGTTGTGGTGATGTCATCATTTATACAAGGATCAATARAGCGCAATCCCGAGTGCGCTCGTAGAGGAAAGCACTATCTTTTTGCCATGGTTATTAGGGGAAAGGACTTCCAACCAGGTTGTTGGATGATTGTGCCGGGCAGCAAAAGGAATGCTCTGGACGTAGTTTTTCGCTCGGAGAGCGGCCGCTCTTTTACCCTGCCTTTGCGAGCGGTGGCCGCGGAAGCAAGTTGATCGGAAATCGCCCCATGCTGGGATATCAGAACGGTCCGGTTCTGATATCAGAAGCAAAATACCCCCCGGGGGATGATCGAGCGCTCCCAGGAGCAAAAGCAATATTCTCCATCGCGTCTCCCATCGCGTTATCCCGGTAACGTTCGGCTTGAAATCCCACCGTGCATCGCACTGGCGGTTGGCAGGTGCGGTTCGGCTCCCGTCAAAATCCAAAATCGGCACTCGAACTCGACGCTGCAAAGCGACGCCAATCATCCGGTATCCCGCGGGCTGCACCGCCAATGCGGTCTGGTCCTCTCCCGAAAATTGGACTGATGAAGCAGTCCGGATGAGGGCTAAGCTCTCCATCTTCAATCCTGGTATGGAAGATCGCAATGGACAACAATCAGAGTTCGGTGATAGTACGAGAAGTTCAAGGCAGCGACTACGAGCAATGGCAGAAGCTCTGGCTGGCCTATCAGAATTTCTACGAAGTGAATCTGGAGGAAGGTACCACGAGGTCGACCTTTAATCGGTGCCTCGATCCAGACGAACCTGTATTTTCTTCCGTTGCCGTCAAGGACAAGCAGATTATCGGCCTGGTCAATTTGGTGCTGCATCGCTCGACATGGTCAGTGGCCGATTACTGTTACCTCGAGGATCTATATGTCGCGCCGACGATTCGCGGTGCAGGCACGGGAAAGCTGCTGATCGAATGGGTGCAAAACTTCGCGCAACAACACCAATGCGCGCGATTGTACTGGCATACGCACGCAACCAATAAGCGTGCTCAAAAGCTATACAACTGGGTTGCTCAAGATTCCGGTTTCATTGAGTATCGCATGACTTTATAGCACTTCCAGCCACGCGGGCAATTCAGCGTTGTTGGTCAAGGTCGCGTCCGGGATCATGCCCGGACACTTCATCGGCAAGGCACGAGAGGCTTCCGCGTGGTGACGGTGCAGGGCAGGCCTGTCTAGTGAAGTCCGGTCGATTCAGGCAGAATGAACCGCTCTATAGATAGATTTGCCGAATATTGGCAGACCGCATCATGCTCAGCATCGAACTGGAAACGCTCAAAATTCACATTGCGGATCCGAAGCTGGCATCGCTGGAGCTGCGTGTCCGCGTGCAACGCGCGCTGCGTCAACTGATACTGAATGGCGTCCTCGCGCCCGGCTGCCGCCTGCCTGCAACCCGCACACTCTCGCAATCATTGAGCGTGTCGCGGGATACCGTGGAGATGGCCTACGCCCAATTGCAGCTGGACGGCTATATCTGCCGGCGCGAAGGCTCCGGCAGTTTCGTCTCGGACAAGCTTGGGCCAGGCTTGCTGGGGACGCGCAAAAGACATGGCAGCACGTCCGCAGCGCTGCGTCCGAAGGCCACCCAGCCTGCGGCGCTCAGTGGAAGAGGCGCGGATATCCTTGCCAACGGCGGCGTGTCGGATCAGCAGGTGGTCAAGGCCTTCGCCACGGGGCTGCCTGAAACCCGCACGTTTCCTGTGGAAATCTGGGAGCGGTTGCAGCGTCAGGCCGTCAAGGACTGCCGCTCCAGCGTTCTTCTGCACGGCGACCCGCAAGGCGTCGAGCCGCTGCGCCAGGTTATCGCGGACTATCTCAATCAGGAGCGCGGGGCCAGGGTGACGGCGGATCAGGTGCTGGTGCTGACCAGCACCCGTCAGGCCCTCTTCCTGTGCGCCCAGGTACTGGCCGATGCCAACCAGCCCATCCTTATGGAGGACCCTGGCTATTTCGGTGCGCGCAAGGCGTTTGAGATGGCACAACTCAAGATCGTGCCGGTCCCCGTGGACGAGAAAGGGCTGCGCACGGATCGCCTGCGCGCGGACAGGAGCGGCGCCAATGCCATTTACGTCACTCCCTCGCATCAGTACCCGACGGGTGCCACGCTCGCGTTGGAGCGTCGCCTCGAGTTGACGGCCTGGGCGGCCGAGCGACAGGGCTGGATCATCGAGGACGACTACGACAGCCAGTTTCACTACGAAGGCTTACCGACCGCTTGCGTGCAAGGGCTGGATACGTATCAGAGAACAATCTACCTGGGCACATTCAGCAAGTCCCTGTATCCCGGTTTGCGCATGGGCTACATGGTGCTGCCGCATGAACTGGTCAAACCAATGACCTATGCCAGAAGCATCCTGGACGGTCACACTCCGCAGATCGCCCAGTTGACATTGGCACGCTTCATGGACGCCGGCCATTTTGGTGCTCACGTCCGCTCCATGCGAAGAATCTATGCGGTGCGGCGTGAAGCGATGGCCCATGCCGTTCAGCGGCACCTGTCCGGCATCGTGACGGCCCACTTGCCCCCGGGCGGATTGCAGATGCCCTGCCTGCTGACCGAGGGCCGGTCAGAGCAGGACACAGTCAGGCAAGCGGCACGGGCCGGCATACAGCTACCCGGACTCAGCCGTCTTTATGCCAGCCGCCCCGTCGCCGGTGGATGGTTGCTCGGATTTGCCGCGCTCACTCCCCACGAGATCGATACCGCCACCCGGCGTTTGGCCAGAGCCATTGCGTAGTTGTTCGCTGCGTAGTTGTTCGATGGTGGGCGGAACGCATCGGACCGCATGGCCAATGCGGTCTGGTCTTTTCATAAGAACTGGACTGATGAAGCGGTCCGGATGAAGACTAAGCTACCCCTCTTCGAGGTGAGGGGAGGGCAGCACCTTCCTCCCTGAAACCGCAACCCCATCAGGAAGGACCGGCCCGCGTGACCAGATCAAGAGCAAGACTACGACTCGACGACTTTGTGGCACCGGCGGTCGCCGCACTGATTTCCGTCATCGTCAACTACGGTGGTACCTTCGTCCTGGTTTTCCAGGCCGCCCAGCTTGCCCGGCTCAGCCCGGCGCAAACGGCCTCTTGGGTCTGGTCAGTGAGCATCGGCGTCGGCTTGACCGGAGCCTGGCTGAGCTACCGCTATCGCGAACCCATTATCACAGCCTGGTCCACGCCCGGCGTAGCCTTCCTGGCAACGATCATGCCGTACACACCCTATGGCGAAGTGATCGGGGCTTACGTCATCTCGGCTATCGGCTTCACTCTGCTCGGCATGTCCGGCGCCTTCGAGCGCCTGGTGCGGTTGATTCCCGGCGGCATTGCCGCCGGATTGCTTGCCGGCATCCTCTTGCAGTTCGGCGTAAATGCGTTCGGCGGCGCAAGCGCCGATCCGCTGCTGGTCGTCGTGCTGGTGGTGTCGTACGCAGCGCTGCGCCGTTTCACCTCGCGCTTCGCCGTGGTCGGAATCCTGGTCATCGGCATGGCCATGCTCATTGCGCAGGACAGAATCGACGTGCAGCGCGTTCACCTGAGCCTGGCCGCTCCCGTTTTTGAAATGCCGCAGTTCTCCGTGGGCTCCCTGCTGGGTGTGGCGCTACCCCTGTTCGTCATCACGCTTACCGGACAGTACATGCCTGGCATGCTGGTGCTGCGCAACGACGGCTTCAAGACAAGCGCCACCCCGATTCTCGCCGTGACCGGACTAGGCTCGCTCATCATGGCCCCGTTCGGCGCGCACGCCTTCAATGTGGCGGCCATCACCGCGGCGATCTGCACCGGCAAGGACGCTCACCAGGATCCGTCGAAACGCTACCTCGCCGGACTGGTGTGTGGCATTCTTTACGTCACGGTCGGCATTTTCGGCGTCACGCTGGCCACCTTGTTCATGGTGCTGCCGCGCTCCTTCATCACGACCTTGGCGGGGTTGGCCCTGCTCGGCGCCATCGGAGGCAGCCTGGCCAATGCCATGGCCGATACCCGCACACGCGAGACAGCGCTGATTACCTTCCTGGCAACGGCAGCCAACGTGACCTTGCTGGGTGTAGGCGGTGCATTCTGGGGGCTCGTGGCAGGCCTGGTGGTGCATCTGCTGATCTATGGTGGTCGCAAGACCCTGAATGAGGCGGCCGTGGCCAAGTAAGTGCAGGTTTTCACTCCACGGCTTCGCGCTGCCGTCGCGCATCTGTGGGCGGGGAGCCGTGGGCTGAGTCGCGTTCTGGTGCGAAACAGCAAAGGGATTCACCCTGCCAGGTGGTCCACGCGCTGTTGCATGGTCACTAGGCCATAGTAGTTCGTCTCGAAGATGCGCCTCGCCTGATCCTCCGCGTTTTCCGAAAACGGAGATTCGGTTATCTCTGCTATTCCCGCGTGGTTGACCAGCAGCGTCACATCGGATGCGATTCTGGCAGCCGCGATGACGGACTCTGGATCGGTGACGTCGAGCTTGATCGGGACGATGCCGGGCTCGCTGAAGCCTTCCGGATTGCGCACGCCTGCATAGACCTTCGCAGCACCGCGAGCTAGCGCGCCTCACGGGAAAACGCCAGGCCAAGTCCGCGACTCGCTCCTGTCACGAACACAACTGAATCCTTGATCTTCATTTTTGAACTCCAGTGGTTGGTGCAACAGATTGGTTGGAGGCCCCAAAAGGCTCGGTTTCCTAACTCCAGTACGGGTCAGGTAGGTGGACATGCGCCGTTCAAACGCGTCAACGGCGGTCCCAACCAGAATGGTGACTATTCCGGGGAAGATGCAGACTCAATGCTGACCTTCATCTCCGAAAGGCTGCGACGCAATACATCCACATTTGCCGCTCCATTCATGACGCTGAAATGATGCTGCGCTTCATGCCAGAGCGGAGCCGCTCGCTCGAAGAGCTCCATGCCATCCGGAGTGAGTTCGACGATACGAATACGACCGTCCTCAGGAGACGGCCGCACCCTGACGAAACCGTCGCGCTCCAAAAAACCGATCATCTTTCCCATGGCTGTGCGCTCGATGTCGAGACGCTCAGCCAGGGCATTGACCGAGGCGGCTTTCCGCTCGTTCAACGTTGCCAGGATCAGAAATTGCGTGATACGAAGGCCAGACGGCTGCAGGTACGCGTCGTAAAGACGCGAGATCTGGCGGGCGGCCYTCCTCACCGTAAAGCAGTTGCATTGATCAACCCCGATGGGTTGGCTTTTCGCCCGCATCTCACTTCTCCTCAACGTTGGAAAATTACCCGGATCTTCGTGCGCATTTCAAGCGAAAGCGCTTCGGTACTTCTCGATGAAGGCCGACACCGATAGCGCGGGTGTACCCGTGATCTGCTCGACGACATCGTTGGTACCCTGGAATACGCCCTCTCGATAATGCTGGGCGACTTCGACGAGGTGCTGCACAAGGAACGGAGGGAACTTGTACACCTGCTCCATCTTCTGTTTGAACTCCTCGATCGAAGTCGGAGCATATTCGATTTTGGCGCCGAGCACCTCACTCATCATCGCTGCGATCTCCGTATGGTTCAATTCCACCGGGCCATGAAGCGTGTACGTCTTGCTCCCATGGCCTGCCGGCTTCGCCAGCAGGTGAGCAATGACCCTGCCCTGGTCGTCCGTGCTGATTGGCGCGTGGCGTCCGTTCTCGAAAGGGAACTCGATCTTCTTCTTGGCCCAGATTTCTTTCGCGAAATGCGGGTAGACGAGCCAATCCGCGAAGAAGGTGGGGCGCAAGTGCGTCGTCGGCACATCAGACCAGTCGAAAACACGCTCGGAAACCCAGTGATCCTGCGCCGCATGGCTGGTCGACTCCCGTCGCGCCGAAATCTGCGACATGTTGACGATAGCGCCGACGCCGGCCTCTTTCGCGGCCTGTGCGAAATAGGCTGCGGCCCCGAGAATCCCCGGTGCGATCGGGTGCAGGAAGTAGGCGGAGCTGACACCTTCCATCGCTGCACGGATAGCGTCGATGTCGGTGAAATCCCCGACGGCGATGTCGACACCGCGTGCGCGCAGAGCCGCCGCCCGCTCGTCGTCCGAGCGCACATAAGCGCGGACGCGCTTGCCCATCTGCAACAGTTCGTCGATGGCTGCACCGCCGGTACGGCCGGTTGCGCCGCTGACGAGAATGGATGATTCGTTCATGGCTGTAGTCCTCTGTGAAATAAAGAGCATATGCTCTTATTTGTCAGTATATGGGCATATGCTCCTATCTACAAGTTTTTTTCTACGGGCGGCTCCTGTGCAGCCTTGTGCACGTGTCGACCCTCAACGAGCCTGGACCAGGGCCTCTCCCTAAAAAGCTGCCATCCCGCGGACGACACCTGGCCGCGCACCAATCCTTGCATACCAGGCGCGAAGCAGAGGCAGGTCGGACCAATCCAGGTTCTGCCTCACGGCAAAGGCGCTTGTATAGGCGGCGATGTCTGCGAGGGTGAATCTGTCGCCGGCGATGTAGGGGGTGTCGATCAAGAAGCGTTCAGCCAGAACGAGCGCCTCGATGGAGCGACCTGCAAGAAATTGAGCGCCCCGTTCGTCGTGTTGTCGCGTCAGCGTGAAAGCGCTGCCGTTTGGTGCAATCACTTCCGTGATGAAATAGAACAGGCGGTCGAAGAACAAGGCTTCCTGTTGGCCCGGATCGGGCGCTAGCCTTTCCCGGGATCGACTCGCCGCATAGAACATGATCGCGTTCGATTGGGTAAGGATGAGGTCCGCTCCTGCGTCGCATTCTTCGACCATGACCGGGACGAGGCCACGTGGGTTAAGCGCCCGAAACGCAGCAGTCTTGTGCTCTCCGGCTTTCAGATCCAAGCGGGTGGCGGAATACGAAATGCCAGCCTCTTCCAGGGCAATGGCTGCCCTCCGGCTGTTGCCTGTTTGTGCTCCGTAAAGACGGATTGCCATGAGTCAGTCTCCCCTTGACCTCCAGGATAGGTCGTTGCGCCCTGCGAGCTATGACAAGCCCTCACTCGGGCCGGGCAAATGTGCCGTAGCAGCCACACTCCCGCATTTTTAAGCGCCAGCCAGGAAAGGCCGTATCGCAGCGGCGGAGGTGTCTTGCAGCGCCAGTCGACGATTCGTCGTTGAGCCGCCTATGTAGCGCTAGGCGAGCCCCCAACCGTTGTCGGTCTCGCGAAGTCGGTCAAAAAACGACGTCACCCAACTGCTGCCGCTCGTCGACGCGATTCCACCCATTCGCGGCGTGCGTGGCCGACCACTTCAGAAGCCCAAAATCATCTACGCCGATCGCGGCTACGATTCCGAACTGCATCGGCAGAAGCTACGCGAGCGCGGCATCAAGCCGGTGGCTGGGGCCACGTCGGCTCGTGCGCGGCGGCGCCCTCCAGGCGTGCCGTCAGCCCTGGCGCTGCTGGCGGTAGTGCTCGGGCGTGGTGCCGCGCAGCCGAAGGAAGGTGCGGCGCAGGTTCTGTTCGTCGCCGAATCCACATCTGCGCGCTACCTGCTTCAGGCTGGTCCCGGCATCGTTCAACGCGCGCAACGCCGCTTCCATGCGCATGGCCTCGACGGCCTTGGCCGGCGTACGGCCTGTCTGCTTGGTGTAATGGCGGGCGAAGGTGCGGGCGGCCATGCCCGCCTGCTCGGCGAGCACGTCCACCCGCAAATTCTCGTCGAGGTGGTCCATGATCCATGCGTGCAAGCGGCTGAACTGCCGGTCCGAGGCGGCCTGGCTGGACAGCGCGGCGGATACCTGCGCCTGCTCCCCCGGGCGCTTGACGAATAACAGCAGCGAGCGCGCGACGGCCATGGCGGTGGCGTGGCCCTGGTCCTCCTCCAGCAATGCCAGGCCGAGATCCACGCCCGCGGTGAAACCGCCCGAGGTCCAGATCCCGCCGTCGTGCAGATAGACCCGGTCGGGCTCGACCCGCAGTTGCGGGTAGCGTGTCTTCAACGCCTCGGTCGCCTGCCAGTGAGTGGTTACCCGGCGATGGCCGATCAACCCGGCCTCGGCCAGCAGGAAGGTGCCGGTGCAGATGCCGCACAGGCGCCGTGCCTGCCGCCCCTCGCGCGCCAGCCACGCGACGACGTCCCGCGGCACCGGCGGCTGCTCCGGCGGGCCGCCGCCGGGCACTATCAGCGTTTCGATGGACGCAGGGTCGATCGCCGACAGCGGCGTGGTGGCAATGGTGATGCCGGAGAAGCTCGTGATCGACTGGCCGTGCACCGAGGCGACCACCACCCGATAGACGCAGTTGCGGGGGCCTTGGTGGAACTTCGTGGCCACGGCGAAGACATCGGCGGCGCCGCAAACATCCGAGGCGGTGACCTCGTCGAAGACGAGGATGACCACCGTGCGTGGTGGTTCCGCGTCCGCGGTCGGCTGACGGGCAGCTGGAAAAGGCATGGTCATGGTAGCGGAGTGTTTTGGGGGCCGACGACGGGCCGCAACGAACTGCCACGGCGTTGGCAGGTTTTGAAGGCCTTTTGTCCGCAGCGTGAATGGTGGGCTACTTATTCTACCGACACCTTTCCCCTCAACGCGTACAGGAGTGCCATGGAACACATCTTCATCGAACTCTGGAAGTTCAAGGACAACTGGAAGAAGGCCGGCGTCGATGTTCGCGCCAAGTACGTCGAGAGCCTGCAGCCGTCCTTGCAGGCCATCCTCGCCTCGGGCGTCGAGATTATCGCCTGGGGCTACAACGATCCCAGCGTGGACCACCGCGCCAACTACGACGCCTTCGGTGTCTACCGCATGCCCAACCGGGCGCTGTTCGAGGAGTTTCAGAAGGCCGTTGCCGGTTCCGGCTGGTACGACTTCTTCGAGCATGTCAACGCCGGCGGCACACCGGTGGCCCCGCCGGACATGCTCGACCAGCACATCCAGCTCCTCATGCCCGGCGCCGCCTCGGGCTCCGGCAGCTGATCACCGACCCACTGGAGACCCACCATGAAAATCCTCGCCGCCCTGTTCCCGGGCTTCACCGCCATTGACCTGATCGGTCCCACCAACACCTGGATGTTCATCCCCGACGTCCAGATCCAGCTGGCGGCAGCCAAGGCCGGCCCCGTTGTCACCGACATCGGCCTGACGGTGAACGCCACGCACGACTTCGACAACTGCTTCCAGGAGCCCGACGTGCTGCTGATTCCCGGTGGCGCGCACGGGGTGTTCGACGCGCTGCAGGACGACTGCTTCATCGACCAGGTGGCGCGCCTGGGGGCCAAGTCCGGCTGGGTGACCAGCGTGTGCAACGGCTCGCTGCTTCTGGGCGCCGCCGGCCTGTTGAAGGGCTACAAGGCCGGCTGCTACTGGTACTCGCGCGACTACCTGCGCAAGTTCGGCGCCGAGCCGGTCAACGAGCGCATCGTGGTCGACCGCAATCGCGCCACCGGCGGCGGCATGACTGCAGGAATTGACTTCGCCCTCGGCATGATTGGGCTCTGGGCCGGCGACTTCTCCGGGCAGCTTACACAGCTGTGCATGGAGTACGCGCCGAAACCTCCGTACAACGCTGGCCTGCCCGAACTCGCTCCGCCGGAGGTGCTGGCGGCGGCCAACGAGATCCTGGCCAAGGAAATGCCCAACGCGGTGGCCGACGAGACCGCCAAGCGCCGCGGCTTCATCGCCTGACGTCGCAGGCACTATCGGCGTGGCCGCTACACGGCGGCCACGCCCCTCAAGGCGCGTAGGAACCTCTCATGCAACACTTCCTCGTCGAACGGTGGAAACTCAGGGCACGATCACGAACCGGCAGCTTCCTGCTCCAGCCGTGCAACTGCAATTGCGCCTCGACGATCTGGTAGCCTCTGGCTGTCCGGCCTGCTCTAGGCGTGGCTCGCGGCTTCGTCGATGCCCGCCAACTCCCTGCGCAGGCGCAACCTCGCTGACGATCGTGTTTATCCCCAGCACCAGCGAGGCCACGGCATCGCCCCTCGGTGTCGCGACGTGCGCATGGCGCCGGTGTCCCGGCCAGCGGCCCCAGCATCAGCGTGCCGAGCACGTCGCGCTTGTTCGACGCGTTGCCACTGCGATAGGCCAGCGGGCACGTGGCCACTCAACGGTCGAGCACCCCGCTGGTCGCCAGAAACTCGACGAAGAACACCTACTACCCGTGCGGCGTGGCCGCCGCACTGTCGTCCCAGCGCCCGCTAATGCGCCCGCGCAGCGTGTCCACCAGCTGCGTTTCCTGCGGTTGGCCGACCGCTCCCCGTCCTGCCACCGCCTTGGTCTTGCTTCACCACTCGGGTGAGTGTGTCTCATCGGCGCCAGGCCGCGCCAGCTCTCGCTCTGCGACCAGGCGTCGGGGCAACTGCGGATTTTAGGCTGACGCAGGCGTCCGGCTCGCCTTCGTTGCGCTGTCACCGCGACGGCCTCATCCGGAAGCGATTGCGGAACGCGCGCGAGAAATGGCCGTGGTGGCGAAAGCAAGGTTGAGGTCGCGAGTTCGAGCCTCGTCTCCCGCTCCAGATATGATGCCCACGGAYTTCCATCTGCTGCAACGGCACTATTTCTCCAGGGCCGAAGCGATGGCTTTCGTCCATACGCCAATGGCAAAGGCGCCAGGGTCCACATGCCCGAGCGCTCGTTCTCCGATGTAGGACGAACGACCTTTCAGCGGCATCATGTCACGCGTCGCTTCCGCGCCCCTCAAGGCTGCATTCGCTACCTGATTCGCGGCACGCAATGCGCTCTTGCCTTCATCCTGCGAGTGCAATGCCAGGGCCGCAGGCAGCAGGGCATCGAGCATCGTTCTGTCACCCGCTCCAGCACCACCAAGTCCGACCATGCCGTCGCAGCCTGCTTGCAGCGCTTCGGCCCAGGCGGAAATCGAGACGAGGCTCGTGCTGGTCGAAAGGGCAACGCCGGCACGCAAAGCAAATACCGCATACAACGGGCCGGATGTTCCCCCCAGGACCCGGCGCAGAATGCCCGATATCTGCTGCAGGGCAATGGCCGGCCGATCCAGAGCGAGGGTATCGAGTGCGTCGTCGATCGCGCGTGCGCCCCGGGCGAGGCTGATGCCGATGTCGCCATCCCCGACAACAGAGTCCAGCTCGGTCAGGATCTCCTCGTTGCGCTGCAAAGCTTGGGTGACTGACCGCAGGACTCGCCTGAACACCTCGGCGTTGGCCGCAGGCCACGCAGCGCCCTGGGTTGCAATTTGTTCTGCCGCTTTGCCACAAGACTGCCTGGCGACTTCAACCGCGGGAACGGTCATGCCGTGCCAGGCGGTGGCGCTGGCGGGGGCGTTGAGGCGCGCCAGAATCGAATCGTCGACCCGCATGAGGGAGATCGAACAGCCGGCCATTTCCAACGCGGTAAGAAAGGTGCCGACCATCGCAGCTTCCACCTTGATACCGTGCGCAGTACATTCCAACAGGACCCGGCGCGTGACAATGTCCAATTCTTGCGCTGGCGTAGCGCCGAGGTTATTGACCATCAGTGCTACACGATCGCCTGCTTTCAATCGGCCTTGTTCGATGATCCGTTCCAGGAGAACGTTGACCATTTCATCCGCCCGCTGGATAGGGCCACGGCGCACGCCACTCTCGCCGTGGATGCCGAGCCCGTATTCGACTTCGTTGTCTTCCATCTTGAAGCCTGGCTTTCCGGCGGCAGGTACCGTACAGGCACTTAGCCCCAGCCCCATGCTGAACAAGCCTGCGGCTGCCTGTTGAGCCTCGGCCCTGACCTCCATGAGCGATAGACCGGCATCGGCTGCAGCGCCTGCGACCTTATGAATGAACACCGTGCCGGCAATGCCGCGGCGGCCCACCAGGCCGCCGTTGTCGTTCAGGGCAACGTCATCGCCCACGACCAGCATCTCGACCTTCACGCCGAACGTTCTGGCAATCTCCGCGGCCAGCCCGAAGTTAAGGCGATCGCCGGTGTAGTTCTTCACGATCAGAAGCACGCCGGCCGGGCCGGCGACAGTCATGATGGCGTTGAGAACGGCGTCGACGCTGGGCGAGGTAAATACCGGCCCGGCAACGGCTGCAGTCAGCATGCCGGTGCCTACGTAACCCCCGTGGGCAGGTTCGTGGCCGGCGCCGCCGCCCGAAATGATGCTCACCTTGTTGGCGGCAGCGAGCGCCTGGAAGTCTTTGCGAACGACAGTGTTCTCGCCTTCCAGCAGCGTCAGCCTGTGGTCGGCCAACACAACGCCCTCAAGCATTTCGTCGACCACCAAAAGCGGGTCATTGATCAGTTTCTTCATCGTGATGTTCCCTTTCGCCTGAATCTGTCGCCAGGAATGCTGGCTGGAGCACCGCCAAGGCATCCGTCCAGCGACGCAGCCAGCCACGGTGACTATTTCCTATGGTAAGCGGAATCAACCGGGCCGGTAGCAGCCCTCCGGAATCAAGCTGGCCCGGCGTCCGCTATCGGGCAGCCAGCGGCCATCTAGCTGGGGCGGCCGCGTTTGCGTGAACCGAGGCCGCTCGGACCATCCGCCCGGTACCGCTGCGCCAAGCGCTCCACCTGCCGGCGCGACAATCCCAGCTTCTCTGCGGCACGCCAGACCGCCAAGCGCGCGAGGGACGCCGGCCCGGCTCCACGCGGTGAGCACGGGACTAGAGTGCGTGCTGCTTGTCGGGTTCGCCGATATCGACTAGCCTGTTATCGATGTCGATTCCTCGCTGCGCTGCGATACCCATTTGATGCCAGAACGCTCGATCACCCGATATGGCAAGGCGCTGCAGCGCCTGCGCCAGGTCTTTTCCCCGTTGAACCTGGGGGCGGCGGCATGGTTGATTGCAACATGGGCGTTCGCGGCGTTTCAGCTCGTGAGCGAACGGGACCGCTTGCTGCACGATGCCGCGGAGCGTACCCAGGCGCAGGCCCGGGCGTTCGGCGCGTACTCGAAATCCAGCATCCTGCGGCTGTCCGAGTTCCTCCTCGACCTGCGGGCCAGCTGGCTGGTCAGCCAGCCGGGGTTCGTCGACATGGTGCGTGAGCGGGAGAACCTGGTGGTGGACCTGTCGTTCCAGGTGTCGGTGATCGACAAGCATGGCCTGCTCATCTACTCGTCCATCGCCCCGCCCGCGCCCGGCGAGAAGGTCGACCTGAGCGGGCGCGAGCATTTCCGGGTTCATCAGAACGCAGGCGGGCGCGACATGCTGTTCATCAGCGACCCGGTGAAGGGCAAGGTCTCGCGCAAATGGTCGATCCAGTTCACGCGCCCCATCCTGCGCGCGGGCAGCTTCGACGGGGTCGTCGTGGTCTCGGTCAGTCCGGAGCAGTTCGCCAGCTTTGCGCAGACGTTCACTAACCGCGATGGCGAAGTGGCGTCGGTCATCAAGACTTCCGGCCAGGTCCTCGCGCGCGTGCCGGCCCTGGAGGGCGCGCTGGCC
The DNA here is from genome assembly GCF_052113425.1 of Cupriavidus sp. YAF13. Taxonomy (NCBI): domain Bacteria; kingdom Pseudomonadati; phylum Pseudomonadota; class Betaproteobacteria; order Burkholderiales; family Burkholderiaceae; genus Cupriavidus; species Cupriavidus sp. YAF13. The sequence goes on from NZ_JBFRDD010000003.1 coordinate 13,416, forward strand.
AGGGCGGTCAGCAGCAGGCCGTACCTCGCCAGCGAGTCGCCCCAGGCTGGTAGTTATCGGGCGGTGTCGGGCTCCGAAGGCGTGGAGCGGGTCTTCGGCTATTACCGAGCGTCGGAGTTCGGGCTCAATTTCGTGGTGGGCGAGTCGGTCGGCATGGTGCTGGCGCCCTACGAGGTCTATCGCCGCGTTGTCTTGGCCGGTGCCATTGCTTCCACGCTGCTGCTTGGCCTGTTGTACTACAGCCTGCGCCGCGCCATGGGGGAGCGACGGCGCCACATGGAGGAGATGCGGCTGGCTTCGCTGGTCTATTCGTCCAGCAGCGAGGCCATGGTGGTGACGTCGCTCGATGGCACCATCATCGACGCGAATCCGGCCTTTGCCGCCGCCACCGGCTATACGGCCGAGGAGGTCAAGGGCCGTTCGGGCTATAGCATCAGCGGGGCAGCCAATGCGGCAGGGCTGGTCGAGCGCCTGCGGGCCACCGTGGCAGCCAGGGGCAGATGGAGCGGCGAATTGTCGATTCGCCGCAAGGACGGCAGCGAGTTTCCCGCCTACCTGACCGTGGATACCTACCTGGCCCACGCGTATGGCGAGCGACGCCGCGTTGCGCTGATCCATGACATGACCGAGAAGCTCCAGGCGGAGGAAGTCATCCGGCACCAGGCGAATTTCGATGCGCTCACGGATTTGCCCAACCGCCGCCTGTTCTTCGACCGGCTGGAACAGGAGATCGAGCGTTCGCGCGGCACGCAGGATGTGCTGGCGCTGCTGTTCATCGACCTGGATCGCTTCAAGGAGGTGAACGATACCCTCGGTCACGACCAGGGAGACCTGTTGCTGCTGGAGGTGGCGCGGCGCATTGCGGCATCGGTGCGCGCGTCGGATACCGTGGCGCGGCTGGCCGGCGACGAGTTCACCGTGATCCTGCCCGCGGTGGGCGACGCCGGCGTTGCCGGGGGCATTGCCCAGGCGATCCTGGAGCGGATTGCCGCACCTTACCGACTGGCCGGCGAGCTGGTGGTGGTGTCGGCCAGCATCGGCGTGGCGACCTACCCCAACGACGCCGACAACGCCGAGGCCCTTCTGGTGTGCGCTGACCAGGCGATGTTTGCCGCCAAGGAGGAGGGCCGCAATCGCTGGAAGGTCTTCACCCAGGCGCTGCTGCAGGCAGAGAGGGAGCGCTTGCGCATCACCCAGGACCTGCGCACGGCGCTGGCGTCCGGGCAGTTCGCGCTGCACTACCAGCCCATTGTCAATCTGCGTACGGGCAAGGTCTGCAAGGCCGAGGCCCTGATCCGCTGGGACCATCCGGTACGCGGGCCGATCCACCCGGCCGATTTCATTGCCGTTGCGGAGGAATCCGGCCTCATCATCGACATCGGCCGCTGGGTGTTGACGGAAGCGCTAAACCAGCTTGCGCGCTGGCAGGTGCTGCTGGGCAAGGGCTTCCAGATCTCGGTCAACAAATCACCAGTGGAGTTCTGCGCGCCTGCGAGCGGGCCCGAGTCCTGGTCCAGCATGATCGAGCGCAGGAACGTGCCGGTGGGCAGCCTCGTCATCGAGATCACCGAAGGCTCGCTGATGGAGCAGAACGCCGATGTCATGGACCAGCTCTCCCGCTTCCAGGCGGCCGGCATCGAGATCGCGCTCGACGACTTCGGCACCGGCTACTCGTCCTTGTCGTACCTGCGGCGCCTAGACATCGACTACATCAAGATCGACCAGTCCTTCATCCGCTCGCTGACGCGGGGCCCGGACGACGTGGCCTTGTGCCGCGCCATCATCAGCATGGCGCATGCACTGCGCATCAGGGTGATTGCCGAGGGCGTGGAGACCGAGTCACAGCGCGACATCCTGCTGGCTGCCGGCTGCGACTATGGGCAAGGCCACTTCTTCTGTCCGCCGGTGGAGGCCAGCGCGTTCGAGGCCTTCGTGAGTGCCGTGACTTGAGGCGAGCGGCGTCCCAACCCTCTGCGCCAACGGTGAATCCGCGAGTGCGGATTCACTCGTCGACGACGAGTCGCTTCCGGTATTGGTTTACCGTCAGCGTCCTTGTCGTAGATGAGGGGCCTGTGGTTTAAGCTCCCCGCCCTCCTTGAATATGCCACCCCGCCGCCCGCCGCCCGCCGCCCGCCGCCCGCCGCCCGCCGCCTCCCGACGAGCTTCAGCCGATGCGCTTACCGGGACAGCCACCACCAGGCAGCGACGGCTGCGGCGGCCTGGCCCGCGGCCACGACCAGGAAAGGCTGCCAGGACGCGTAGAACTGGTCTTGCAGCGCGGTGACGGCAGCCATGCGCATGGCTGCAGGTGCGTCCTGCGCAGCCAGCCCGGCAAACGGCACCGCCGCTATGACCTTGTCCGCAAAATGCAGGGCCACGCGGCGTGCCAGCCGCGGCTTGAGTTCGCCGTCTTCGAGAAAGCCACGGAAACGGGCGGTCAATGCTTGCGGCTTGGCAAGCAGGCTGGCCAATGCATCGGGCTGCTGCGCTTGCAACGAGGCGACGAAACGGCCTAGCGTGGCATCGTAGAAGCGCTCGCCATGGGCGTTCGCGAGCGCACCGAGCACGCGGTCGAGCGCCCGCTGGTGGCCGACCAAGTAATACGCCACGGGAAAACCAATCAGGAATACCACTGCCGCCAGCGCCCACGCCCAGCCCGTGCCTTCGATGCTGTTTGCCACAAACGCAAATGCAATCATGCTGAGCACCAGCCCAGCAACGCAGCAGCGCACGATCTCCCATAGATAGAGCGAGCCCGCCATGAGCATGGACTTGCCAAGATCGATTGCGCCGCTGGACATATAGGTCACGTTTGTAGTAAGAATTACGCCGGTTTGAACTAGGACTTAAGGCCTACCGCCCAAGGGCAACAGTTTGTCCATTCGGTAAATGGGCTGAAAGCGCCGTACTAATGCGGTGCAGCTTGGCAATCAGCAGATTAGTGGACGAGTATAAGGCCGCCGCGACTGCGTAAGGAACAATCAATGCAACCGACTGCCATCACTGCGGTGCACGACACCGCGCTGAACCCCAACATGGAGCCGGCGCCCGGCGTGGCGCTGCCCATGAATTTCCCGGTCATGCTCGAGCCCGCTCAGCTGGCCAACATCGAGAACCGCGTGGCGGCATTCAGCTTCGCCGCCATGCCCCAAGCTCAAATTGTCGCGCTCGGGGCCGAGCCCACGCTGAACCTTAACCGGGTGCTCGACGGCTTCCTCGCTCGCATCAACAAGGCGGATAATCCGCAACTGTTCAAGCTGGTGGACGCGCTCAACGACGCGGTGGCGAAGGAGAAGCTCGGCGAGTTGGCCGACGCCATCCTGAACGCCAAGCCGGGCATCAAGGACCGAATCATCGGCCTGTTCAGCAAGAAGTCGATGCAGCGCGCGATGGACAAGGTCTACGAGGACCTGGCACGCATCGCCAAGCTCAAGTCGAAGACCCTGAGCGAGGAGGTCAACGGTATGGAGAACAAGCTCCGTATCGAAATGAACAGGCTCAACGACGACCTGCAGGTGATGGATGCGCAGAAGGCGGAATACCGCAAGAGTTTCGTCGCATTCGCGCAAGAAACGGCCTTCCTGCACAACGCCTTGAAGAAGGCGCAAGCCGAGGCACCGGCTCTTCTGGCGGGTGCAGGGCAGGACATTGCCCTGCAGCAGGAGATACAAGACAAGCTGCAGGCGCTCGAGTCGGTTGCCCTGGCCCGTGAAGCCATGATGACCAAGCTGCCGGCTGAACAGCTGGTGATACGCCAGCTGCAGAACGCAGGCGTATCGACGTTGCAAGAACTCATCGTCACGATGGGGGGCCGCTTCGCGAGCATCCGCATGACGCTACTGACGATTCACGGCGCGCAAATGGTGCAGAACGTCCAGCGTCTCGGCCAGTCCGGCGCGAACCTGGACAAGAACCTTCAGGAAGTGCGCTCCAGGCTGATGCAGAACGTGGTGGCTACGGCCGCTACGGCCCCGGGTAACAATCGCCTCGATCAGGCCAATAACCTGAAACGCGTCGTCACCGATACGCAGGCGCTGCAGTCCATCGTGCAGGCCGCTCGCGCCACGAATCAGGCGAAGTTCGAGGAGGCCCGCAACACAATGTCGCAAGTACGGCAGGACCTGCTGAACCTCGGTAGTCAACTCAATCCCGCGGCGGCGGTCGCACCGCAAACCTTCTAACGCAAAGATAAGATAGCATGAGCAATCTGGTACTGAATCTGTCGAAGCCGGGCGAAGCCGCACCGAAGCTTTCCCTGAACCTGAACAAGGGCGAGGAGTTCAAGGTTCGCCTGTCGTGGGACGGCAATACCGACCTCGACCTGCACGCGCTGGTGACCGTCAACACCGGCAGCGGCGCGAAGGCGTCGAGCCTCGGCGACATCCTGTCCACCTACAACGTCGAGCGCGTGCTCGAAGGTGGCGTGAAGGCCGGCACGCTGCCGCTGGCCGCGGACAAGACGTTCTCGGTGCATGGCGGCGCGCTGGTCCATAGTCCGGATGCGCGCGACGGCAGCCTGGCAGGCGACGACGAGTATGTCACCGTCAAGCCGCGCCTGCTCACGATGCCGGCGGCCGGCCATCTCGAGATCCCCCTGCTCGCGATGATTCATCCGCAGGCGTCTGGCAAGACTTTCAAGCACGTCGAGAACGCGCGCGTCATCATCGAAAACAGTGCTGGCCAGCCCCAGCTCGATGTAGGCCTGTCCAGCCAGTTCGGCGCGTTCGTCGGCGTGCAGATGGGCTCCATCGTCGTGGACGGCAACGGTGCCTCGTTCGTCGGCGTTGGCGTGGGCTTCAATACTGACTTCAACGGCGTGCTGGGCCACTTCTCCTAAGCAGTCCAGCGGAGGCGCTCCATCATGACGTACAAAGTCACGGTGATTGGCGGTGATGCAGTTAGCGCACCGGCAACGCCTGCCGTGGATGGCGGCCTCCAGGCGCGTCCTCATGTGACCGTTATCCAGCCCGCCGCGCTGCCCGGCGTCGGGGCGCCTGCGAAAGTACCCTCGCCGACCGTCGTCCGGCCGACCGCACTGCCCTCGAATGGCCAGAGCGCGCCGGTCACGGCCGCATCGGCGCTGGCGCCTGCTGCCGTGTCAGCCGTCACTGTCGAACGGATTCCGGAGGCCGCTGCACCGGTTCATCCTTCGGCGATGGCCGGTAGCCTCCGTCGCTTGGTCTCGGTAACGCCAGAGGACCTGGTGCGCCGCTTTCCTGGCGCGAAGCCTGGGTGTATCGCCCAGGCGCGCGCGGTATTGGCAGGGGTTGCGGCCGACAGCATGGGGTCGGCGGAATGGCTGGCCTTCGGGGTGGCCGCGCAGGAGAACGTCAACGCAGTCATCAAGGACCGCCTTCAGCTGCTCGAGGCGACTGCTCCGAGACAGGTTGCTGCGCTGATGACCCGCTTGCACAGGCTGCTGGCTGAGATTGTGGATGCAATGGCAGGCGGTTTCCTGAAAAAGTCAGCGAACGCAGTCTGGATGCGAAACGAGGCGGAGATTCGCCAGCTCGAGTCTCGGCTCTCGACCGACGGGAAGGCGGTGATGGCGTTACTGTCTTCGTTCGCGGAACTGGTCGCACGCAACGTGGCCGCCCAGGATGAGTTGGAAGGGGTCTTCCTCGCCGGCGAGTACCTGCTGGACGGCCTACGCTCGGATGAGGCACTGCTGCTGCAGTCACGGCTGATGGCCCTCGCCACGTCGCAAGCCATGGCGCAGGAAAATATTCTCTCGTTGCGCCAGGATGAGACGAGGTTCAAGGAACTGGTGCTCCTGGTGCAGGACGGCGTGCTGGTCAAGTTGCCCGCGGTGTATGGGCAACTCGCCGGGCTGACCGACAAACCGAACGAAACACAACGGTACCTGGTGCTGGAAAAGCTCAGTGACCTGACTCAATTTCTTGAAAGGAAGAAAGCATGGCTCTCGTAGTGAACCTCGAAAAGGCGACCCAGGCTCTGGTGCTCAACCTCCAGAAGGCTGGCGTGGTGAAGCCGCCAGAGCTTGAGGTTGGCTTCGCAATCGATGTGTCGGGATCGTTCGAGGATGAACATCGTGACGGCGTGACCAATGACCTGCTCACGCGCCTGATTCCCTGGGGCCTCGCCTTCGACCCGGACAAGAAGGTCGACTGTTTTACCTTCTCTAACGGCGCGTCGCATGTCGAAGGTGTGTGCCCCATCAACGCGGACAACTACCAGGGCTTCGTGAAGAAGCAGATTATCGGCAAGGTCAACGGCTGGAACGGCGGCACGGACTACTCCTACGTGCTCGAGCGCATGCTGGCGCATTTCGGCTGGACGCAAATCGTCGAGAGGGCGAGTGTCATTGGCCGCTTCTTCGGAAAGAAGGACAAGGTAGTGCAATCCGGTCCGAAGCGCCGCAGCCTGGTGATTGTCATCACTGACGGCGAAAACTCGGATAGGGGCCGCACGCTGGACGTGCTGCGTGCATCTCAGGAACGCAGGGACGAGGTTTACTTCCTCTTCATCGGTGTGTCTAACCAGGGTGGCGGCTTCCCCTTGCTCGAACAGCTGGGCGATGAGTTCGACAACACGGGATTTGTTGGCATCGACAATTTGCGTGCGTTCGTGGCCCTGTCAGACGACGAGTTGAACATACGCTTCATCAGCGAAGAGCTGATTACCTGGCTGAAGTCCTAAGTCGTGGCACGGCGGCTATGGCCGCCGGCGATGCAAGTGCCGCAGCTTCTGGACCACGGTGGCGGCATCCTCATCGTGGAGCTGCATCAGGACGTTGATGGCCTTGCCCGACAGGCCGCTGGCGTTGTCGGCCATGACCTTGACCCTCCAAAGCTTGAGCCTCGACCTGAATGGAGGCGTTTCCGTCAGAGCTTCGAACCCTCGCAAGTTGAGGTTATTGTTTTGTTTCCGGAATTGCTCAAGGAGAGCAGCGACCCAGCCGATTCCATTTGGTTCAAAGCTGATGCTGGCTTAAGCGGCTTATGGAACCGATGAACGAAGCCGCGGTCATTTGCCAACTCCCGCTAGACCTAGCATTCTCCGCGCCGCGGGACCCAATTGTTGCTCCTTCCTGGTATCTGCATATCCCGCCCACGGATCGACGTAGCCGGCGGCTTCCACGCGCTGCAGGGCGGTCTGGATCGTCCAATGATCGCCCGCTGACAGCTCCTCCAGCTCCTCCCAGGAAGCCGGCATCGAAACCCCGAGGCCTGGCCGCGCCCTGGCAGAGAATGCGGACACCGTTGTCGCGCCACGGCCATTGCGCAGATAGTCAATGAAGATCTTACCCACGCGATTGCGCGGCCCGCTCTTAGAAACAAAGCGCTGCGGAATGGTCTGGGCGATATGAAGAACGACATCTTGCGAGAACTTCTTAACGGTGGTCCACGGCAGTTTGGGCGAAAAGGGCACAACGACATGCAGGCCTTTGCCACCACTGGTCTTGAGAAAGCTCACCAGGCCAAGTTCATCCAGCATCGTTTTCGTCAGCATGGCGGCATCTAGCACGTGTCGCCATGGCACGCCGTCCCCCGGGTCGAGGTCAAAGATGATGCGATCCGGCTTGTCGATGGCAAGCTTGGTCGCATTCCATGTATGGAACTCGATCACATTCAGCTGCGCAGCGGCGACGATGGCCGTCTCGCTGGCGATCTCCAGGAGCGGCGGATGCCCCGTCCATAGGCTGGCATCAAGGACGTTGATGCCTGGAATCTTGATCGCCTCGGCGTGTTTCTGAAAGAACAGCTCGCCGTCGATGCCCGTTGGCCCGCGTACCAAGGACACGGGGCGCTCGCGGAGATGAGGCAGCATGTGCGGTGTAATGGCTTCGTAGAAACCGGCCAGATCACCTTTCGTCATTCCAGTCGACGGGTCAATCACACGTTCCGTGTTGGATACCTTGACCAAGCGCGCTGGCCGAGGCCGGGGCTGTTCCACATCGACTGGCAGCTCCCTTGTCACGTTCCCCGCTGCCTTGTCAGCGCGCAAGGCATGGAAGACGGGATGCCGGATTCGACCTTCTTTGGTCCAGTCGGAGAACGAGATCTCGGCGACCAGCTTCGGCTTGACCCATCGGCCGGTTAAACGTGGTGGCGGCTTCTCGAAGGGGCAGGTTGGCATTTCAAGCTCTGTCAGCAGTGCGAGCAGCTTGGTCAGCATCGGCGAATTGAGGCCGCTTCCAACGTTGCCCGCATAGTGCAGCTTGCCGGCCTCATCGTGCACGCCAAGCAGGAGCGCGCCGAGGCCTTGTCGGCTTCCCTTCGGGGTCGTGAATCCGCAGATGACAAACTCTTGCTGGTTTTTGCATTTGAGCTTGATCCAGCTGGGCGCCCGGGCGGAGACGTACAGCGCGTCGACGCGCTTGCCAATCAGGCCTTCCAGGCCCATCTTGCACGCTGCGGCAAGAAGGTCGTCGGGCGTGCCCTCAAAGGCCTCGCTGTACCTGGCTTGCGTTGCACCGGGTACGGCCATCACATCCTTCAGCAGGGCCCTGCGCTCGGCCAAGGGGACTTGCCGTAGATCGTGGCCCGCAAAGAAGGGGAGGTCAAAGACGAAGTACTGAACGTCCTCCACCTGCGATCGTTCAAAAGCACTCTGCAGCGCCTGGAAGTCCGTGATGCCCTTGTCGCCGAGTATCACGATCTCCCCATCCAGCCAGGCTGAGCCGAGGCCAAGATCGCGTATCCCCGCCGCAAGCGATTTGAGGCGCGATGTCCAGTCATGGCCACGTCTTGTAAAGAGACGGATGTCGTCGCCGTCGACTCGTGCCAACAACCGATAGCCGTCGAACTTGATCTCATAGGCCCATTGTTCGGCGTTGCGCGGCACTGCTGAAGCGAGCGTCGCCAGTTGCGGGGCAAACGCAAGCGGAAGGGCGGCCGGGCGTGCTGCGGCGGGTAGTACCTGTCGGCTCCGCCCCGGCCGCGAGCGACGCGGCTTTGGCACGGCAGTCTTCGCTTTACCACCGGCGGCAGATTGGCTGTTGACCTTGGTCAGGACGCTGTCCGGCAGGGCTTCGGTGATGTTGTACTCTGCGGCGGAGCGCGCAAACGCATCCCGCTCCTTGATCAAGAGCCATGGATCCTGACGCTCGTCATCGCGGCCGCGCATCCTGACCAAGGTCCAATGGCCATGTAGCTTTTCACCTTGCAGGTCGAACTTCAACTTGCCGCTGTGGTAGCCGGCCACCGGATCGCCGACCGGCATCCACGTCCCTCGATCCCAAACGATGACGGTGCCGGCCCCATACTCCTTGGACGGGATCACGCCTTCGAAGCTCGCATATTCCAGCGGGTGATCCTCGACATGCACGGCCATCCGCCTCTCTGCGGGATCCAGGCTGGGCCCTTTGGGGACTGCCCAACTCTTGAGGGTACCCTCAAGCTCAAGACGAAAATCGTAGTGTAGCCGGCGAGCCGCATGCTTCTGCACGACAAAGCTCAGTGCGCCGCTAGCGCCGGACGCGATCGACCGCGCGGTCTCGCCCCTCGGCTCCGCAGTGGTCGCGAAGTCACGTTTCTGGCGATACCGCGTCAGGCTGCGCGCGTTGGTTGGTGCGGACTTGGCCATGGAGCCTGTCCCCATTGGATACGTGTGATCGAAGTATTTTCCCCGGAGCCCAGGGACACAATAGGCCGATGTCCGACATTCGCTTGCGAGGATGCAGTGGCAAGCCAGAAATGACACGCGTGCGAGGTTTGAACTCCGCACATGCCTCTGCGGAAAGTGCTTGCCTATCCTCAAGGGGCTTGCGCAGCGTCGCCATTCCTGCGGGCACGATCTAAGCTAGATCGGTGTACTCCCTACCCGTACGGTGATCGCCATGGCTGCCCGTTCCATTGCTTCGCTCTCTCTCAGCTTCGGCCTCGTGTCGATCCCGGTGAAGATCTTCAGTGCCACGGAAAGCAACTCGGGGGTCGGCTTCAATCTGCTGCACAAGGGATGCGGGTCCAGGCTCAAGCAGCAGTATGTGTGCATCCGCGAAGACGTGGTGGTCGAGCGGTCCGAGATGGTCAAGGGTTATGAGTTTGAAGCTGACCATTACGCTGTGTTTGAGCCGGACGAGCTGAAGGCGTTGGAAGACGAGGCGAAGCACACGATTGATATCGTGTCGTTCATGCCGGCCGGAGCCATCGACCCTATCTATTTCGACAAGGCCTACTACCTGGGCCCGGACAAGCGCGGTGGTAAGCCATACAACTTGTTGGCAGAAGCCATGCGAAAGACCGGGACCTGCGCGCTCGCGCAGTGGGTCTGGAAAGGCAAGCAGTACATGGTGCAGGTGCGGGCGATCGACGAGGGCTTGGTGCTCCAGCAATTGCTCTACGCTGACGAGGTCCGATCGATGCTGGATCTGCACGTGGAGAAGGCTGAGGTGCAGCCGGCCGAGCTGGCTTTGGCTAAACAGCTGATTGAACAGAACTCGGTGGAAGGGTACGACCCGACGGCCTACAAGGATGAGGAGAAAGACCGCATCTTGGCGGCAATCGACAAGAAGATCGCGGGCAAGAAGATAGCCGTGAGCGAGGAGCGAAGCGAGCCGCGGCAGGGCGCGGAAGTGATCGACCTGATGGAGGCCCTGCGCGCGAGCATGGCCCAGCGCAAACAAGGCGGAACGAAGGCAGCGACCTCGGCGGCTGCAGAGCAGGGCAAGAGCAAGAAGACCGGGAGGCGTGCCACAGCGGCGCCCGCGCCGGCGCCAACTCCCGCCAAGCGAGCTTCATCGGCGAAAAAGTGACGGGCCAATGCCGACGTACACGCTGAAGGACGCCGAGACGATGCTGGGCATCCCGCGCTCGGTGGCCACCAGGCTGGTCACCGAGGGGATCATCACGCCCGCCCGCGGGCCGCGCCGGAAACTCCTCTTCACGTTTCAGGACATGGTGCTTCTCCGGACAGCAAATTCGCTGCATGACGCCAAGATCCCAACGCGGCTGATTGTCCGCGCGCTAGCGAGGGTGAAGGCCTCTCGCGGCACTGGCCAGCCGCTGACCGGTGTGCGGATTCGTGCGATGGGCAACGAGGTGGCGACAAAGGACGAGGGTAGGGGATGGCAGGCTGTGTCGGGCCAGATGCTGATGGACTTTGAGCCCGGTGAACCGGGCGCGGCGGTCGTGGAGTCTCTGCACGATGCACGGGCGCCGGCTGCCGAGGCGCAGGAATGGTTCCGCGTCGGCGCCGAGCTGGAAACGGAGAAGCCGCTCGAAGCCGAGGTTGCATACCGTCACGCGCTGAAGGCCGAACCAACATTTCTTGATCCATACCTCAACCTGGGCTGCATGTTGTGCGACGCCGGCCGGTTTGGCGACGCGGTGGAACTGTACTGTTTCGGAATCTCACATCTGCCGAACGAACCACTGCTCAACTTCAATCTTGGCGTGGCCCTGGAGGACATGAGCCGAACAAGGGAGGCACTCTCAAGCTATGAGCGATGCATCGCGCTTGCACCGGACTTTGCCGATGCGCATTTCAATGCAGCCAGAATATACGAGACGCTCGGCAACGGGATGCAGGCGATTCGACATTTCAATGCCTACCGCCGGTTGCAGACTTGACCTAATGCGCGGGGAGGCGGCTGTGGGTAACGCATCCTAGTTCACCGGACGCGAAAATGACGGAACTGGCCTGTACTAGTATCGGGCGCGCTTCTACCACCCCGGCTACGGGCGTTTCATCACTGAGGATCCAATCGGAATCGCTGGCGGCGATCATCTCTACCGTTACGCTTACGGTAACCCAGCATTGATATAGGACCCTCATGGTCTATTTGGAGTTGTTGGGGCTGCGATCGGGGCGATCTCGGGCGGAGCAGCAGGCTACATTGCCGGTGACTGGCAGGGTGCGGTGGCTGGAGCTGTTGATGGAGGGGCTGTAGGTGTGTTCGCCCCTGAAGTAGCTGTGGCTGCTGGCGAAGCAGTTGGGGGCGGGATTGGCGGGATGTTTGCAGCGGCAGGTACGTATGTTGCCGAGAGTGGAGCGGCCGGCGGAGCCGCCACTGTGCTCGGAAATATCCTAACATGTCACGATGCTACGGCACGTATCGGCTTTGGAATAGAAATTGGCGCCTTCGCACCACTCGCCAGTGGTGAGGCTGCCATGATTGGTGCTGGCGGCGCGGCGGCCTTTGACGGGACGATTGCTAACGGCTTCGGTGCTTTTACAGGGGCTATCGGTGCGATCGCTGCTGCGATGTATCCTAATAGTAGGTACGGCTTTTGGCCGAAAATCAGAATGGCATCTATTGTCCATAGGCCATAGGGAGGTCCAAATGAGTGCTGAAGGATTGAGTCACCAATGTTCAGAGAAGGTGTATAAATTTAAGGGTCGTACCCTGGCTCCTATTTCGATAGGAACAATGATTGGTTTATTCGCTTTTCTTGGTTACTTGTGGATCTCGCGCGACGGGCAGTTGGGCGGAGCAATTTTTCTTTTATGTGCTATCTCGTTGTTTGGAGTAACCGGTTTTTTCATGCTTGCGAGCAAGTCCGATATTGTATTGAGTGAACGAGGGATATCGAGAAATTATTTTGGGGTCACGTGGCAAACAATGGAGTGGGATAGTGTGAGGCTAATACGTGCATTCCCCGTTTATGTGCCATATGAGCGCGGAGCGCGACGCGGATTTAATATTTATCCACGAGATCGAAAGGGGCTATCTACAATGCCAGCCGGGAAGATGATATTCGGGGGCAAAGCGGAGAACATGCCTGATCTAATCGAAACCATCAATCACTACATAGATAAACATAAAATTAACGTCGAGATTGAGATTAATGGCGTGAGAGCGAGAGCCACTCGAATATAAAGTGCCGTTTTGTCACATAGGCTTCGCGGATGCGTGTTGGATTGCGACCGACGCTCATGGTGACACACTCCCACCTATGACGGTCTGAACGTGGTGCGAGGAACCTGGCGGCGCGAGAATGATGACACTAGCCTATACTATTATTGGGTGCGTTACTCTTTGGGTCGATCCTGATACCGGCGACATTTACGATCCTGCTGGAGATGTCGTTGGAAACCTTAACGGTGAGAAGCCAAAATGGGCCTTGACGAACCAAAGATAATTGTTGCGCTCTATTTGAATGGAGAGCACCTTGATCCGGAGTCAGTTACTCGTGAAATTGGTGTTGGCCCTTCAAGGGCGCAGAAGAAGGGCGAGCGGCGTGTGACTTCTTCTGGGCTGGAGTTTCTCGTAAAACAGGGGAGCTGGGCATTGAGTTTTGAGTTGGGCTCGACATCGCTTGACGATCATTTGGCGCGACTCATTCAGTCCTTTCCGATTGGAAAGCCGTTGTCGGCGATTGCGAATGTCGAAGACGCCTATATTGATGTCTTTGTTGCGCTGTCTAGCAGTTTGGACGGTGATGCGAAATGCGAGTTGGATATCGAGCCAGATGTTCTTGTATCGTTAGCTCAACTAGGATTGCCGATACGCATAACTGTGAACGTTGTGCGAGAGTGATTGGACTGCATTGATGTCGGTAGTGGCCGCTGCATAAATCGAGTTTGAAGGAAGGGCCCCCTGTGATCTTGAGCGACCCGCTTACCAGCCGTGGATAGCCTGCAGCACAATGCGCGCCGCAGCCACATGTACGGTCTCGCTGTTGCCGTCCATATCGGCTTCGTTCGCATGACGGGGCGCACGCTCCTTGCCTACAAGCAGGTACCCAAGTTCCTCCGTGCCCATGTCGGCGTGCGCGGCGTACGGACAGACATTAATTGGCTGTAGCCTCACGGCAGCCGACTCGACCGTCACCTATACCTTCGATGCCGGTAACCGGCGCCCGGCTTCCAGGCGCAAGGGGGGCAAGTGGGGTTCAGGGCGGTCGAAGCTTTGGAAAATTTGGCGAAGGCTATGGAGCATATGGCGCGTCGGGAATAGAAGGCCAACATGCGTATGTTTCGCCTCCACTTTGGGGAGTTCCATGTCCGTAAATGTAAGGGATATGATAGTTGGGATCGTTTTTTTGATTTTGTACCTGGTCGCACGTCTCTTGTCTGGATCTAAGATTAATGCCATAGGCACTACTGCGGTAATCGCCCTGTGTTTATTGGTGATTTTAAGGCTCTCCGGGGATGGAAGTTGGAGAGGGCTGGGTCGATGGATAAAAGAACACGTTATTAGTTTTATTCTTGTTACCGCTGCATCTTTGGGAACATTTGTTGTCGGCGTTTTTACGCCGGCCGCCTGACCGACGCGCGGGGCGGGCAAACGAGTTTTGCTTATGACGCCAAGGATCGACTCGCCAGCAAGACGGCCCCACTGCTGCAAATAGAGCGTTACACCTACGACGGACGGGACAACTTGCGTACGCATGCGTGGCTTGCAGCGCTATTCCTGGAAGGCGAGAATCCGGCGAAGCCTATCCATCTCTACATCAACTCGCCCGGTGGAGTCATTACCAGCGGGCTCGCCATGTACGACACCATGCAATACATCAAAGCGCCGGTGCATACGCTGTGCATGGGGACCGCGCGCTCCATGGGCTCGTTTCTGCTGATGGCGGGTGAGCCAGGCGAAAGGGCAGCGCTCCCCAATGCGAGTCTGCACGTCTATCAGCCGCTGGGCGGTTTTCAAGGGCAGGCGTCGGATTTCCTCATTCATGCCGAGGAGACGCAGCGGACCAAGCATCGTGTCGCCCGGCTCTATGCCGAGCATTGCGGGCGCACCTACGAGGAGGTCGAGCGCACCCTTGACAGGGACCGCTACATGACATCGGAGCAAGCGCTGGAATGGGGGCTGATCGACCGCGTCCTCACGCAACGGGAACTGGCACCGTTACGGTGAGAGCGCGAACCGAGCTTCCTGGCGCCGGCCAGGAGAACTCCGATCTTGATGTGGGACGGCGACAGCTGTGATCGCAGCCTGTAAACTGGCGGCGCGATGCCTGAGTATCGCGCTTACCTTGCTCCTGCCCGTACAACACATGAACATCTTCTCCCGCTACTTCGGACGCGCTGACGAATCCGCCGACGCCACCGCCCTGAGCGCCAACGCCGCTATCGAGAATCCGCTCAGCCTGCAGGTGCTGTTCGCCGGACCGCTCACGACGCAGGCAGCCGCGTTGACGACCGCCTTGCGCGCCTTTCATCCCTCCATGAGCAAGGCACGCGCCGAGATTGCCCCAGACATGCAGGAGTTGTTCGGACTCATCGGCTGGGGCACGCACGTGGTGCGGCTAATTGGTTTCGATGCGCCCTATCCCCGGGACTCGCTCGAAGCCTGCGTGGCGCCCGCGGCCTACCCGGCGGAGGTCAAAGACGAGGTACGTGCGCACACCAGCCACATCATCCTGTACTACGCGGGTTTTGACGACAATCCGCTGGAGCAGTACGTAGCGCTCGCCGCCGTAGCCGGTGCCCTGGCGGGCTTCGGTGCCCTGGCGGTGTTGAACGAACACGCGCGCACCTCACTGCCCGCCGGTATCCTTGCGCCAGACAGCCTTGGCAGCGAGAGCCTGGAATTGCTGCGCAGCCTGCCGCTCAATGCCCTCTACTGCGGCTTCGTCAAGTATGAAGTGCAGGATGTACAGGGCGTGTGGATGCGCACCTACGGCGGCGACCTGTTCGGACTCCCCGATTTTGCTGTGCTTGCCAGTGGGCACGAAGAGGGCCAGCGGTATGCCGACATCTTCAACAACATCATGGGCTATATGATGGAGAGCGGTGCGGAGCTGGCGGCCGGGCATACCATGCAAATCGGCGAATCCACCTATATGAAACTGCGTGAGCCGGCCGAGGTGGAGTATTTCCTGGATGGCCCCGGTAAGGTGCTGGTTGCAGAGGTGATTACGGAGGAGCAGATCAATYAGATCGATCTGTAGCATGGCGCTGCCGGGAACGCATCAGCAACACACTCAACGGAGAGTAGACATCGAAGACATCGTGTTTGGCCTCGGCCTGCTTGTGGGGGGCATCTCCGCGGCCGTTGGGAGCGTGCGGCTGCGCTCGGTAATATGGCGCGTGGTTTTGCCAGGTAGCGTGGCAATCGCAGCATTTGCCCTGGCGACAATCTGGGGGCGGCCGTACTCAGGCCTTCTGGTTTTGTTCATCAGCGTGGCCGCCGGCAGCGGCTATCTGATTGGCATGCTGGCAACGCTGTTCGCGCGGCGCGCCATTCATCGAAGGACTGGTTGATGCGCGGATGAACCAATGCGCCGGGCCGTCGTTGATCCAGTTTCCTCATCACCTTTGAAGCGCTTACACCGAATCCCACCTGAATGTCTACCACCTTGCAGAGACGCCTGACCATCCTGCGCCGCGCCGCCCAACCGAAGAACCACTTCGCCGTCGATATCATGAGAACACGACTTGGCAATCGCGCAGGCATCCGGGCGCTGGCTTTCTGGATGCTCGCTCTCCTGTTCACAACGTCTGCAACCGCTCAGCAGTTCGATCGCGCGGCACAAGCGCAGCGTTACCGCGCATGGCGGCAGCAATTCGAAACGGACTTCGCCACGCTGCAGCAGCGGCGCAATGCGGGCGCGCAGATCACCGAGGCACAGATCGAGCAGGTTTTCTCAAAGTCAGTCGTGCCGAAATCGCGTGCCGTGCCGCTACTGAAGGCGTTGGCAGAACAGAGCGACATTAGCGCGGGCAGCGGCTTCGCGGTGGTGGGTGCTGGGCGTATCTTCTTCAACCTGCTGCACGACTCAGTGCCGGCGGGTGAGGGCGGCATCTATCCGGAAAACGAAGCGACGATCGGCGCGCACAACCTTAGCGTCTGGTATATGCACATCAACGGCGGCGGTGGCGACGCCACGGAGCGCTACTTCAGCGACCCCAAGCGCTTCGAGCCGTACCGCCTGCCACCGGCGGGCAGGTTCGAGCGGCGGGCCTATCCCTTCCTGCTGATGGATGACAAGAGCGGCGCGTTGCGCCTGGGCGGCGTCAGCGCCGAGTTTTGGAACCTGGTGTCCTACCTCCATGCCACGCAATTTCAATAAGCCGAGCCCGGCACAAACGCTGGCACTGCTGCTCGCGCTTTCCATCTCGCCGGTCGCTCACGCCGTGTGCGATCCGGCAGCCAGCGCCGCCGCTGCGATGACGCGGGTTGTGGTGGACTTTCCGCTGGAAGACGCTGGCACGCTGCTGGGCCTGGATGGTGCGCGTGTCAAGTCGGACAACCTGGAGGCGCCGCTGCGCATCTCCATTGCCGGCCGCGCACGGGCTTCGCTATGGGCTGAGCAGGTCGACTGGTCGGTCTACGGCCTGCCCGCGGACAAGCGGGTGGGCCCAACCGTGCTGTACTTCGATGGCGCGGGCGACAACGCGCGCCACCTGTGCCGGGTGGAGCAGTACCGCTTTACCGAGGCGTTCGAACAAAGGCGCGAGGCGCTGCTGAGTCCGGCACAGAGCCTTCGCTATGCATCGGAGCGCCGGCACGGCCAGCCGGGCAATCGTGCCGACGATGCGCGTGCGGCCGGGCCTGAAGACTACGAGCTGGAGCGCACGCTCGTACTGCGCTACGACGGCGCGGCACGCCTGGCTGCCTTCGACACGGTTGACAGCGAGGACGACGCGCCGCCGAAGCTGTCCAGCCAGCATTGCCTACGCTACGACAAGGCGGGCTGGCTTGCCTCATCGGGCGAAGGTGCATGCGAGTCCGGCTCCGGCGAGACGGCCGCGCTGCGCTATGTGCATGATGCCGATGGCCGCCTGCTGCGCATGATCCAGCGCGATCCCCATGGGCGGCGCGTGCAGGTGCGCACCTTCGATGCGCAAGGCAAGCCGCGGCACCTGTATATCAAGGAAGGCCCGAGCGAGGGCTACGCGTCGATGAACGTAGGCCTGCCTTATCGCTTGCCCGAGAGCCTGGGTGCCCAGCGTGGGCATGACTCAAGCTATGCCGCGAGCAATCCCGCGCAATACACCATGGTGCTGAACGGCCCGGACTGGCGTGTTCCGTCGGTGGAGTCCTGGCATTACCCATGGCGAATCCTGCTGCTGCCTGGCGACGAGACCGCGGGCGACATCATGGCGTTCAGCGCCGGGCAGCGCGAGGTGCTCGCCTCCGGCAACAGCGGGCAGGGTGGCGACATCCGACTTACCGCGCAGCAGAAACGCAAGATCTGGGAAGCCGCGCGCGCGCGTCCGGGCCGGGTGTTCTGGAACTATGCGCCGGGGCAGGACCTGGTACTGGTGGCGGCGATGCCGGAGGCGGTGTGGCGCCAGTGCGCCGATACAGCGGAACGCACGGCGCAGGCTTGCGAAGCGCAGCCAATCGCCACGGGCAAGCGCTAGTTATATGGCCACGTAAGCAGATCAAGCCATGCCGAGCGTTTCATTCTCCGTCCGTTTTCTGTTTGCCTGCTGTCTTTTGGTCGCGACGGCCAATCATGTGCGGGCAGTCTTTCAACATGGCTTTCTCTGGGACTACGGCTATGGGAATGGCGCGTACTGGGCCAGCCGGGTGTTCTGGGGAGCGCTGACGATTGTTGATCCGTTGGCGGTGCTGCTTCTTTTCATCAAACCAAGGGTGGGCATCGCGCTCACAGCGGCAATCATCATTGTCGACGTCGTTCACAACACGTTCTACGTCGCATTGAATCGGCAGTGGTTCGAGCCGTTCTACCTTTCGCAGGTAGCGTTCCTACTGACGGTTCTCCTGCTCTCGCCCATGGCGTGGCATCGTACGGCTCGCAGGGGCGAATCAAGCCGATATTGACCCGCCGTCCCCCCAACTGCGCTAGCGTGGCCTGCCGCGTGCGCTCGGCTTGATGCTCCCTGCGCGTGGCGCGTCCTTACCCGCCATGGCGCCGCCGCCGTTCATCTGCTCCATCCACGACAAGGCGTCGACGTACGACAAGAACTGGTGGAGATATTCAGGCGACAGTTCTCGCATCAGTGAGAGCGAGCGATGCACGAGGCGGCTCGAATTGAGCGGGCCGGCATTGTCGGGCACTTGCTCCAGCGACTGCCGCAACCGTCGATCGGTGCTGACCCTGGACCAGGTTTCCCGGAAGTAGTCGAGCACCTCCATGTCCGGTAGGGACGCGCGCCGGGGTACGGCTGCAATCGTTGCGGGGGCGCCGCGATCCGCCGGCGCCCGGATGGCCATGTAGTTGATCAGTCCGGCCAGCGGCCCGCGAGGGGGAGCGCCCGGCGATGCTGTGCCGCCGACATTGCGGTCTTTGCATTCGGTGCTTTCAAGATCGCCGGCATAGGCCTCGAGCAGATTGGCCAGCCTGCTGTCGAGGATGCGTCGCGCATCGCCGCTGTAGGCGGCCGCCCGTCGGGCCAGCGCCTCGATGAATCGAAAGCGGACAGGATTCAGGCGATCGGCGCCACGCGCGCGCCATGCGTCGAGCGTGGCAAGCGCGTCGCGGCTTTCGGCACCAATCTCGCCACTAATCACGCGGCTTCCCCGTTTCGTTGGACGGCCTCGGGATTGGCGCGATCTCCACGCGCCGGTTCTTGGCTCGTCCCTCGTCGTTGGCATTCGAGGTCACGGGCTGCTCGGCGCCGAAGGCGGCCGCAAACACCGAGGAGGGCGGGACGCCTTCATCGATCAACGCGCGGGTCACCGTCAACGCGCGCTGGGCCGACAGTTCCCAGTTGTCGGCAAAGCGGCGGTTGGCCTCGCGCATCTGGCGGTCGTCGGTAAATCCGCTCACCATCAGGATCTCCTCGCGGGCCTGGAGGTAAGCGGACAGCGGCGCGGCCAGGCTCTTCAACACCTCCCGGCCTTCGGGCTGCAATTGATCGGAGTTGAGGGCAAACAACACGCTGCCCTTGATGCCGATGCGCCCGTTSACCAGCGTCACCCGGCCCGCCGCCAGCGGGCCGGCCAGCGCTTGCTCAAGGGCCTCGCGGCGATGCTTCTCCACCTGCCGTTGCTTGACTTCCTCCTCCAGCCTGGTCGAGAGTTCCAGCTGCACGCCGATGACGCTCACCAGGATCAGCACAAAGGCGCCCAGCAGCACCGACATCAGGTCGCCGAAGACGGCCCAGATTGGCACGGCCGGCTCCACGCCGGCGTCGATCTCCTCGCTCATGCCGCTTCGGCGCTGGCGGGCGCCCGCTGTCCTGCGAGATGTTGCAGGTTTTCGACGATCTGCTTCTGCGACAGCATGCTCAGGTCGATGACTTCCCTGGCCTGTGCGACGTAATAGGCAAGCTGTTCGTCGCTACGCGCGACGGACTTGTCCAGCGCGGCTTCGATGCGCTGGAGGTGGGCCACCAGCTTGTCGTTCGACTCGCCGAACAGCTGCACCGCCATGCCGAAGGCTTCGCCCAGGCTTGCCACCTCGACAGCGCTGCCGGTGACCTGCGCGGCGACGGCTTCCAGCTTCCCGGCTTCAGCCTCGACCTTGTCGGTGAACCGGGTGCCGACACGGTCCAGCAGATCCGCCGTCGTGCCGACCAGGGCGTCGACGGCCGTGCGCTGCTCGGTGGAGGCATGGTTCACGGCATCGAGCAGGGTTTCCAGCGTTTCCAGCAAGCGGCCGCGCTCCTCCAGCATCGCGTTGTCGCGGGCCATGCTGTCGGAGAGCTTCTGGCGCAGTTCGCCAATGACGTCGGCCGCTGCCTTGGGGGCTTCCGAAGCGGCTTGCACGAGCCGGGCAATCTCGGCGATGGTGTTGCTGGCGTGCGCTTGCGTCTGGGCCGAGATGTCGCGCGCGGTTTGCGCCAGCGTGTCGCAGATTTCCTGCTGCCGGCTGACATTGTGCGTGCCTGCCTGCTCCCACTCTTGGCGCAGCGTTGCCGCCATCGTGCCGAGCGTATCGCTCCAGGCTGCCAGCCGCTGCTGGTCCCGCGCTGCCAGTTCCGCTTGCAGGTCCGCATGCGACTGGCCCACGGTTCGCACCAGCGACGCCGAGTGCTGCTCAAATGTCGCCGCGGCCGCCGCCAGCGCGTGCTGGTTGTCGCCCGCCAGTTTTTCGCTGACGCGTTCGTGCTGGGAGAGCGCATTGCTCCACGCTTCCGACATGCCGCTCGTTGCCGTTTCCAGGCGGGCGGAGACGCTTTCCAGCAGCTTGGGGGCCGCTGAAGCGGCTTGCACGAGCCGGTCGATCTCGGCGACGGTGTTGCTGGCGTGCGCTTGCGTCTGGGCCGAGATGTCGCGCGCGGTTTGCGCCAGCGTGTCGCAGACTTCCTGTTGCCGGCTGACATTGTGCGTGCCTGCCTGCTCCCATTCCTGGCGCAGCGTTGCCGCCATCGTGCCGAGCGTATCGGTCCAGGCCGCCAGCCGCTGCTGGTCCCGCGCTGCCAGTTCCGCTTGCAGGTCCGCATGCGATTGGCCTACCGTGCGCACCAGCGACACCGAGTGCTGCTCGAACGTCGCCGCGGCCGCCGCCAGCGCGTTTTGGTTGTCGCCCGCTAGTTTTTCGCTGACGCGTTCGTGCTGGGAGAGTGCATTGTTCCACGCTTCCGACATGCCGCTCGTTGCCGTTTCCAGGCGGGCGGAGACGCTGTCCAGCAGCTTGGGGGCCGCCGAAGCGGCTTGCACGAGCCGGTCGATCTCGACGAGGGTGTTGCTGGCGTGTGCTTGCGTCTGGGCGGAAATGTCGCGCACGTTCTGCGCCAGCGTGTCGCAGATTTCCTGCTGCCGGCTCGCGGTGTGCGCGCCCGTCAGTTCCCACTCCTTGCGCAGCGTCGCGGCCAGCGTGCCGAGCGTATCGGCCCAGGCCGCCAGCCGCTGCTGGTCCCGCGCTGCCAGTTCCGCTTGCAGGTCCGCATGCGACTGGCCTACCGTGCGCACCAGTGCTGTCGATTGCTGTTCCAGGCTCGCCGCGGCCGCCGCCAAAGCGTTTTGATTGTCGCCCGCCATTTTCTGGCTGACGCGTTCGTGTTGGGAGAGCGCGTTGTTCCAGGCTGCCGACAGGCTGCCGGTCGTGGCTTCCAGGCGGGTGGAGACGCCCTCCAGCAGGCCTGCGGAGCGTTGCTCGAAGGTGTCGGTGAACTGGGAGAGCGAGGTGCGCAGGTCCTGGGTAAGCGCTTCGCTCGATCGCTGGTGTCCCGCCAGCGCATCGTTCCAGATGCCCGCCACGGTGGTGGTGGTCGCCTCGAATCCGGTCGACAGGCCATCGAGCTGCCGCTGCACGGCCTGCGTGACGGTGTCTTGCAGGGCGGCCGTTCCGCGCGCGAGGCTCGCCATGGTGGCCTCCACGGCCGGCTGGAGCGCTGCACCGGCGGCGCGGGCGCTATCGGCGACGCTCTCCTTCAAGGATTGCTCCACGGAGGACGCCAGGCGGGTGTACGCGGCTTCGGTCTTGCCGTGGAAAGCGTCCTGGCTGGCGAGCTGGCGCTCGTGCAAGGCCAGGCTCTGTTGTTCCATGGCCGCCATCATGGCCTGCAACCGATCGACCAAGGCGGGCATCACCTCGGCCTGCCGTTGCAGGAGCTTGAAGGTCTCCTCGCGCTGGTGGGACAGCGAGTAGATGCGCAACGTCGTCGCGATCCTGGTGTCGAGCCTCTGCGCCGCTTGCGTGCGCTCGCGCCGGCACAACGTCGAAAGCAGTCCCAGCATCGCGGAGGTGGCCACGCCCGCGACCGAAGTGCCGAATGCAAATCCCAGGCCCTTGACCGGCGCGGCCAGCGAGGCGCGGATGGCCTGCAAGTCCGTCGCGCTTTCCAGCGCCATGCCGGTGCCTTTCAGGGTGGCCACCATGCCCAGGAACGTACCCAGCATGCCCAGCAACACCAGCAAGCCCACCAGATACGGCGTGAGCGACGGCCCCGGCAAGCCCACGCGCTCACCTTCGATGCGCAGGCGCGTCGCATTGCGCAGGCTGGCAGGCAATTGCGCCAGCCAGGCATCCAGGCTGGCCGGCGGCTCGGACAGGCCTGCTACGGCCCGCGCCAAGGTGGACGTGGCCTCGTGATAGCGCCGCAGCTCGAGCGCGCCTGCCACGTAGCAGGCGCCGATCAGCACGGTGACAGCCAGCGCCAGGGTGTTCGAGCCGGCATAGCCGACGCCGATCCAGCACACCGCGGCCAGACCGGCCAGAAAAACAGCGAAATTAAGATATCTGGACATGGCGTCCTGTTAGCTGGAGCGAAGGGCGGCAAGCAGCCCATCGATCGGTTGTAAACGAATATCCAGTTCGGCAAGCAGTACGCTGCGCATATCCCTGCGGAACACGTCCAGCCATGCGCCGGAAGTGACCGCCGCGGACTCGCCCGCGGCCTGGGCGTCGGCCAGCGTTGCCTGCTCGGCCTGGCGCAAGCGCGCGAAGTGGCCTTCCAGCAATGCGGGCACGCCACCAAGCAGGCTGCGCTCGCGCGCGCCCAGTGCCCCCTCCATGACAGCATCCACCGCCGCGAGCTGCGACAGGGCGGGCGTCCTGGCGGCCAGCATTGCCCGCAGGCGGCCGCGCAAGCTGCCGATCTCGGTCTCCATCGTCTGCTGCATCGAGAGATAACGCTGACGATATGTCGCGTAATCGACCGCTGCCTCCGTGGAGTCTCCCTGGGCAGGCGCCTGCGGTTGCCCGCGCCGCTTGGCGGAGGCAACGGCGCCATCGCCTGCGATGGCATTCGCCAGCGCGGCTCGCACACGGTCGCACGCAAGCGCCTCGGCGCTGCCGAAGGCGCGCGCGCCGGGGGCTACCGGCGGCGGGTTGCCGTTCAGGGCCGTGGACAGTTCGATGGCGTCGGCCCAGCCGAGCCACTGGCTCAGTCGGTCCGAGAGCGATTGTCTGGGTTCGGGAACATCGACGTCCGCTAGGCGCGCAAGCAAGCGAATGAGCGTCGGGCCGCTGCAACCTGTGTGCTGTGGAGCTTGCACCATACCGGCTGAATCAAAAACCCTGCAGTTTACACGCCAGCGAGGGGTGGACCTATCGCATTTCGCTTTGAATTGCGAATACCCAGGCAGAGTCACATCAGATTCACATGCCGCGAGATTTTTCGGCCGGAACAGAGATGGAAACTTTCGCCATTAAGGGGTTGCCGAGCAGGGTCGATTAGTCCATAATGCAGTCCATTGATTCGGCGGGAAGCCAAAAAACTCCTTAAAAATCAATGGCTTAGAGTATTTATTTGGTAATAAGGCAACTTGCAGTCGTTGTCATCGTTGCCCATGTGGCTCAGTGGTAGAGCACTCCCTTGGTAAGGGAGAGGTCGGCAGTTCGATCCTGCCCATGGGCACCAGTCTTTTCCCCAGGTTCGCGTTCTTCGCGCGGGCTGTCAAAGCTAGCTGGTGCCGGCAAGCTGTTCCTCCCGGCCCACGCCACGCTCGCCAATGCGGAATCACCGCACCGGCTGCCTTCAAGCTTCTCGTTCCTCGTTTCAGGTTTCAGCTTCCCCCAAACATAAAGCTCGACACGGTAATGCCGCCAGCGAAGTCGTCTTCGTGGTAGACGCGCGTGGCAATGTCGTCCTCGGCCGCGCCCACGGCGACCATCAATGGCAACAAGTGCTCTTCTCGCGGATGGGCCTGCCGGGCGGCGGGCGCGCTCTCCCAGCCAGTTAGCGCGGCGGTGCGCTGCGCTGGGGTGGTCGTCGTCAGCGCTTGCTGGAGCCAGGCATCGAACGCGGCCGATGGCGCTTTCCCTGCGGGGCCGAACGCGCGCAGGTTGTGGTAGCTCAGCCCGCTGCCCACGATGAGGATGCCTTCGTGGCGCAGCGGCGCCAGCGCTCGCCCGAGTGCGAGATGCGTTTGCGGATCGAGCCCTCGCTTGAGCGAGAGCTGCACGGTTGGCATGTCGGCGTTGGGATAGATGGCGGCCATCGGCGCAAACATGCCATGGTCGAAGCCGCGCAGCGGATCGAGCCGTGCGGCCAGGCCGGCGTTCTCGAGCAAGCCCTGCACGCGTGCGGCGAGCTGCGGTGCGCCCGGTGCCGCGTACTGAATCTGGTAGGTGAAATCCGGGAAGCCGTAGTAGTCATAGACCATGGGCGGCTTCGGGTTGGCCATGACCGTGAACTCCGGCTCCTCCCAGTGCGCTGAAATCATCAGTACGGCCTTGGGCGCAATGCCCGTGCGCTGCACCAGCTGGGGCATCTGCTGCAGCGCGGCCTTGAGCTTGTCGTAGCGGCCGCCCATCTGGGCTTCCATCCAGGGCCAGGGCCCGCCGCCGTGCGAGATGAAGAACGTAGGGAGTGCAGGCGTTGTCATCCGAGCCTCCTGTTGACGTGGTGTCAGTGTGGGTGGCGCTGCCCGGCGGCGTAGCCGAGCAGGCCAGACAAATCGCGCGCGGCGCGCTTGACCTCGCGCTCCACGCGTTCGCGAAGATCGGGGGCGCGCTCGAAACGAATGTCCGGGCCGGCCACGCTGATGGCAGCCACCGTGGTGCCGCTGGCGTCGCACACGGGCGCCGCGCAAGAGTCGATGCCGGGCTCGAACGCGGAGAAGCTCCAGGCGCAGCCGCGCTCGCGGTCGGCGGCGAGGATGTCGCCCAGGCGGGCATACGTGGCCGGGCTTTGCCCGGTGACGGTCGCCAGCGGTTCCTCGCCGAGCCGCTCGCGCAGCGTGTCTTCCGGCAGGCCGGCAATCAGCATGCGGCCGGGCGTGGTGAGGTGCGCCGGCACACGGCTGCCAACCTGGATATTGCTGACCAGCGAGGTCTGCGGCATATCGCGCAGCAGGTAGAGCACGTCGCCGCCATCCAGCACGCCGAGATAGGCGGAGAGCTGCAGCGATTCGCTCAGGGCGGCCAGAACGCGCCGCGCAAAGACGGTGAGATCCTTGCCTGCCAGCACCTTTGCGCCCAGCTTGAGCAGAGCGAAGCCTGCCTGGTGGCCGCCCTGCGGCAGCCGCTCCACCATGCCTTCGTGCTCCAGCGTGGCGAGCAGGCGCATCACGGTGACGCGGTTCACGTCGATGCGCCGGCCGACTTCGCTCAGGTTGGTAGTGGAGCCGCCTTCTGCGATAAAGCGCAGCAGCCGCATGGCGCGGATCACCGGGCTGACCAGTTGCGTCTTGTCTTCGTCGCCGCCGTCGGCGGCATCGCTTGCGTCGGGCGCGGGCTGGTTCAGCTTGGGGTTCTTGCTCATCGGTTCCGTGGACGGGTGGGCGGCGAGGTAAGCCTGCGGACTTGGTGCTTAGCCGAGGGCTACCTGCCAGGCGTTGTAATCGTACACCCAGTCCGCGTTGCCGCCTTCCTTGAGCCACGCGTTGCTGCGCGAGCCGATCTGGATGCGGCTGGTGCGCTCAAAGCGCGCGGCCCGGTAGCGCGCGAGCGCGTTGGGGATGTCGTCGCCATTGGCTTCGGCCAGGCAGCGCGCCAGTACCACGCCATCCTCGATGGCCATGCCGGCGCCTTGCGCCATGAAGGGCATCATCGGGTGGCAGGCGTCGCCCATCAGCACGACGTTGCCGGCTGACCAGGCGGGCAGCGGATCGCGCACGTACAGCGCGGAGATCAGCACGTCGTCGCAGGCATCAAGCAGCGCGCGCGCTTCGGCATGAAAGCCCGCGTAGGCCGCGCGCACGTCTTCCACGCGGCCCGGCGTGGTCCAGGATTCGTTGCGCCAGGCTTCCTGCGCCACCGTGGCGAAGATAAAGATTTCGCGGCCGCGGTTGAGGGGGAAGGTGACGATCTGCGAGGTCGCCTCCGGGCCCCACCACTTGGTGAAAGCCTGCAGGTTCGGCACGCCGGCAAGGCGCTCGGCCGGCACCACCGCGCGGTAAGCCACCACGCCGGTGAAGACCGGATGCTCGGGCCCGAACAGCGCGGTGCGCACGGCCGAGTGGATGCCGTCGGCACCGATCAGCACATCCACGTCTTCCTGCGTGCCATCGGCGAAATGCAGCGTCGCGCCGGCCGCATGCCGCTCGATCTGCGTCGCCTTCTTGCCCAGCTTGATGCAGGCCGCCGGCAGGGCGGCTTCCAGCGCGGTCATCAGGTCGCCGCGGTGCATGGTGAGCTGCGGCGCGCCGTAGCGGATCTCCGCCTCGTCGGACATGGCCAGCCGCGAGGTTTCCTCGCCGGTGTTCCACACCCGGCTGATGCGGTGGCTGGGCCGCGCGGCGGTCTCGCGCAATGCCTCGCCCACGCCCAGGCCATCCAGCGCGCGCACGGCATTGGGTGTGAGGTTGATGTCCGCGCCGACCCGCGCGAAGCGCGAGGCTTGCTCGAAGACCACCACGTCCTTCCCGAGCTTGCGCAGCGCAATCGCCGCGGCGAGTCCGCCGATGCCAATCTTTTGTGAAGCCATGGTGCTTGTTCCTCTGGGGGTCGCCTTGGTGTGGGCCCGGGTGTGCGCCTCGCTGCTCAGCGGCTGCGCTTGCCGGCTTGCATGTTCAAATATGAACGTAGTGTTCATAAAAGAATATAAAGACGAAATGGGGATGTCAATCCGAGGGTTTACGCGAAGGGGAACGAAAAAGGAGGCCGCATGGGGCCTCAGGGGAAGTGAAATGGGAGGAGCGGGGGCGATGCGTTGGTGGTAGTCCGCCCGTGCTTCTGGCCAGCCGGCAACCGAAGCCGGCAGCTTACTGCTGAGCGATGGTCGCTCCGAAATCTGCTGCCATACGCCGGCGGTGGACTCTGCCCCTGGAACGCCGTCGTTGGCAATGGCTTGCCAGGCTCGCGGCTGCGCACGACGTCATAAGGCCGTAGAGCTTCGAGCTGGTTTTGCCGTTGATCGCTGCAGCCCCAAGTACAAGCGCGGGCCGATGCCTGGCTTGTTCGGGGCGCTGGGCCTCCCGAGTCGACTAGTGCTGACGCTTAGAGCTTGGCAACAGCCATCAACTCCGCGACCGTAACCTCAAGCGCAGTCGCAATTCTCAAAAGATGCATCATCCCCAAATTCTGTCCTCCCCGTTCCACAGAACTCATATAGGAGCGGTCGATGCCGGCCAGATGGGCAAGCTCTTCCTGGGAAAGGTCACGCCGAAGGCGGACCTCCCTGATCGCGGATCCCAACTGAACAAGAGGGGCGGCACCACCGTGCCTTGGGGAAGCTATTGGCATTTAGAGGCTTGGAGGGCAACTGGCGGTTGAGTATCTGGGGAGCGAGGCAATCGGTGCCCCCTGTCATGGCGAGCGCACCAAGCCATCTCTGGTAAGTTGCGGTCTCACCTGGGCGCATCTCCCGGCCGATCCTGGCACGCAATTCGTCACTTTGGTCTTCCATCGTTTTCCTTGCCGCTTTCCGGTCAGAGTTCACGCAATACCCAGCCACTGATAAACGCAAAATACTCGCGCAGCCAGGCGTTGTAGCGTAAGTACAGCGGCGTTGGCGCTCCTGCGCCAGACACCGCCTGGAACCCAGCCTTATGCGCGATCCGCTTTGCGCGCACCAGATGAAAATCACTGGTCACCAGCACCAGCGGGTCTGCGGCGCTCACGCCCTGTTGCGCAAGCAAGCGGTGGCTGAAGAGCAGGTTTTCCTCCGTGCTGGTGCTCCGGTCCTCCCGGATCAGGCGCTCCGGTGCCAGGCCGTGCGCGATCAGGTAGTCCGCCATGATGTCCGCCTCACTACACCGCAGCCCGAAATCCTGGCCGCCGCTCACCACGACTCGCGCCGCCGGCCATTGCCGTGCCAGCGCCAGTCCTTTGTCCAGCCGTGCAGCCAGGGTGGGCGACGCGGCGCAGTGTGGCGTGCCGGAGCCCAGTATGAGGATGGTGTTTGCCGCCGGTCCCGTTGCCGGGAAGTTCGCGTTGCTGGCGCTGATGAAATAGAAGAACATCCCTAGCGTCACCAGCCACACGGCAAATGCGGTGCGGCCCAGCGCCCAGATCCATCGACGCCGTGGGCTGGCCGCGCGCCAGCGCGCTACCCTCTCCCAGCGCCATGACAGCGCGAGAAAGGCCGCGCCGATCGCCAGAGGGAGGACGACCCCAAAGTTGAACAGCCCCATCAGCATCAGGGCGATGGCATCGGCCACCAGCAGTGCGCCAAGCAGGGCAAGGCAGGCGCGCCGCCAGAATGCGCCAGTCTTCAAGTCATGCATTGTTGTTCAGACCCATATCGTTAGTCAGCATGTTTTGGCGAATTTAAGCGTGCTTATGTGTGTTTTGGCGTGATTCAAGGCCAGGCACTGGCGGGCTGGCCAGTCAGCCTTCAGATCAATCGACAATGACGGGCGTGTCACTGGCATCCAGGCAAACGGTCAGTTGCGAGCCTGCTTTGCTGAAGGCGCAATGCGGTAGCGGCGCGCGCAGCGCGTTGGCGAGGGGGATGGCGACGAAGATCAGGATCAATGAGCCGGCGACCACGGATCGCACCACCACCTTTGTGCTCGATATCGGACGGTGACGCCGTGCGCGGGCCGCTCTGACATGCAGGAATACCCCGCCAATCAGCAGCGCTACGCCGACCAGCATCGCTGCGGCAATCTCTTCCCGCTCTGGCGAGAGCAACAGGTTGCCATCGTGCGTGACGGGATAGTGCAACAGCCACCAGGCCCCCGCGCCTGTTTGCACGATCCCGGCCATGCACCAGGCTGCGCGGTGCCCGGCCAGACGAAACGCCGTTGCCACGAGCAAGCCCGCCATTGCCGCGATCCAGGCGCCGGCATACATCAGTAGATTGAAACTACCGCCAAACAGGATGCCGCCCGCGTCCAGTGGCCGCATTCCATGGAAGTCGATCAAGCCGAGACACGTCAGGATGCCCAGGAGGGCAATCCAGCTCAGCGCGGTGTCCAGCCATAACCACTGCTTGGGCACAGGTTGCGTCATTGCGCCATGGGTGCATTGCCGGCGTTCTGCCCACGCATCATTGAGCCTGGCTCTCGCCCAGCGAGCGCAGGAGGGCCGGCACCTTGGCGCTGCTGGTGGCCTGCACGCGGGTGATGAGGTCGTAATCCACCCGGCGCATGCCGTAAGTCTCGGCGATATCGTGCTGCAGGCGGTGCCAGAGGTGGCAGGTCATCTGCGCGTCGGCCATGGCCCGGTGGGCGCGCCCGGCCTTCGGCAGGCGCAGCATATCCACCAGCGTCGACAACCTGTGGTTTTGCGCATGCGGGTAGACGCGCCGCGAAACCAGCATCGTGCAGGCGAAGGTCTGGTCGGCCGGCACGCCCAGCAGCGAGAGCTCGGCCTGCCAGAACCTGCGGTCGAACCCCGCGTTGTGGGCCACCACGGGTTGCTTGCCGACGAACTGGGCCACCTCCCGCATCACCTTCGACGCCGCGGGTGCCGACGCAATCATGTCGTTGGTGATGCCGGTGAGGTGCACGACGTCCGAGGGAATGCGTCTGCCTGCGTTCATCAGGCTTTGATACTGGTCGACGACTTCCCCGTCGCGCAGCAGCATGACTGCGATTTCCGTGGCCCGGTCGCCTTGACGCGGTGACAGTCCTGTCGTTTCAAAATCCAGAACCGCAACTGTCTGCATGGTGTTCTTTCCTGTTTCCTATTGTTAGTGAATCGCCCGCCCGGGGTGGCGGGTCAGGACGACTGCGTCTGCGCCGCCGGTGCGGGCTGCAACGCCCGCCGCCGCGCGCGCGCTGCCAGGCCGCTGCCCAATGCCCAGCGCAACGTGGGCGCCAGCACACGCATCCCGGCCAGCGAGACCGGACGGCGGATCGCGGTGCTGCCGTGCAGCCCGAGCTCGCGCTGCGCCCAGCGCGGCAATAGCGCAATGCCCGCGTCGCCCATGACGCGCACCGCCGGCACCAGCAGCGGGCTGGCCACTGGCATCGCCATGACCAGCCGCACCACTTCGCGGGTGCGGTCGCTCACCACCAGTTGGGGCCGCATGCGCTCCAGGTAGCCGGCGATGGCGTCGGCGCTGCGTGGCACGCCGGTGGCGCCGAGCCGCTCGGCGATCTGTGCCACCTCCGCGTAGTAGCGGTCCTGCTCGGTGACCGAGAGTGGGCCGACATAGCGCAGGTAGGCGGTGAGAAAGCTCGACACCTCGGCCACATGCACCCAGGTCAGCAGCGCCGGATCGTCGGCCGCGTAGGGGCGGCCATCTGGCGCCGTGCCCTTGATCGCCGCGTGGATGCGCCTGACCCGGTCAATCAGCGCCAGTGCATCGGCGCGGTTGCCGTAGGTGGTGCCGGCGATGAACTGCGCGGTGCGGCCCAGCCGGCCCTGCATATCGGTGCGGAAGGTGGAATGATCCCACACTCCGGCCAGCGCCAGCGGATGCATGGTCTGCATCAGCAGGGCGCTGACGCCGCCAGCCAGCATCGCGGGGAAATCCGCGTGCACGCGCCAGCAGACCGCGTCCGGCCCGAACAGGCCGGGATCCCCGGGCGGGTTGTCGTAGTCGAGGCTGAGGCCGGAGTTGCTGCGGGTCAGGCCCCGCACCTGCGCGCCGGCACGGGCGCGCAGGCGGTCGAGCAGCCGCCGGGGGAGGGGGGCGGCCTGGGGCGTGGAGGGTGGGGTGCCGGGTTGTTGGCCTTGCGAGCCGCTCATAGGTGCCTGGTGTGCGTGATATGCGAGGTTGATCGACCGCCGCGCAGTAAATGCATCAGTAAATGCTCAGTAGTAATGCAGGTCGGTCGCCTTCCCCCAGAATACACGGTAGGCATACACCGTGTAACCCAGGATGGTCGGCAGCACCACTGCCGCGCCCACCAGGATCACCCCCAGCGACTCCGGCGCGCTCGCAGCTTGCCAGATATCGATCTTGTCCACCACCAGGTACGGGAAGATGCTGTAGGCCAAGCCGTTGAACGCCATCAGGAAGATCACCGCCGTGCCGGCGAAGGGCACCCAGCACCAGCGGTCGTTGCCGCGGTCGTGCATGGCCGGCAGGCGCCGCAGCAGGCGGTCGATGAGGATGAACAGTGCCACCGTGACCAACGGGATCGGCGCCAGCAGGATGATGTTGGGCAGCGAGAACCATTTGTCGAAGATGCGCTGGCTTACCATCGGCGTGACCAGCGAGATCGCCGCCACGCCAATGCCGGTCAGCCACAGGCTGCGGCGCGCCCAGTACATGGCGCGCCGCTGCAGGCTGCCGCTGGTCTTCATGATCAGCCAGCCCGCGCCCAGCAGGCAGTAGCCCGCCACCAGGCACAGGCCCACCACTACCGCAAAGGCCAGGTCGGGCCAGCCGTGCTGGAATCCGGTGATATACAGGCCGAGCATCAGGCCCTGCGAGAAAGCGGCCAGCAGCGAGCCGGCGTAGAACGCGCGGTTCCACCACGGCTTGTGGTGCGCGCGTGCCTTCACGCGGAAGTCGAACGCCACGCCGCGCAGGATCAGCCCCGCCAGCATCAGCGCCACCGGCAGGTAGAGCTGGGTCAGGATCACGCCGTGCGCAATGGGAAAGGCCACCAGCAGCAGGCCCACGCCCAGCACCAGCCAGGTCTCATTGGCATCCCAGAACGGGCCGATGGAGGCGATCATGGTGTCCTTGTCGGCATCGTCCGCGCGGCGCAGCAGCACGCCCACGCCCAGGTCGTAGCCATCCAGGATCACGTAGACCAGCATGGAGATGCCCATCAGGGCCAGGAACACCAGCGGCATCCAGCCGGCGGGTTGGGTCAGGTCGGTCATTCTGCGCTCCGCAGTTCGCCAGGCAACACGGCTTGAGAGGGTTCGGTCCGCGGGTTGTCCACCTTCGGGTCGGTCCCGGCCTTGCGCGCCAGGTAGAACACCACCGAGACGTAGGCCGCGATCAGCGCCAGGTAGAGCGCCAGGTACATCGCCAGCGTGGAGGCGATCATCGCCGCCGGCACCTTGGACGCGGCCTGCGCGGTGGTCAGCACGCCGTACACCAGGTAAGGCTGGCGGCCGATCTCGGTCACGTACCAGCCAGCCACCAGGGCCACCCAGCCGGAGAAGGTCATGGCAATCAGCACGCGGGCCATCCACGGCGCGGGCTGGCCACCACGGCGCAACTGCCACGCCGCCACCCACGATGCCGCCAGCATCAGCAGGCCCACACCCACCATGATCCGAAAGGCGAAAAATAGCGGCGCCACCGGCGGGTGCTTGTCGCCAAAGGCATCGATGCCCTTGATTTCGCCATCCATTTGATGCGTCAGGTAGAGCGAGGCCAGCTTGGGAATGGCGATCTCGAAATCATTGCTTTGCGTGCTTGCGTTGGGCACGCCGAACAACACGGCGGGCGCGCCCTTCTCCGTCTTCCAGATCCCCTCCATCGCGGCGATCTTGGCCGGCTGGTGGTGCAGCGTATTCAGGCCATGCAGGTCGCCCGCCACGATCTGCAGCGGGATCAGCACCGCGGCAATGGTCACGCCGGTGCGCAGCGACGACAGCACCTCCGGCACCCGGTCGCCACGCAGCCAGCGATAGGCGGAGATGCCTGCCAGCAGGAACGCAACAGTCAGCCCCGACGCCAGCAGCATATGCACGAAGCGGTACGGGAACGACGGGTTGAAGATCACCGCCAGCCAGCTCGTCACATGCGCGCGGCCATCGATCATCTCGAAGCCCGCCGGGGTTTGCATCCACGAATTCAGCGCCAGGATCCAGAACGCCGACAACGTGGTGCCGCCCGCCACCAGCAAGGTGGCGATGGTATGCGTGCGGTTGCTTACCCGGCGCATGCCGAACAGCATGATGCCGAGGAAGGTCGCCTCCAGGAAGAACGCCGTCAGCACCTCGTAGGCCAGCAGCGGACCGGCCACGTTGCCCACCGTCTCCATATAGCCCGGCCAGTTGGTGCCAAACTGGAAACTCATGGTGATGCCGCTGACCACGCCCAGCGCAAAGGTCAGCGCAAAGATCTTCACCCAGAAACGGTACGCCGCCATCCAGCGGTCATCGCCGGTCCTATTGAAGCGCAGCTTGAAAAACAGCAACACCCAGCCCAGCGAGATGCTGATGGTGGGAAACAAGATGTGGAACGTGATGTTGGCGGCAAACTGCACGCGCGCAAGCACCACCGGGTCGAGCGACGAGAACATGCAACTACTCCTTCCGGGTGCGGGTCGTCTTGGCTTTCACGGTACTGGCAGGGGGTGTGCCGGCGCGGGCTTTTCCGCCGATGGCCAGGCTGAGCTTGTCCTTCACGTCCAGCAGCTTGTTGACCTTGGAGCCGAGCTTCATCAGCTTCTCCAGCGTGGCCACATCCAGCTTCTGGATCTCGCCGAACCAGCTCGTCACCAGCAGGATCAGCCCGTACATCTCCTTCATCCGCTCCTGCGCATGGCGATCGTTCGGATCGCTCACGGTCTCCAGCTGGACCTCGCGCAGCATGGACAACGTGGGGTCGATCTCGCGCCGGCGGCGCTCTTCGGCCAGGGTGCGGAAGATCGCCCAGACATCGTCGGGTGCCGAGAAATACTCGCGGCGGTCACCCGGCTGGTGAGACAGCTTGACCAGGTTCCACGACTCCAGCTCCTTCAGCCCGATGCTGACGTTGGAGCGCGAGAAGCCCAGCGCCTCGGCGATTTCGTCGGCGTTGAGCGGGCGGGAGGCGGTAAACAGCAAGGCATAGATTTGCCCAACCGT
Organism: Cupriavidus sp. YAF13; assembly: GCF_052113425.1. Taxonomy (NCBI): domain Bacteria; kingdom Pseudomonadati; phylum Pseudomonadota; class Betaproteobacteria; order Burkholderiales; family Burkholderiaceae; genus Cupriavidus; species Cupriavidus sp. YAF13. The sequence continues at coordinate 47,672 of NZ_JBFRDD010000003.1, forward strand.
GCGGTTGATGCCCCAGCGGCTGCCCATTTCACCGAAGTGAAGCACGAAGCGCTGGATCAGGGGCGACAGATGCATCTTGTTTGTTTTGAATTTTTAGGAAGTTGTGAAAGTTTAGTACGAAAAGGCGGGCTGTGCTGCGGTGCGGGGTGCGACAACGGGTCGCTGCTGCCTGGTGTCAACGTCACGTGTCTCTGTTGTCACGTCCCACAATTCCCGACCTGAGTGCATCCAAGTCGTCAGGCCAGGGCAAACGGCGAGACACGATGAAAGTTGTCTCGCCATCGTCGTCAGAACAGCTTGATCAAACGGATCTGGGTCATGCTGCCGACCTTTGCGTTGCGCGAACTGGTTGTCGCCATGTATTGCAGCGTCAACGCGGCGTCAATGCCAGGCACCATCGCGGTATAGAACGCACCGGCATTGAGCGATCGGTATCGGCTCGAGCCCCAGGGGTTGTTCGAGTCATCCTGGTACTGCTGAACGAAGACAGTGTGCAGTCCGAGCACGCCAATTCCGCTCTTGTATGCCGCCGCGCCTTCCAATCCGATCCAGTTTCCGCTGCGGAGGTCATTGTCACGATTCTTCGTATTCAGGCCCAAGGTCACCTTTGCCGCGATGGCGACGTCCGGCGTTGGCAGGTAGGCCACTTGCACCGACGGCCGCAGCGTGTAGAAATTACCAGTGCCTATGTCGGGTGCAGGCGATGCGTTGTAGCGTCCTGTCGGAATGACGAAGGATGCGCCCAGCAATACACGCAGTTGTTCGGTCGTATAGAGCCAGCCGCCTTGCAACTCCAGGTCGCCGACGCCCGATACGTCGCCACTGGAACTGGCTGCTTCGCCGGCAAGGTTTGACTGATATGTCGCGCCGAACTGGCTGGCGATGGCCTGCTGTGCGGCCGCGGGGACTGCGGGGTTCGCCTGCACGGCCGGCGTTGCGGCAGTAGCCCTGACCGATTGGGACTTGACGCCATACGGCAGAACGCCGCCGAACGCGAAGCGACCACCGCCATAGTCCGCGTTGGTAATGTAGCCAATGCCGAGGTTGAACAGCTTGAAAGTGCCTGAGGCAGGGATCTGGGCGGTATTGGCGCCATACGTGGGATACGCCGTCACGGGGGTAGGGGACGGAAGTGGAATGGCACCACCGGGGATCGGCTTCGTCAGTGTGCTGCCGTCGTTGCCGGTCACCTTTCTGATGTCGATATAAGTCGCTGCAACGCCAACTGCAAGCCCGGCGGCATCCGGGGGTGCAAACATTTCCCCTCCGATGCTGCCTGCTATGTTGTACCGCACCTGAAAGTCTTCTCCGGCATGCGCGGTCATGCTTGCAAGGCAAGTGATGGCCGAGATGGAAAGGCGATAAACAGAAGTCTGCAACACAAGGGTCTCCTCCTTGTTATTGAAGCGACGTAAAAGAAGCCCCGCCCGCCGGCGCCATGAAGTGGCCCCAGAAGGTTAGTTTTCTGTCTGCGGGGCGGCTGGCGCCTTCAGGCCGCCTTGGGGAGGCGCATGTCGAGGCGGACCTTTGGCGGATCGATCAAATCAAGGGCTCGCTGGAGGATGTGCTCGGCCTGAGAGGCCGGGCCTTCGGCGAGCACGCATCGGTCCGGACGGACAACCACCATCCAGTCGAGCGGGGCCAAACGGGGCAACACGACCTCATCCAGCGCTTCGAGACGCCGGCCTTTGGGAGCGAGATGCTGCGCCTGGGCACGTTGGCACCATTGCCACACCTTGCCGCCGGCGAGGGACCAGCGCGTCATGAGCTCAGGCGACAGCCGCGTTGCGGGGTCGAAACCGAATCCGATGACTGCACATTCAAGCCCCAGGCAATCGTCGCTAAGTGTCGGGATTCCGCTTTCAGCTGGTCGGACCCAGCCCTGTGGAAAGCTCGAACCTGCACGCAGCTTCTCGGTGCCGCGCACGCGCACAAACAGGCCATTGTCAAATGTGTTTGCGGGCTTGACTTTCAAGTCTTCGAACAAGGCACGGCCACGTGGCAATAGCCGCATCGCGCTCATGCATCCGTGAATGGCGAGTGCCGCCGCTCTGTTGCGTGGCATGACAAGTGCCCCAAGGAAGCGCGCCAGGTTGATGATCTTCCTTGCGTGAGGCCGGCGTTCCTGATCATAGCTGTCGAGAATCTGCTCGCTCGCCTGGCCGCGTAGCACCCACGCCAGCTTCCACCCAAGGTTCGCCACGTCTCGCAGGCCGGCCACCAGTCCTTGCCCGGCAAAAGGTGGGGTAATGTGAGCGGCGTCACCAGCCAGGAAACATCGACCCTTCGAGAACGACTTGGCTTCGCGTGCATGAAATCGATACACAGCGGTGCGTTCGATCTGGATCTTTTCAACATCGCACCACGGCGCTAGCAGTTTGCGCACCGATTCTGGCCGCTCCATTTCCTCGGCACGTTCTCCCGGCTTCAACATGAATTCCCAGCGCTGGCGCCCCCCTGGCGCGACCATATGTGGCGTTGGCCTTGCCGGGTCGCAGAGAAATTCGCAATGGTCAATGGCATTCGGTACGCCAAGCGCGTCGACGATCAGCCAGTCCTGCTGGAATGTGCGGCCCTCGAAATCCAGCCCTAACTCACGCCGGACCAGTGAACCTGCGCCATCGATGCCAACCATGTACTTCGCCCTGACCTGCAGGGCAGGCGAGCCAGCTGATTTCACGACGGCATGCACATGGTGACCATCATCGACGAACGACTGGAGTTCAGCCCCGAGGCGAACGTCCACGGTGCGGTACGCTGACAGCTTCTTGCGCAGCACCGCCTCCAGCTCCGGCTGGTAGAACGTGACGAGCATCGGATGGCCATCGACAATCCTCGCGCTGTTGATGCGCGCAAAGCGGCCGAACAGCGGCGAGCGGTATTGCACCTTCGGAATTGCCACCGTGGCGAATTCTCCCTCCGCTACGCCCACGAGCTGCAGAATGCGCAGTGCCTCGTTGTCCAGCGCGATCGCGCGCGGCTTCGCAAAAATTTCCGTGGCGCGGTCGATGGCCAGGACGCGAATCCCGTAGCGGCCAAGCAGGTTGGCCAGCGCTGCCCCCACCGGCCCCAGTCCAACAAGCAGGACATCCGTATCGAGCATGCTTCCCTGCGGAGTCTTCCCGGTGTTCGTCATCATTGCTCCTGCCATGCGGAGATCACGGGATAGCGGGCTACCAGTGCCATTGCCGCCTGACGTGACGCAACCGGTCCGGAGATATCGGCCACGGTACCGCGCTCGGGACAGAGCCGGGCTTTAACGCGGGTGTCAGACATGCCATGTCCGGCAAGCGCGGCCTGGATGACGTGCTCGACGGCGCGCAGTCGCAGGTCCGGCTTTGAGACCTTGCCGACGGCCGTAAGGGGTAGTGCTGACATGATTTCGATGCGCACCGGCACCGCCGCACGTTCAGGAATCCTCTCGCGGGCGTACTCCATCAACGCTTCGGTGCAAGTCTTTGCGCCCGGCCTGAGTACCGCGAAGGCCACCGGCAATTCGCCCGCATGGGTGTCTGGCTGCCCAACCGCAGCGACCATGGCGACTGCGGGGTGCGCGGCGATTGCATCCTCGATCATCGACGGATCGATGTTATGGCCGCCACGGATAATCAGGTCTTTCGCGCGGCCGCACAGCGTGAGAGATCCATCCGCATCAAGGCGGCCCAGGTCGCCCGTGTTGAACCATCCGCCCTCGATCCAGATGCCGCGGTTGTCGGCTTCCCGCAGGTAACCGGGAAAGACATTGGGGCCGCGTATGCCGATCACGCCGGTCATACCGGCTTCGGCAAGTTCGGCGGGCCGGCCATCTGCATGTAGCTTGAACAGCTTCAATTCCTGATACGGAATGCGGATGCCAACCGTACCGGCCTTGGGCGCGGCTTGTAGCGGGTTGACGGTTGACACGCAACTACCTTCCGTCAGGCCATATCCCTCGTGGATGCGAACACCAGTGACCCCTTCAAACTCGTGTGCGATCTGACTGGGTAGCGGCGCGGCACCACAGAGAACGTGGCGCAAGGTCGGGATCCCGTCCGCAGGCAACGGCCTGGAAAGCAGTGCTGCCAGTATGGTTGGCACGGCGGAAAACGTGGTGGCCCCAAATCGGTTGGCAATCTCCCAGAAGGCGTCTAGCAGGCCCGGCGTCCGATACCCGCCAGCTGTCAGCATGACGATTTCCGAACCGCTGTGAAGCGCACCGAGTCCGGTCACCATGGCGCCATTCACGTGGAAAAGCGGCAACCCCGCCAGCATCACGTTGCACCGGTCGTCAATCCGTTGAAGGACCCATGCCATCACGGCTTCATTCAGGTGACTGTGCACGGCCACCTTGGGATACCCGGTGGTGCCACCCGTATGAAAATAGGCGCACGGCTCGGTGGGGGTGAATCGCCGCCCGCTGATCAGCCGCGTACTGTCGGATTCGGCCAGCGCGTCATGGAAGTCAAGCACCTGCACGCCGGGACGGCTCGGCATCTTGCCGCGCGGGATGTGACCGCCGGAACCGGTACGCCGCCCCATCGCCGCCGTCGGGTCGACCTGCAGGATCGTCTCGATCCGAGGCAGCCTGTCGGCGACTTCCACGGCTTTTTCCCAGATACTCCCTTCGGTGGTGGGCCCCAGGGCGATGACAACCTTGGCTTCCGTCTCTTCGCAGATCCGGGCAACGTAGCTGGATTCCAGCATCGGGTTGATCGGGCTGGCGATGCCGGCAGCCTCGGCACCCCATAGTGCCAGGTGGCTCTCGATCAGGTTCGGTAGCAGGATTGCGACTGGCACGCCCGGCGTGATACCCAGGCGGTGCAGTGTATTAGCAGCGCGATGGATGCCTTCCAGCAATTCGGCATAACGGACGTCGCGCGTCGGCGCGCAGGGGCTGCCATCCAGTAGGAGCCGCAGGGCCACGCGTTCCGACCAGCGCTCGCAAGCGGTCCGTAGTACCTCGTAAGTGTTTGTGGCGCGGATCACGTACTGCCAGGGCGTGCGTTCGATCTGTTCCACGTCCTCCAGTCGCCTGACGACCTCTGGCATGGCGCTGATTGCAAGGCTACTCATAAGACTTCACTCTCGTTCCAAATACTGCGATGGGATGCCACATGTTTCGTCGCCAACTGGCGTGGTCGTCATGCCGATGTGATAACGGTGGTCTGCTCACCCAGGTCGATGATGCCGTCATCTGTGCGAATCGAGGCCCGGATGCTATCGCCGGGCCGAAGGTAGGCGGGATTGGTCAGGCCGCGGCGCACAAACATGCGCCATTTGCCGGCGTCGCTGAGAAAATGTTTCGCCATGAGCATAGCGAGCTTGCCCGGCGCGCGGGCCGCGCAACCGGCTGGCGTACCGGTGGCGATCAGGTCGCCTGTGTGAACGTCGTGCATGGATGCCAGTTCAGTCAAGGTTGAAGCCGGCGCATGGATCATATCGGCGCAGTAGGCGTCCTGCCGGGGCTGTCCGTTGACATCCAGGCGCATCCGCAATTCCGGCCAACGTTGCCACTCTTCCGGTGTCAGCAATATGAGCCCAGGGCCAACGGGCCCGAAGCCGCGATAGCTCTTGCCCTTGTAGAACTGACCCTGCGGCAATTGCACGTCACGTGCCGACAGGTCATTGACGATGGTCACGCCGGCAAGCCAATCACCGAGAGCGTCGGGGCTGACCTTCACGCCAGGTTGCAAATCCCGCCGCAACACCAGCCCGAGCTCGATCTCGTAGTCGAGCAGCTTGACGTGGGCCGGGGAGGCAACCGGAGCATCCGCGGCCGTGATGCATGAGGATGCCTTCGTGAAGATGGTGTTGAAGGGAAAATTCTCGACACGCAGACCGGATTCCATGACGTGGCTGCGGTAGTTGATGCCTTGGCAGAGGAATTGCTGGTTCTGCGTGACGGGTGCGAGAAGCTGGACGGCCTCGCGCGGAATCGTTGCCTGCGCCGCCGGCACTTGCCAGATGCTTTGCCAGTGTTTGGTAAGCAACTCGCCTGTGGTCGCGGCGTTGGCCTGCAACGGCGCGATGCGCGCGCCAAAGAGAATGCCCCATTGCGGGCCATCCGTATGGATGTAGCGAATTACGGTACGAGACATGATATTTCCTAGGGAATTGCTTAGTTCTAAAGCCAGGGTCTGGCGGGTGCGCCCAGCGCAGTTTCGATCAGCTTGAGCCGCGCCGGCGCAATCGCCTTGCGGTGTACCAGCCTCAGCACCTTCAGCACATTGCGCAAAGTCTTTCGTGGCTTCATCGAGGCCGGTGCGTCGGCACCCCAGGCCCAGATACCGCCGAAATCAAGCGGCGAGTAAGCGGTTTCGAAATCCGCGGTGAAAAGGTCCCCATCGGTGTAGTGCTCCAGCTCAAAGCCGTCCGGGTCGCGCCAGTAGTCGAACAACTGGCTTCCCAGCAAGTGCCGCCCGATGCCCCACATGTGCGAATGGCCTTGCGCACGCAGCACCTGTTGACCTTGTCCGAGCGCATCGAGATCGATGACTTCGTACGCGCTGTGCTCGTATTTCTCTTCGATGCCACCCACCAATACGAGGGTGTGGTGGTCGGCTGGCGCCTGGCCAAGGTCGAGCCGGCAGAAGGCCAGGTTGGGACTGCCATCCGCGAGGTACTGCACATCGGTAGGAATGACACCAAGTACGGTCATGTACCACGCCGCCATGGTGGCAAAGTCCACGGTTTGAAGTACAACATGACCCAGCCGGACAATACTGGCCGGCTCAATCGGGGTGCGAACGGTGCGGTTGACTCGCGACGTATGTTGCGCCGTGTTGGTCAACGTCATGGGTGGGCGCATGGGCAGAGCTTCGACACGCTGCTGGCCTTGCACGAGCCAGACACTACGGCCGGAGGGATCGAATAGCTCGACACCGCGGCCGCCTCCGGGAATCTGTTGTTCGGACAACCACGTGGCGCCAAAGCGATCGACATACCGATGCAAGTCGGTATCGTCGGACATGCGAAAGGCAGGCCCAACGAAGCGGCTCGCCGCCGAACGTTCGGCCACGGCAATGCAAGGGGCCGTCCCGGCGCCACGGGCCGTGATCCGGTCAGGCGAGACGCTGACCAGATGCATGCCGAAATCGCGCCAGAAGCGTTCAGTCGCCGGCAGGTCTTTCTTTTCCCAGCGAAGGAACGCCAGTTCCACGGCTCTACCGAGCGGCTTTGGGCGCGTGAGCCGTTGCACGCCAGGTGGCAGCCGGCTCTCCGGGTGAGACTCCGGCTGGCGGAGCATGACAGTCGATTTGGGCATGAAGTCTCTAACCGCTGAGCGGTCCGTTTGAGATTGTTTTGGATCAGCGCCATGCATGCAGGTGCTGCCAAGGAGGCGCCACGGCGCTTGCGACGTCGGAATGCGGAGGCAATCGACGTCGTTCATAGGCGTGATAATAGTATTATTGTCATAATGACAGATAGCTCGTTAACACCTAGGGGGGCGATAAGGTGGGGCGGTCGCAGCGCCCCGCCGCGCGCAAGGTGTGGGGCGTTTCGCGTCTACCGGCCAAGGGATCGCATGCCGGCAGCCATACGAGCCGCATCGCCCGGAGCACTGGCGACCGAAATGGCTGCGACCCAGGGGGTCTCCCGGTTCAGCACCGACCGGTGCGCAGTTGAGTCGGGTAAGCGATACACCGATAGAGCCGGGTTGACGACTTGGATACGCGATCGTCGGCGTGGGCCCGTGGCCCCCGGCCCCGCGCTGCGAGGACGGATTCTGTGGGGCAGCCAGCACTTCATCGAACGCAAAGCCGGCTTGGACTCTGATGCGCGCTATCCAACATGGGCTGGGTAAGCCGAATCGCGGCCCAAAGTCCATGTGAGCGACGATCAGCGGAATACGGCAAACCGTATGGTGATCGGCATTTTCGGTAACCTATATCTTGCGACGGGCGGTCATTACGCTTCTAATGAGTTCGTGGCAGGCTAAGGCTGGCAGAGGGCGATATGCGCTGCACAAAATGCGGGTTCGAGAACCCCGCGGGAGGAAAATTCTGCGAGGAGTGCGGGAAAAGGCTTGCGCAGATCTGCCCGCAATGTGGCCAGGAGTCCAGCCCCACAGCAAAGTTCTGCGGTTCTTGCGGCGCGCCCATGACGGAGCTGGCCGCAACGCTAGTCGCTGCCGCAGTGCCAACGCCCGCTGTCCCCGCACCGGTTCTTTACACACCGCCCTATCTCGCCGAACGCATCCTCGCCGAGCAGGCCGCGATGGAGGCCAGGGGGCAGGCTGCCGGCGAACGCAAGACCATTACGGCGCTGTTCGCGGACATGGCCGGCTCGACCGCCTTGATCCAGGACCTGGACCCCGAAGAAGCACGCGGGCTGATTGACCCCGTGATCGGGCTGATGATGGAGGCCGTGCATCACTACGAGGGATACGTTGCCAAATCCCTGGGCGATGGCATCCTGGCGCTGTTCGGCGCGCCGATTGCTCACGAGGACCACCCCTTGCGGGCGTTGTACGCGGCGCTGCGCATGCAGGAAGCGATTCGGCGCCTTGGTGACCGGTTCCGTCTGGAGCAGGGTGTCCCGCTGCAGATCCGGGTCGGCATCCATACCGGCGAAGTGGTGGTGCGCTCGATCCGCAAGGACGACTTGCGCGCGGACTACGACCCGGTGGGGCACACGATCCATATCGCCGCCCGGATGGAAGGCGTCGCAACACCGTCGTCGATCCTCGTCAGCGAATCGACCCATAAGCTGACCGAGGGGTACTTCGAGTTCAAGGGCCTCGGGACCACGCGCGTGAAGGGCATTCGGGAGCCCCTTGCGGTCTATGAGGTGCTCGGCCTAGGCCCCTTGCGCACGCGCCTGCAAGTGGCGGCGCTTCGCGGTCTGGCGCGTTTTGTCGGCCGCCAGGCCGAATTGGAGCGCCTGCAGGAGGCGTCGGAGTCGGCCAGGGCGGGGCAAGGGCAGATCGTTGGGGTGGTGGGCGACGCGGGCGTCGGCAAGTCGCGTCTGTACCACGAGTTCAAGGCACGCTCGCAGCGGGGCTGCATGGTGCTCGAAACCTTCTCGGTTTCACATGGCAGGGCCTTTCCCTATCTGCCTTTGATCGATCTGTTGAGAAACTACTTTCAGATTGCCGCGCAGGATGACGAACGGCTGTATCGCGAGAAAGTCACCGGCAGGTTGCTGACTCTGGATCGCACACTGGAGGACCATCTGCCCTATCTGCTCTACCTGCTCGGTATCAGCGAAGCGGGCTCGGCGCTGCCCAAGATGGATGCCACCATCCGGCGCCAGCGCACCTTCGAAGCCATTGCACGGCTACTTGTGCGTGAGAGCCGGAATCAGCCGCTGATGCTCTTGTTCGAAGACTTGCAATGGCTGGACAGCGAGACCGAGGCCTTTCTCAATATCCTCATCGAGCATGTGCYGCGCACCAGATTGCTTCTGCTCGTCAACTACCGCCCGGAATACGCGCATGATTGGGGCGGGAAACATTACTACACCCAATTGCAACTGGAACCGCTGGGGCAAGCGGAGGCACAGGGTCTGCTCATGGCGCTGTTGGGAGACCATCCCTCGCTCGTGCCCCTGAAACTGCTCATCCTGGCCAAGACGGAGGGTAATCCGTTCTTTATGGAGGAAGTCGTCAAGACGCTGGCCGAGGAGAGTGTCTTGCTTGGCCAGCCCGGCAGCTACCGGATCGAGAACTCCCCTTTGTCACTTCATATTCCGACGACCGTGCAGGGGGTGCTCGCCGCGCGTATCGACCGCCTTCCCGTCGCCCAGAAGGACTTGCTGCAGACCCTTGCGATCATCGGCAAAGAGTTTCCCTTGAGTCTGATCCAGCATGTCACCGCGCAACCGGAAGAGGCTCTGCGCCCGCTTCTGAGTGACCTTCAAGCCGGCGATTTCATCTACGAGCGTCCGGCATTCCCGGAAGTGGAGTACGCGTTCAAACACGCGCTTACCCAGGAGGTGGCCGCTAACTCCCTCCTGACAGGTCAGCGCAGCGTGCTGCATGAACGCACAGCCCGGGCCATCGAGACACTGTTTCCGGGTCGGTTGAAGGACTATTGCAGCGAACTGGCTCACCATTACAGCAAGAGTGGCAATGTGCCGAAGGCCATCGAATACCTCCATCTTGCGGGCCAGCAGGCCTTGCAGCGTTCAGCACAGATCGAAGCGATCCATCATCTCAGTGCAGCCCTCGAACTGCTCAAGTCCGTGGCGGACACCCCCGAACGCGCACGCGAGGAACTCACCCTGCTCCTGACCCTCGGTCCCGCCTGGATGGCCGCTCGAGGCTATGGTGCGCCAGAGGTGGAGGCCACCTACACGCGTGCATTGGCCTTGTGCGAACAGGGCGGAGAAATACCGCAGATCTTCTCGGCACAGCTAGGACTTTGGTCGTTTTATCTGTTGCGTGCGCAACTCAGTACGGCACACGCCTTGGCGCAGCGGCTGCTCGGTTTCGCGCAGGATAAACAGGATCCGGAACAGCTCGCGGAGGCGCACCGCATTCTTGGCGCCACCTTGTTCCGTCTGGGCGAGATCAGGATGGCCCGCACCCATATGGAGCAGGCGCTGGCACTGCACCGCCCTGAGCGGCAAACATACAGCAAACTTCTACGCTATGCGCCGAACCTCGCCCTTCATATCCGGAGCACATTAAGCTGGACGCTCTGGTTTCTGGGCTTGCCGGACCAGGCACGCGCGCGCAGCGAGGAAGCGCTGGCGCTGGCCAGAAAGTCCTCTGATCCGTTCGGCCTTGCCTTGTGCCTGATCTTCGCGGCCGAATTGCACCAGTACCGGCGCGAAGTGCAACTGGCGCGGGAGTGTGCAGACGCCGCCATCGCACTTTCGAGCGACCAAGGGTTCCCCCTCTATCTGGGTTGGGGAACGATCCTGCGCGGCTGGGCGCTGGCCGAGCAGGGTAGTCATGAGGAGGGAATCGCGCAAATACATCAAGGCCTCAGCGCCCACGAAGCGACCGGGGCGGCATTGGGTCGGCCGAGGCTTCTGGCACTGCTCGCCAACGCTTACGGAAAAGCGGGGCAAGCCGAGGAGGGGCTTCGTGTGCTGAGTGAGGCGTTGGCTCTGGTGAAGAACACGGGCGAGCGGTTCGCTGAGCCGATTCTGCTTCGGCTCAAGGGGGAACTGATTCTAATGTTGTCTGACGGCGAAGCCGGCTCGTCCACCAGGGCCAAAGAAGCCGAAGCGTGTTTTCAGGCGGCAATCGCCATGGCTCGTGACCAGGGTGCCAGGTCAGTCGAGCTGAAAGGCGCGCTGAGCATGGCCCGGCTATGGCAATGCTGCGGCAAGATGGATGCTGCGCGCTCGATCCTGGCCGGTATTCATGGCACGTTCGCCGAGGGATTCGATACCGTTGACTGGCAAGACGCAAAAGTACTGTTGGAAGCGCTGACGTAAGCGGCCAGGCCAGGCTCGCGCAGGCGTCTGCCGACGACGCGTGGTCGGCCGAGCATTCTCGCGCCGCCGAGGCGCGGGCTATTCCGGCTGGATACCGGCGGCCTTGATCACCTCAGCCCATTTCGCGGTCTCGCTGCGCACGAACGCTGCCAGCTCTTCTGGCGTCGATGGGGAGGGTTGGCCTCCGGTCCGGCCGAAGTACTCGGTGGCCTCCGGGCGCACCAGCCCCTGTCGAATCAGCTGGCTCATACGCGCGACGACCGGTTTTGGCGTGGTGGCAGGGAAGAAGGCGGCAACCCAAGCCGTCATCTCGTACCCTGGCAAGCCGCTTTCCGCCATGGTCGGGACATTGCCGAGCAGGGGATGGCGCCTGGACGTGGTCACGGCGACTGCGCGCAGCTTCCCGTTCTGGATGAATGGCAGGGCTGGATTGATGTCGGAAATCATGAAGTCGACCTGGTGGCCCATCAAGTCGGTCAGGGCCTGCGGCACGCCCTTGTAGGGCACGTGCAGTGCCGGTGCGCCGCTCTTGATCTTGTAGAGCTCACTGGCGACCCGGGTGGAGGAACTGCCGCTGGCGAAGGACATCTTGCCTTGCCGGTCTTTCGCCAGCGTGGTCAGCTCTGCCAACTTCTGCACCGGGCTGTCGGATGGCACCACCAAGACCAATCCGCTCTTGGCGATCAACGACACCGGCGCGTAATCTTTGATGGGATCATAGGGCAGCTTCTTGAAGAGGGACGCATTGGCCGCGTGGGTGGTATTTGTCGTGATGAGCATCGTGTAGCCATCTCCGGGCGCTGTCGCGACCGCCGTGGCCGCGATGAACCCGTTGGCACCGGGGCGGTTTTCCACGACGACGGACTGGCCGGTCTGGGCAGTGATGATCCGCGCGATGTAGCGCGCGGCGTTGTCCGTTCCACTGCCTGCAGGGAAGGGCACCACCACACGGACCGGTTTGGCCGGATACTCGTTCAGGCCATCTGCCCACACCAGTTGCGACGCCGCGGAGGCAGCAACTAGTCCGGACAGCAGGGCGAGCATGCGTCGCCGGGGAAATCGCTGGATCATCTTGTCTCCTCCTGTATCTTGGGATCTGATTGATTCACTTGGTCGAGCTTGCGTCAGGTCAGCGGATCGTGTGCGCGAATGACAATCAGCTCGCGCTTCCCGTCTGCCGATTCGATGCTGAGTTCCGCACCGTCGGGAACGTAGACCCACTCCCCGGTCCCGGCGGCGAAACGCTCCCCTTCGATGCGCCCGTGGATCGTGCCACTGCGAACGAAGAGCACCTGCTCGGTCTCGCCGAGCCTGTGTGGCTCGGCGCCGCCATCCGGATCAAGGTCGACCATGTAGATGTCGAGAAACCGGGAATCGACGGTCTGGCGTGTGATGACCGGCCTGGCGAGCGCGCCCCGGTAGTGCGGCAGCGCGATCGCTTCGGTGCTGATTGGAACGTCGCGGACATCGGCGGCACCGGCCTGAAGGCGCGGGTCGCCCGGGCCGGTCGCGATCACCGCTGCGTTCGGGTTTTCGCTGTACGGCGGAGCGTAGACCACCATCACCCGTACCGGTTCGTCGCCGATGACCTCGAAGCGATGGAAGACGCCGGCCGCATTGAAGCTCCAGTCCCCTGCGCGCAAGATGCGCTGTTTTCCGGGTAGTTCGCCGATACCCTCGCCGGCGAGCAGGAGCGACGCCTGCTCGAGGTCCGGGTGTGCGTGCGGCAACGCGCCTTGGCCCGGGGAGATCGTGCCCAGCAGGACCTCGAGCCGGCGCGCGCCGACAGTCTCCTTGCCAATGATGCGCTGGTTCGCCGTGCCCGTGTGGTTGGCCGGTGCGTACGCGGGCACGTCGGCGGCCCTCCGCACAAAGGATGATGTCATTTCGGTGTCTCCTTGTTCAAATAGTGAAGTCTGTCAGTGAAGTCTGTCGCTCAGCGGCGGCTGTCGGGGATGGCCAGCGCCGGATAGTGCTCGGTCAGCTTGGCTGGAATCTCCAGATCCAGGATGAAACGGTCGCCGCGGTACCAGAACAGCCCTGCCAGCAGCACGTTGCCGTCGACATCCAGGGTCGATCGGACGATCCTGGCGATTGGTGCCCCGAAGCCATAGGCGAGATCGCGTGCCAGGATATAGTCGGCCGGCTCAACCGTCATGGTCTGCCGCATCATGCCAAGGCGGTCGCCTTCGGCCTGGCGCAGCAGATGACCGAGTTTGTGGTGCTTCTCGCCACCGCGGGGAAAGCGGGCAAAGACCGACGAGGCCACATACATCTCGATCAGGCAGAATGGCGTGCCGCCATGTACATGCAGTTTTCGCACCATCACGTAGCTGTTCAGCGGCGTGCCGCGCCGGACCAGGCCCGGCCGCAACGCCACGCCCTCGCGCATTTCCAGGATGCGGATTTCCAACTCGCTGTCATGGGCCGATTCGTCATTGATGGCGGAGCGCAGCCCTTGTCCGGGCTCTGATGGCTGCTTGATGACGTGCGTGCCACGACCGCGCTGGCTGCGGACCAGCCCCTCTTCCGTCAGCGCGGAAAAGGCCTGGCGCACGGTGACTTTGGCGATCCCATAAGTTTGCGCGAGGCTATCCACGGTTGGCAGCTGCATACCCACCGGGTACTCGCCCGAAACGATCCTGTGCCGGATGACGCTGGCCAGTTGTCGGTATCGCGTCACGCCGCCGGTGCCGTCGTCGGCGAGGATGACGCTCTCGTTGGCAGCTGCGGTGGGCGCACTCCTCGTCATGACAACAGCTCCCGCGGCACGCGCACCGGCATGGTCAGCAGGATCTGCGCCATGCCCTTGCCGAGCGGATCATTGCGCAGCGACGCCATGCCGCCGCCATCCAGGGCCGACTCGCAGACAAAGTTCATGGCGTCGAAGCCGGGCAGGTCGTAGCATGTCACCGGCCCCTTCACCAGGTACCCGAGCCAGTCCGCCACGCGCGCCACCGTCACTTCGGCCCGCAGCACGGGCAGGTACGCCGGCCGGCGCGCAATCAGCCCGATGTTCGAGGTATCCCCTTTGTCGCCGCTACGGCCATAGGCAAGCCGTATCAGCGGAACTTCGACGGTATCGTGTTCAGCAGGGCCGGCGCCCGTTTGTTCGGCGACTGCAGGTGCCGCGGGCGCGACCGTTGCCGCCGTGCCACTCGAAGGAATGGTGACGCCGCTGCGTACGCCGTTCATCACCACCGCCGGCGTCAGGGCGCTCTTGTCGAGCAGGAATGCATACTGGCGGATCGATGGCGAGGGACTGGAACGCCCACCAGCCGAGCCCGTCGTGCCCGGCGCCCAACTGGTCCCCGCCGCGGCAATTTCCCGCGCGAACAGTTCCAGGGCCGCCTTCTCGGGATGCATGACCGCCAGCCGCATCACCGCCTCGCGGGTGTGTCGGACGGCAGCATGTGGCCCAAAGCAGGACTCTGCTCCCAGCACCTCGATCCGGGTGCGACTGTAGTCCCCCCACCCGTTCTCCCCGAAGAGCTTGCGCGTGCGGGCGAGGATCGCTTCCGCCGTGCGTTCTGCCTTGGCGACCGCGTCGACGCCGACGATGGAAAGCTGCGCGTTGCAGCGAAAGCCATCGACATAGGTGGCACAGACTTTGTAGGCATTGCTCGGGGCCCGCCCGCGTGCGCCGCTGACTTCCACCAGATCCGGTGCGGCCTGCCGAAGGGTTACCTGCGTGAAATCGCAGGTGACGTCTGGCAGCAGGTAGGTGGCCGGGTCGCCGATCTCGTACAGCACCTGCTCCCCGACCGTGGCGGTGTTGACCAGTCCCCCGGTGGCGGGGGGCTTGCCGACAACGAAGGTGCCATCGGCACGGCACTCGACCACCGGATAGCCGATGTCGTGCCAGTCCGGTACGCTTTCCCAGTCGGTATGCAAGCCGCCCGTTGCCTGGCACCCACACTCGATGACGTGGCCGGCCAGACTGCCTTGGGCCAGGCGATCATAGTCGTCCGCATGCCAGCCGAACTCATGCATCAGCACGCCGAGTGTCACGGCACTGTCCACGCAGCGTCCGGTGATGACGATCTGGGCCCCCTGGTCCAGCGCCTGCCGGATCGGCAACGCGCCCAGATAGGCATTGGCGCTGACCACGTGCTCTGGCAAGGGGCGGCCTTGCTGCATGTCTTGCACACCGGCTTCGCGCAGTTGGGGAAGCAGGGTCATCACATCATCGCCTTCCACCACGGCAATGCGCAGCGTCAGTCCCTGTTCCGCTGCCAGAGCGGCAATGGCCTGCGCACACCCGTGCGGGTTCATGCCACCGGCGTTGCTGACCACACGGATCCCGCGTGCGGCGATCTCCCCGATCAGGGCCTTCATTGTCACCGTCACGAAGTCGGTGGCGTAGCCCAGCTCCGGCTTGCGCAATCGGGCAGCGGCCAGGATCGACATGGTCAGTTCGGCCAGATAGTCGAACACCAGGTAATCGATATCACCGTGGCGCACAAGCTGTGGCGCGCCGACGCTGCTGTCGCCCCAGAAGCCAGAAGCGCCGCCAATACGTACCCTTTTCGCGTCCATTCCCATCTCCCTATCTGCCAGTCCACATGGGCTGGCGCTTCTCGCGGAATGCCAGCTGGCCTTCGCGCGCGTCCTCGGTCAGTGCAAACAGCCCTATCTGGCTTTCCGTGAACGCCATGGACTGCTCGAACGACATGGTTTCCATATGCTTGAGCGTGTACAGCCCCCGACGGATGGCGGCGGGCGAATTGTTCAGCAGGCGGGCCAGCAGCAAGTCCAGCCTGGCGTCGAGATCGTCGCTGACATCGTTGACGAGTCCTGCGGCCAGCGCTTGCCTCGCGGACAGTGGCTCGCCGCACAGGCACAATTCGGTGAGCGTGCGGCGTGGCACCAAGTGCTGCAGCACGCTCAGGACCTGCGCCGGGAACAAGCCCAGCTTGACCTCCGGCAGGCCGAAGCGGGCGCCTTCGCTAGCTATCGCCAGGTCGCACATCGCCATCAGTCCCATGCCACCCGCCATGCAGGCCCCGTTGACCCGCGCGATCAGCGGCACTGTTGACTGCCTGGCGCAGCGAAACAGGTCGGCCATCCCTTGGTAGGGATCCGCGTAATCGAACGTGAACGATTTGCCGGTCTGCAGATCGGCGCCGGCACAGAATGCCTGTTCGCCCGTTCCCGTAATGACCACAGCGCGGATGTCGGCATCTCGATCGGCGCGCAGGATGCCGTCGCGAAGTCCCTGCAGCACCCCCGGCGTGATGGCATTGCGGCGCTCCGGCCGGTTGATGGTCAGGTAGAGTGCTGCGTCCCGGACCTCGCACAGCAGTTCATCATTCATGGGGCGTTTCTCCTTCGGTTCGTTTCGCTTTTGACCCATCCCTGGAGATGCCTGACGCGAACAGCGTATCGATGGAGGCCTCGTCGTAGCCGGCCTCACGCAGTACCTCACGGCTGTGTTCACCCAGGCCGGGCGCATGGCGGCGGCTTGTCGGTGGGGTGCCATGCCATTCGCTGGGCACCGCCATCTCCCGGATACGTCCGACGGCTGGGTGGTCCGATTCGCTGAAGAAGCCGATATCCCGCAAATGGGGATCGTCCAGCAGTGACTCGAACGTGTGCATCGGAAAGACCGGAATATCAGCCTCCTTGAGCAGGGTGCGCCATTCCTCGGTGGTGCGCTTGGCCATTTCGTCGCTGACCATCGCATACAGTTCGGTGATGTTGGCGGTGCGGGTGTTCATGTTGGCGAAGCGCGGATCGGTGTCGTACAACTCCGGCTTGCCAATGACCTGGAGGAAGGCCCGCCAATGATGATCGTGATAGATCAGGCAGCAGACATGTCCGTCCTTCGTCTTGTATGGGCGCCGTTCGGGCGAGAGCAGGCGCGGATAACCGAAGCCGCCCTTTGCTGGAACGAAGGTCTCGCCATACAGGTGGTCTCCCATCACATAGGGAACCATGGTCTCGAACATGGGGACATCAACGCGCTGGCCCTTGCCGGTGCTCCCCCGCGAATACAGGGCGGCACAGATCACGCCGAAAGCATAGAGCCCCACCGAGCGATCCGCGATGGTGATTGGCAGATATCGAGGACTGTCGCCGCTGCCCAGCGAAACGGCCAGCGGCAGGCCGGTTGCGGCCTGGATCAGATCATCGAAGGCTGCCTGGGGCGCGTAGCGTCCGCGCTGCGAAAAGCCGAACATGCCGACGTAGACCAGGCGCGGATTGATGGCCGATAGCGTTTCATAGTCCAGCCCCAGCCGCTGCATGGCCTGTGGGCGCACGTTGTAGGCCAGCACGTCAGCATCCCGTACCAGGCAAAGCAGGGCCTCGCGTCCCTCGGGCGCCTTCAGGTCAAGCACGATGCTGCGCTTGTTGCGGTTTAGGCCGAGAAAGAGCGGCCCCAGCTTTTCATCGCCGCAGGGACCTATCCCGCGCGTACTATCTCCGGTTGGAGACTCGACCTTGATCACGTCGGCGCCCAGGTCAGCCAGCATCTGGGTAGCCGAGGGCCCCATGAACACTGACGTGATGTCAACCACTTTCACGCCGGCCAGCGGCCCCGTTGTCTCGTCTTTCTTCATATCCATTTCATCTCGGTGGGTCAATGTATGACGGCTGGCCGCGAGGCCACCGTTCCCTGCCTGGCCGGTGTTGAACAGGCAGCCGAGTACATCGTTCTATAAGTCGACCTATCGAAAAAGCGGAAGGTAGGTCAAGTGCCGCGCGCTGCCTGACGGGGGAGACTTCTAGCCGATGGGCTACTGGGGCCCGCCGTCGAGTTCTGGTATCCGCTTCTTGATTTTCGAGATAGTGTGAATCTTCACCCGTTGCGCCCACGGACCATCGATGGTGCGCAGATTCTTGCCCACGAGATGCGCCAGGCCAAGCTCGTCACTGAGCTGCGAGAGCGACGTCTCGATATCGAGCGAGAGGTTGGTGACAAGAACGTCGCCGCCATGGAAGACGAGGCTGTTCGACCAGAGGAAGCCTTTGGGAGCCCCCTTGCGATCGATGCCGCCGAAGTCGCCGAGCTTGGCAATCACCCGCCCCTGCGTTGGTTCGAGCACGAGAATCTCGTTGGACTGGTTGCACGCGATCCAGAGGTTGTCGTGCTCATCGATCTTCACACCGTCGGGTCCGCCGCCGATCCGGTTGACGAAGACCTCAGGCGTGCCGGGCTCAAGCGTCGAGCCGGTCAGCGGTATCTTGACAACGATGTCGTTCGCCGTATTGGCGACGAACATGGCCGTTTTCTTGTTGTTGAACGCCAAGCCATTGGCGCCGATGGTCGGCGGGATCCGCGTGGGCTTCAGCAGCGCGCTGGTGACCCATGCCGACGCTTCGCCGCCGTCGGGTCCGACCTTCCAGATGATGCCCTGGTGGGCGTCGGTCACGTAGACGTTTCCGGCGGGGTCGAACGTCAACCCGTCGAGGCCGGGGTTCTTGCCGGTGACCGTCATGAACACGGACGAGGCACCTGTACTGGGATCGACGCTCAGGACCTTCGCGCCCAGGTAGTCGACGACGAGCAGCTGACCCGTGCGAGGATGGAAGCCGACGTCAAGCAACATTCGACTCGAGCCCTTGATGCTGACAGTGCGCAGGTGCTTGCCCTGCGGGTCGAACACAAGAAGCGCGCCCTCGCTCGTCCTGGGTTTTTCCACCGCCACCGTGACGACGTAGACGTTGCCTTCGCGGTCCACGGCGATCCCCTCTGGATGCGCCTCCCCCGGAGGCAAAGTGGCGAATGTCTCAACCTTGCCGCGCTCCCAGGCTCTTGCGGCTAGCGGCGTCGCCAGCAACACGAGCAATATCAGCATCGGCAGTATCGGCATCCTCTGGGCTTTGATCATTCTCATGTTGCACTCTCTCAATCTCGCGGATTGATGGATCGTCACTGATTGCTCTGATCGGTGTCGTACACGCTGGTCTATAAGGAGCAGAGGAACGGCACCGCGCAGGCCGACGAGCGGCCTGCCATGGTGTAAGTCGCTCTTTATTCCTTGGTAACGTCGGCACCGTTGCCCCTGACGTAGGGCACCGGTCCGATGCCGCGCGCCGCCGCAAGAGCGTGGATCGCGTATTGGATCGAGAGCGCGTCATTGAGCGAGTGGAACGTGCCGTCCTCGTTGAAGCTCACTTGCGCGCCTTCGATCCAGGCGATGGTGATCGTGTCCTCGGTGTTGTCCTCGGGGGTGTAGAAGGTGTGCACCGAGCCGCCGGGCTCGTACAGGTAGGAGCCCGCCGTCTGCGGCTGGTCGGGGTACTCGCGATACTTCCAGCAGCCCTGGATCGTCCACACCTGCGCCGTACCGGTGTGGTAGTGAATCGGCAGGGAACAACCGGGTTCCACGATGGCCATGAAGACCCACTCTCCGCGCTCCGGGTCCAGGCGCAGCGGCTTGATGTGGATGCCCGGAAAGACATCCTTGATCAGCGGGATCTGCTCGATGTTGACGGTCAGGAGCTTGTCCTGCGGCAGGGCGGGCAGCGGCAGGAGGGCGCCGGTAGACGTGGTGGGCTGCGCGAGAATTCTTGCATTCATGAGTTGTCTCCGTTTGTTAGAGGAGGTGAAACAGTGGACGGAAACCGTCCTTTGGTGAGACAGAAGAGGCCCGCCGGACCGGCGGCAAACTCAGAGCGGCGCCGGCAACGCGCCGGAGGCATAGAAGCGTCCAGCGCAAAGGTGAAGCCTGGCTAACCGCTGCCGGGCCTGCATGTCACTGGATACTCCTAAAGTTCTAATGTTAGAAGTTTAGGCGCTGAGGAAGGTTTTTTCTGCCCCTTGTTTACCCTAGGGACTGAACCAGGGCCTTTGGCCTTGCTTGCAGCCCTCTAGCTGCCCGCCGTCGGGGTTCGGTGATAGCGGGTACCGTTTTCAATGCGGACGCGGGGATGACGATCTCTGAGGCGTAGCCGTCACCCCGATACCAGATAGCGCCGGCGTACAGCATGTTGCCTTTGCCGCGACGACGCACGCCGCACGCCGCGACATCTAGCGTTTGTAGAGGCCGGTCAGGGTAGCCGTGGCGAGCGTGTTCTGGTAGATGAAGAAGCGCACCACAGCGTTGGTCGGGTTGGCAGGCAACCCCAGCTTGGGCACGCCCAGGGCGTGCACGGTGAAGATGTAGCGGTGCGCGGGCAAGCCCTTGGGCGGGCACGGACCGCCGTAGCCGATGGCGCCGTAGTCGTTGGCGGCCTGGGTGCCGCTGGCGCCCAGGTCAGTGCCGTCGCTGGGGCCCGGGCTTGCGGCGAGCTGGGTGACGGACGAATGGATGTCGAACAGGATCCAGTGCCAGAAGCCACTGCCGGTGGGCGCGTCCGGGTCGTACAGCGTCAGCGCAAAACTCCTGGTGCCTTCCGGCGCGCCCTGCCATTGCAGCGCGGGCGAACGGTTCTGGCCGGTGCCGTCGTAGCCATCGAACTCATGCACCAGTTGCAATGGATCCTGATCCTTGAATTCAGGCGATGTTAATGTGAAGTTGCTCATGCCCTTTCCTTTCACTTGATTTCGATAATCAGAAAGCCGTATCGCTTGGAGGTGCCTGCGGCCGCCGGACGAAAACAGGCGTCGCTTGCCAGCTACAGCGTCGCTTCGGCCACGTCGTCCACAGTGTCAATACGTCCGAGCCGAAAGCAGGCCTCGAAGGCCTGCAATATCTTGGGGATGTTCAGGGCCTCACCCGACATCGACGTGCGAGTGATGCCAGGCGAGATCGAATTGGCGCGAATACCGAATCGGCCGAACTCGTTGGCCACACAGCGCACGACGTGGTCGGTGCCAGCCTTGGGTGCCAACGGCTCCGCGTGTCGTCCCATGGAGTCGTGAGCCCGCTTGCCTTCGGACCTCACGACGGCATAGAACCAGCGCGCTGCTGGGTCTACATGTCACTGGATATATCCTAACATTCTAATGTTGGAATGTTAGAGGCTGCGGGGGGTTTTTCTGCCCCTTGTTTACCCTAGAGGCTGAACGAGGAGGGCCTTCAGCCTTGGTTGCGCTCGCTAGCTGCCCGCCGTTGGGGTTCGGTGATGGCGGGTACTGCTTTCAATGCGGAGGCGGGGATGTCGATCTCTGAGACGTAGCGGTCACCCCGATACCAAGTGACGCCTGCGTACAGCACGCTGCCCTTGCTATCAAGAAGACACCGTGACATTTTCGCGACGGGTGAGGCGAACGGGATCTTCAGCATGTCGCACAGTGGAAAATCCGCCGGCATCACGGTCATGCGTTGTCGCACACGTTTGCTCCGCGAGCCCAATTCATCGAGCACCGCGGCGAGTAGTTTTTTGTTCTTGGCGGTGTCCTGGGGCAAGGCTTCGAAGACCGGGGTCAACACATAGATCTCCGCGTAGCAGAACGGTTCGCCGGAATAGGTGTGCAGTTTGCGGACGCAGACGTATTCGCCGTTCGATTGTTCGCCCGGTCCGAGCAGTTCCTGCGGCACCCTGGTGTGGCGCCGGACTTCGAGTACATCAAAGGCGAGCGCCTCAGGCGCGGCGAACGGATCGTTGATCGCCAGTTCGAGGTCGCCCGTGGTGGCGGGCAGGGCCGCCACGTGGGTCCCGATGCCTCGCTGGCTACGAATCAGCCCTTCTTTAGAAAGCAGCTCATACGACTGCCGGACAGTAACGACGGCCACGCCCAGGTCGGCCGCGAGTTGCGTGATCGGCGGCAGCAGCATGCCGAGCGGATATTCGCCCTTTGCGATCCGGTACCTCAACAACGAAGCGAGCCGCTGATATTGCGCAACGCCCCGTTCAGCCGACAGCTCCGCCCTCTCAATCCCCGTCGTTCGATCGTCCGTCATTCCAATTGCCTAACATTCAGATCATAGGAGTATGCACTAGAAGAACGGGACAGGCCCTTAGCGAGCAGGCGTCCACACTGGCTACGTCACTAACTCCTCATCGGTTCGACATCCCGGGTTGGTCGCTGCGCCATATCGCGCTATATGCGTAATGGTGCGCATTTAGCGACTAAGCGATCGCACGCCGACTGCTATATCGGCCGCGGTTGCTGCGAGGATCTCCCGATACGCATTCACCACGCCCTCCATCTGCCCGGGCGCGGGCACCTCTGTTTCGGTGCGGCCGCTCAGAACCTTGCCGTCCGGCAGTCGCCGCACGGTCCAGGCGATGGTCGCCGCTGCCCACTTGCCCACATTGGCGTCGAGGTTTACCACCTCGGTCGTTACCCGGAATGCCGGCTGCGTCGCCGACAGGCCGTGCTGGTAGACATCCACCGCGTCAAGCGTCGATTGCAGTCGCTGCGACAGTGCATCGCGTAGCTCGTCGGGCAATGGGGACGTCCAGCGCGATGTGTCGAGCAGCTTCACCTCCCCGCTGGTGCCGTCACGCACCACCAGCTGAATGCGGTTCAACCGCTCGGGCACGCGCACCGGCGTGACCTCGATCCATAACGGTTCGCTGCTACGGCTGGCACGCCCTGTCATGGCCGGCGCGGCGTTGGAGCGACTGGCAGCCAGCGTGTAGTAGCGCGCCTCGGGTGACGCGCAGCCGCACATCATGGTCGTGGCCGCGGCGGCCAGCGTAAAAAACAGCGTCATACGTTTCATCATTTCTCTTCCCTCTTGCCTTGCAGCAGTGCTTCGGGATGCCGCTCGAGATAATCGGTCAGCGTGCGCAGCGAGACTGCCGTTTGCGTGAGTTCCTGCATCATTCGACGCGTATCCTGCTGCAGCGATGCGTCGGGCGCCAGCGCGCCATCGGCCGTGGCGAGCGTGCGGCGCACATCCTTCAGCGCGGCGAGCACTTCGGGTGCCACATCGCCATTGACCTGTGCCACGAGCTTGTCCGCGTTGACGAGCATTTTGTTCATAGACAACATCGCCGTGCGCGCGTCCTGCCCGATCTGGTCGAACGGCACCTTACCAATCTTGGTCACAATCTCGCCAAGCTTGGCTTGCAGCTCGTCGAAGGTGCCCGGCGTGGTGGGGAACTCAGGCAGCGACCCGTTCAGGTCCAGATCAGCCGGCAGAGGCGCCTTCGGAAAGAAATCGAGTGCCACATATAGCTGGCCGGTCAGCAGGTTGCCGGTGCGCAACTGCGCACGCATGCCGCGCTGTACCAGGCTATGCACGATGGCGAGCTTGCGCGCGTCGTCAGCCACGTCTTTCTCGTGCAGCCCCATGCGAGACGGATAGAGTTCCACCACCACGGGCATGCGGAAGGCCTTCTTGTCACGCTGGTACTCAATGCCGATCGAGCGTACTTGCCCAACGGTCACCCCACGGAAATCGACTGGCGCACCTGGAGACAGGCCGCGCACGGACTGATCGAAGTTGAGGACCGCCAGCGCGGGGGCGAGTTCCTCGGGCTCCTTCATGGCTTCCGATTGGTCCGCCGCAAGCAGGAACTCGGTGTTCTCGGCGGCCGTGGCGTGCGCAGTCGAGTGCTCCGGCGCCTGGAAGGCTAGGCCGCCAAGCATCACGGTGACCAGCGACTGCGTGGACAACTTCAGCCCGTTCGCGTCGAGCTTGAGGTCGACGCCGCTGGCATGCCAGAAGCGCGTATCGGCGGAGACGAGCTTGTCATAGGGCTTGTTGACGAAGACCCGCAGCGTGATGTCGTGGCCGTTCGGCTCGAGTTGATACGCTACGACATGGCCGACCTGCACGCGACGATAGTAGACCGGCGAGCCGATGTCGAGCGAGCCCAGGTCTTGTGCACGCAGCACGAACTGCCTGCCTGAGGCGTCGGCAGTGACAGTCGGCGGGACTTCGAGCCCGGTGAAGCTGCGCGTCACCTCGCCTGACTTGCCGGCATCCACGCCGATATATGCACCCGATAGCAGCGTCTCGAGCCCCGACACGCCGCTCATGGCAAAGCGTGGCCGTACCACCCAGAAGCGCGTGTCGGCCACGGCGAAGGTCTCCGCATCCTTGGTCAGCGCGATCGTCGCGATCACATGCGAACGGTCCGCTGCCAGCCGTGCCGTCTTGACCAATCCGATATCGACGTCCTTGTAGCGCACGGGGGTCTTGCCCGGCGTCAGGCCTTCGGCGGTGCGAAATGTGACGGTGATCTCGGGCCCGCGCGATGCTAGCGTGTTGATCAGCAACGAAAGCCCGACTACCGCCGCAACGATGGGAATCAGCCAGACGAGCGAGGGTAGCCAACGCGCGCGAGGCTTGCGCCCGGGCTGCGGTACACCATGAGGCGGGGAATGATTAGTGTGTTCTGGCATGATCGGAGTGCGGAAATTCGATGGGGGGAGGCGACGTCTCGAGCGCATCCCACAGCAGACGGGGATCAAAGCTCAGTGACGCGAGCATGGTCAGTACGACAACGGCGGCAAAGGCCAGGGCGCCGCCTCCGGGCGCAATCGTGGCCAGCGCCCCGACCTGCACCAGCGAGGCCAGCAGCGCCACGACGAAGATGTCGAGCATGGACCATCGGCCGATGACCTCGACCAGCGCGTAGAGCCGGGTCTGTTCTCGGATGCGCCATGTCGATCTGCGGCGCACCGATATCAGCAGCAATGTCAGGATCATCATCTTCAGCAGCGGGACAACAATGCTGGCAATCAGCACCACGAGCGCCAGCATGTGCGAGCCGGACAGCCATAGATAGATCACGCCGGACATGATGGTGTCGCGCTGTGTACCGAGAATTGACTGCGTCACCATCACCGGGAGCAGATTGGCTGGGATATACAGAAGGTAAGCGGCCAACAGGAAAGCCAAGGTGCGCGACGCGCTGGCTGGCTTGCGATGATGCAGTGCGGCGCCGCAGCGCGGACACGGTCCGGCCTCGAGCGTCATCGGGCTGAGCCGGTCGCAAGCGTGGCATGACAGCAGTCCGCGCGAAGCAGCGGTAGCGTAGGGCAATTGAGTCGCGGTCATGATGCGGCGTCCGGCGAGCAGGTTTGTATGCCATCTGCACCGTGCGCATCAAGGTGATGCCACAGGTCGCGCGGATCGAAGGACAGGATGGCGGCAAGTACGACCACGAGGGCACCGAACGACCAGAGCGCGACGCCAGCAAGCACCTGCGCTATGGTCGACAGCTTTACCACCGTCACCAGCACGCCGATCATGAATACCTCGATCATGCCCCACGGCCGCGTCAGGAGAATGCTGCGCACAAGGCGGTCGAATCCGGGGGGCATGCGGTGCTGCGCCATTGGCACGAGCAGGTAGCACATCATGAGTAACTCGGTCAGCGGAAGCAGGATCGTCGTGGCGAACACGAGCATCGCCACCGGCGACATGTCATGCGCGTAGAGTGCTTGCACGGCGCCCCATAGCGTGGTCTCCATGCGCGAGCCCTTGAGTTCCATAGCGACAATCGGGTACACGTTCGAGATCATGAACAGGATTAGAGCGGTCACCACGAGCGGCAGCAGGCGGCGATAGGCAAGCGCACTGTTGCGATAGAGCGCACCGCCGCAGCGCAGGCAGGTGGCGCGTTCGCCCGGTCGCAGTGCCACGCGCATATGGAGCGCGTCGCAATGCTCGCACGCAACCAGCCGGTGCATGTCTTGTGGTGGATCTGACTGCGGGATGTGGTTCTGATGCACGTCGTGTCCTGGATGGCTATCGGCCTCGTTGCATGAGGCAAGCAGTGCGTCGAGCGCACCGGAATTTTTCGAGATTCCCGCATTCTGCTACAAAATGACTTACATGTCATCATGACAATAAGTATCTTATAAGGATCGCAACGGGCACTTCTGCTGCAGAACGCCTCCTTGTCCCACCGTTTCCAGCTGCATGCAGGCACTATCGTTCCTCAGAACGCTGTCCATGAAAGTTGTCTGCGGAATCCGCGATGGCCTGCCGCATGACATCTTTGCCGCGGCCGAACGGCTGGTTGTCGTGGCGCAGACACTGCGCGACGCTGCGCACTCGGTGCGAGCCGAGGACGGCACTGAGCTTGTTCGTATCAAGGAGGGCGGGGCGTGGCCTACGCCACGGTGTCGGCGTTGTAGCGGCGTATTGATATAATCATCCAATCACATAAGGTCCTCAAATTGAAGATGCCTGCCGCCCCTGATCTTAAAGACCATCGCCCTCGCGTTGCAGCCGAACGGCGTGCACGGATGCGCATGCGTCTCATTGAAAGCGCGATGATCGTCTTTGCGCAAAGAGGTATCGGAGTCAGCGTGATTCCGGAAGTCATCGCGGCAGCTGGCGTCTCACAAGGTTCCTTCTACAACTACTTCCGTACCAACGACGATCTGCTGGCGGCTGTCAGCGAAGCGCTTAGTCACGACATGGTGCAAATGATCGAGAGCGTGGTCGGCGATATCGAAGACCCGGCGTTGCGTGTTGCAACGGGTATTCGCTTGTATCTGCACCTTGCGCGATCCTATCCTGTGGTGGCGCAGTTTCTTTCCGGCACAGGCCTGACCTTGGTCGGCAAGAAGAGTGCCGTGTATGAGTACCTGCCTTCGGATATCAAGGAAGGCCTGAAGACGGGCACGTTTGACGAGGCTTCGGCCGATGTTGCGTTGGACATGGTGGCAGGCGCAGGGGTAATCGCCGTTCACCGTATGGCCCAGGGAAAAACGACCAAGGATTATCCCGAGCGGATTGTCCGGGCGGTGTTGCGGTCGCTCGGCGTGTCTGCATCGAATTCCACAAAGTTGACCTCCGCGCCTTTGCCAAAGCTGGTCGCTCCGCCTGAATCACTGCTCGAAAAGGCACAGGAGAAGCTCGCCGAAATGGCCGAGCCCTCCAACTTGCGAGCGTAGCCAACGCTACGGTACTTCGCCGCTCGCTTCGGCGAGCAAGCCATCGAACAGCACTTCACTCGTATCCAGCGGCGACTTGGATATCGCATCRGCCACSGMTTCCTCCACGCCYAAGGCGCGCAATGCCACGGCRGCGGCGAGYTCCGAGAAATCTTCGCGACATTCGGTTTCAAGCATGCGATGCATTGCGCTCATTGCCGCGCCGGCAACGATATTGAACCCCAGGGCGGTCGGCATGCGCTTGAAGCGCTTGCGTCGAACACCTTCCTCTATGTCCCTGCGGACAAACTCCAGCATATTCGGTGCTTGGTAGCCAGCCCAGCCCAGCCGGCTCAGGATTGCAGCCACACCCGGCTGGCGTATCGTAAGTATCGACGCCAGCCGTATTCCCCTGGCGATGTGCTCGGCCGGGTCGTCATGGCCGCGCACAATGGGGTCGGCGGCCCGCTCCCATTGTTGAGCAATCTTCCCGACAAGCTCCCGCACGATCGCCTCAGACGACGGAAAGTACTTGTAGAACGTGCCACGTGACACCCGTGCGGCCGAGATGATGTCGTCGATGGAAGGCGTCGCGGCGCTGTTCTCTACCATCAAGCGCATCGCACTGTTCAGCAACAGCGAGCGCATACGCTGTCGCCGCTTCGCCGCAACTCGCTGACGGTGGTCGCGAGTCTCCCGCGGTTCTGTATCAGCTGCCAATCTCCTCTGTATCGGGGTCATTGATCTGTCTTCTTCCTCATGGTCAATGAGTCGACATAACCGCGCGCAGAGCACTTCCTGCGCTTTCGGTCTATGCCCATCACGTCACTCCGCGTCCAGCGCTTGTCTCTGCGTCCACTTGTTTGTGGTCGCCACGCACCTTCTTCGTCTCATGTGGAATCCGGTACGTCATAGTCGTCCCGTTCCACGCATAAAATAAATTGTACGTCATCATGACACGTAAGTCAGTATGATGTATATTCCGGGCTATCGGGAAGGGCGAAAGCCCTAACAGGCCTGCCGTCGCTGACGCCAGCACGAGTCCGTGGAGCGGCTCGGTGGCGTGGATCGCTGATGACTCGCAGGCGAGCGACGGACCTTACTGGAGGGCAGAAATTGAACAGGAACTATCGAGCGGCAGCTCTTATCATCATCGCGGCACATCTGCTAGCCGCCTGTACACCGCACTCCGCGTCTGAACACGCGGACGTAAGGCCGGTGCGGACAGTGGTCGCCGGACGTACCGCCGGGTCGGTCGGCGCGACCTACTCAGGCGAGATTCGCGCGCGTTACGAAAGTCAACTTGGATTCCGCACAGCCGGCAAGATCGTCGCGCGCATGGTGGAAGTGGGCAGCCACGTCAAGCGCGGCCAGCCGTTGTTCCAGCTCGACCCCACCCAGGAGACGTTGCAGGTGGCTGCGGCGGGTGCGGAGGCTGATGCGGCAAGGGGCCGGGTGGCCCAGGCGCGGGTGGATGTTCGGCGTACCGAGCAATTGCTCACGCAGAACTTTGCCTCGCAAGCCGAGCTGGACCAGCAGCGGCTGGCGCTCAACCAGGCGGAAGCACAACTGCGTTCTGCACAGGCGCGCCAGCAGCTGAATGCCAACCTGCGCGGTTTTACCACGCTCGTGGCCGACCGCGATGGCGTAGTCAGTGCAATCAACGCGGAAGCCGGGCAGGTGGTCGCGGCCGGGCAGTCGATCGCTACCGTTGCGGCTGACGGCGAACGCGAGGTCTCGATCAGTATTCCGGAGTCGCGAGTCGACGAACTGCGTAAGGCGTCGATGCTGAAGATTACAGTCTGGGCGCATCCGGACAAGTCCTGGACGGGCAAGCTCCGGGAGCTTGCGCCGGATGCGGACAGTGTCACGCGGACGTACTCGGCACGCATTTCCATTCAGGACACGGATCCGGACCTCCTGCGGCTAGGCATGACAGCGTCTGTCATAGCACCGGACGTGGACGGCAACGGCGTTGTCCGCGTGCCGCTGACCGCCATTGTCGACCATGAACATGGCCGGCAGGTGTGGGTGGTTGACCCGAAGACGTCACGGGTGATCGCGCGTGAAGTCAAGCTTGGCGCCGCGCAGAACGACAGCGTCATCGTGGTTGGGGGACTTGCGGGCGGAGAGACCGTAGTGAGTGCCGGCGTGCATATGCTGCAGCCTGGCCAGCAGGTGAAAGTGGCCGAGACAGTGTCTGTCGCCAGGGCAGGAGGTGTGAAGTGAAAGGCATCAACCTGTCCGAATGGGCGCTGAAGCACCAGCAGATGATCGGGTTCCTGCTGTTGCTGTTGTCCGTGGCCGGCGTACTGGCCTACAGCAGCCTGGGTCAGAAGGAGGACCCTGAGTTCACGATCAAGACCATGGTCGTGCAGGCGTACTGGCCGGGGAGTTCCGCGCAGCAGATGGCCGATCAGGTGACCGACAAGATCGAGCGCAAGCTGCAAGAGGTGGCGGAGATCGACTATACGTCCACCTACGTGAAGCCGGGAGAAACTCAGGTTAAGGTCAACCTGCGCGAAGACGTACCACCTGGCGCCGTGCCGGATGTGTGGTACCAGGTCCGGAAGAAGATGGAGGACATCCGGCATACCTTGCCACAGGGCACGCAGGGCCCATTCTTCAATGATGAGTTCGGAGACACGTTCGGTAACCTCTATGCCATCACGGGCGATGGCTTCGACTATGACGACCTGAGACGGATTGCGGACGCCGCACGAAATGAGTTCCTTCGTGTCGGCGACGTCAATAAGGTCGATCTGGTAGGCAAGCAGGAACAGAAGATCTATGTGGAAGTCTCCACCGCCAAGCTCGCCTCGCTGGGGATCGACCCGGCATTGATCGCGTCGACGCTCGCACAAACCAATGCCGTGACATCAGGCGGGACCGTGCAAACCACCGCGGAACAAGTGCGGCTGGCTGTCAGTGGCGAGTTTGACTCGGTCGAAGGGATTCGCGCCATCGGCATCCGTGCTGGCCAACGTACCTTCCGCCTGGGCGATATCGCAGACGTCCGTCGCGGCTTTGTGGAGCCTGCCACCTCGAGGATGCGCTTCAACGGCCGCGAGGCGATTGGACTTGCGGTGAGCATGCGCAAGGGCGGTGACGTGATTCGACTTGGCACAAAGCTTGACGAATCGGTAAAGCGCATCGAGTCCAACCTGCCGGTGGGCGTGCAGATCCATGCGGTCAGCGACCAGCCACGTATCGTCGAGCATTCTGTCTTCGAGTTCAAGAAGAGTCTGGCCGAGGCTGTGGTCATTGTGCTCGTCGTGAGCTTCCTGTCGCTAGGCTTGCGTACCGGACTGGTTGTCGCGCTCAGCATCCCGCTCGTTCTGGCCATGACATTCCTGGCGATGTACGTGATGGGCATTGACTTACAGCGCATCTCGCTCGGTGCGCTGATCATTGCGCTCGGACTGTTGGTGGACGATGCCATTATTGCCGTCGAAATGATGTCGCTGAAGCTCGAGCAGGGCTGGGACAAGTTCCGCGCCGCCACATATGCGTACACGGCCACCGCTTTCCCGATGCTCACGGGCACGTTGATCACAGCTGCGGGCTTTCTTCCCGTCGGCTTTGCGAAGTCGGGCACCGGCGAATATGTGTACTCCCTGTTCCAGGTGGTGGGCATTTCGCTGGTGCTGTCATGGATCGTGGCCGTCCTCTTTACACCCTACATTGGCTTCAAGCTGTTGAAAGAGCATGCGCACGCGTCGCATGATGAGGAGGCGGTCTACCAACGCGGCTTCTACGTCAAGTTCCGCCGCTTCATCAATTTTTGCCTGGAGCATCGCGTGTGGGTGATCGGCATCACGCTCGCCGCTTTCGTGGGCGCACTGGTGCTGTTCAAGGCAGTACCCCAGCAATTCTTTCCGGCATCCGACCGGGCCGAACTGATTGTTGACCTGTGGATGCCGAGGGCGTCGACCTTCGAGGCGAGCCAGCGCGAGGTCCAGAAGCTGGAAGGCCTGCTCAAGGGCGATCCGGACATTGCGGCGGTGACCAGCTTTGTTGGCAACGGTGCGCCACGGTTCTACCTGCCTCTCGATGCGCAGACGCCTAATCTGAACCTCGGCGAGATGCTGGTGATGACGAAGGGCGGTGAGGCGCGGGAGCGGGTGAAGGAGAAGCTCGAGACGCTGTTCAACGGAAGATTCCCGAATGTGCGTGGCCGCGTCAATCACCTGGAGAACGGTCCGCCTGTCGGTTACCCGGTGCAGTTCCGTGTGTACGGGCAGGACAACGCCAAAGTTCGTGCAATCGGGCAGCAGGTGGCGGACATCATGCGTGAAGAGTCGCACGTGCGCCAGGTTAACCTGGACTGGGGCGAACGCATCAAGCGCGTGCAGGTCGACGTCGACCAGGACAAGGCGCGCGCACTGGGTATCAGCTCAGGCCAGATCAAAGAGGCCCTTGAGGCCTCGCTGTCGGGCACGCCGATCACGCAGTACCGCGAGGAAGACCAAGGTATCGACGTGGTCTCGCGCCTCGTCGCCGCGGAACGCACGGACCTGAACAACCTGAAGGACGCAAAGATCTATGTGCGCGACGGCAAGTTTGTACCGGTCTCGCAAGTGGCCCGACTCGCGCTTGACAGCGAGGAAAGCGAACTGTGGCGGCGCAACCGCGTGCCAACGCTGACCGTTCGCGCCGACATCGCGGGGGCGCAGGCACCTGACGTCACGCATGCAATGCAGCCGAAGATCGACGCCCTGGAAAAGGCGCTCCCGCTGGGGTACGGCATCGAGATTGGCGGCGCTTACGAGTCGAGTGCGAAAGCCCAGCGTTCTGTATTCGCGGTGATGCCTGTGACGATCATCGTAGTACTTGTGCTGCTGATGATCCAACTGCAGGACATGAGGAAGATGGCAATGGTCCTGCTGACCGCGCCGCTCGGGCTGATCGGTGTCAGCGCGATCATGGCCGCGTTTCAGATTCCATTCGGTTTTGTCGCCATGTTGGGTGTTATCGCCCTCGCTGGAATGATCATCCGCAACTCGGTGATCCTTGTCGTGCAGATTGATCAGGATGTGGGCGCGGGCGTTGCACTGTGGACAGCCATCGTCGAGGCGGCGGTGCGACGGCTACGCCCGATCGTGCTGACTGCCTTGGCGGCAATTCTGGCGATGGTACCGCTTACCCATTCCGTGTTCTGGGGCCCCATGGCGTGGGCAATCATGGGAGGGCTCGCCGTTGCCACCGTGCTGACGCTCGTCTTCCTTCCCGCTCTGTATGCGACCTGGTACCGGGCCAAGCGCCCTGCGACCGTTTGATCGCAGATGTGACGTTGAGAGTAAATGCGATGAATAGATTGAATATGGCCCTGCGGGCCGGGCAGGTGGCTTTGGGCTGCATGCTTTTCATGAACGCTGGAGCGTCGAGCGCTATCGATCTCGTGGGGGCCTATCAGCAGGCATTGGCGCATGATCCGACGAGCCTCGCTGCGAATGATGCGCTCACGGCGGGACGGGAGAAGGCTGTGCAAGGCGACGCCTTGCTGCGTCCCCGCGTAAGCCTCCAGGCGGCACTGGACCGGATCAACAATCGATCGTCCGCCAACCCGCCTGCCGAGCTCGCGCCGTTGGTCTCCGCCGATAGTTCGGGCACTGCTCGCCAGGCCGGGGTGATGCTCGTGCAGCCGCTGTACGACAGGAGTGCTGTGGCCACGAGACGGCAGTTGCACGAGCAATCCAACCTGGCGCAAACGCAATTCGACCAGTCTCGCCAGGATCTGGCCTTGCGGGTGGCCGAGGCTTACTTCGGCGTCGTGTTGGGCGAGGAGACGCTCCGCGTGGTGCAGGCCGAGAAGGGGGCGTTGCGACAGCAACGCGACCGCGCGAAGGCACGCTTTGACATCGGCCAGGGCAAGATCACCGATCTTCATGAAGCCCAGGCGCGCCTGGATGGGGTGGAGAGCCGCGAGGTCACGGCACAATCTGCGCTCGAACAGCGACGCACGCGATTCCTGGAAACCGTCGGCACGCCGCCCGATCAGCTCAGCGGGTTGGCGCCTGGCTTCGTGCCGCGGCCGCCGGAACCGGACAATCTCACGGCGTGGCAGGCAAAGGGTGAAGAACAGAGCTACCTCGTCAAGACCAGGCAGTCGGAGCACGACATTGCCGGCGCGGAGATCGATAAGTACCGCGTCAGCAGTCGCCCGACCGTCGCGCTCGTGGCGCGTTATGGCGCACAAGGGCAAACCGGCAACCTGGCTCCCTGGATTGCTGGCAGCAACACCCGAACCGCGACGATCGGCTTGCAGCTCAACATTCCGTTGTACGCCGGCGGCGGACTGGATTCGCGCGAGCGGGAATCGGCCGCGAGGAAGAGTCAGGCGGAGCAGGAGATTGCCGCCGCCCGGCGAGACGTGCGTTTGCGGGTGCAGGACGGATTCCTCTCGGTGAAAACCGGCGTGTCGCGCGTCGCTGCACTCGAGCAGTCGCTCACTTCGGCGCGTAGTGCGCTCGCGGCAACGACGCTTGGCCGGGACGTCGGCACCCGTACGCAACCCGACGTGCTCGACGCGCAGCAGCGCGTGTTCACCGCTGAGCTCGACCTGGTCCAGGCACGCCTGGACTACCTCCTTGGCCGTCTGAGGCTTGCCGCGGCGGCGGGCGAATTGAGCGAGGAGACCTTGCGCTCGCTGAACGCCTGGCTCGCAGCCTGATCGCGAAATCCTATGCTAGGAGATCTGCAGCACTATTGGAGCGGCGCCTTTCTCGCCGCCAACGCGTTCATCGGGCTGAACATGGTGGGCGCGCTGCTGCTCGGCATGCTGGTTGGCTACGAGCGCTCGTACAACGGCCGCGCCGCCGGCATGCGCACCTACGGCCTCGTGTGCATGGCGTCGACGGCGCTGACGGTGTTCGTCGGTCACGCGCCGCTCTGGTACGGCGGTGCCACAGCGCACATCCAGGCAGACCCGACCCATACCATCCAGGGCGTGGTCACCGGCGTCGGTTTCCTCTGCGCCGGAGTCATCATGAAGGACGGTATGCGCATCCGCGGCCTCACGACCGCGGCATCCATCTGGGCTGCCTCGGCCATAGGCGTGTTGCTCGGCGTTGGTTTCTATGCCGCAGCGCTGCTGCTCGCCGTGCTGTGCGTGAGCTCGATGTCTTTGTTGCACCGGCTTGAATCCAGGCTTCCGGGGCGCACGACGCTGGATGTGTCTCTGACTTTCCAACCCGGCGAAGCGCCGGATCTCGATCTACTGATCGACAGGGCAAAGTCCCGCGGCTATCGCGTGCTGCACGACAGCCTGACCATCACGTTCGCGGACAATCAGGCCGTGTGGCGAGTCAGCCTGGTCGCGCCGGACAAGGCGCGCGCGCTATCGCCAGCGGGACTGGCGGCCGAGATGGCTGCAACCCAAGGGGTCTCCCGGTTCAGCATTGTGCCGGTGCGCAGTTGAGCCGGGTAGCTTCTTGGCCACGATGCGTGCGCGATGCCGCTCATGCAAGCAAGGCGCGCTGCGTTTCGTCCAGATCCCGATGCCAGTCAGCGCTTTTCAGCCACCGGCAAAGCTCCAGGATCAGCCGCGTGTAGCGCTCGGAATCCACCGCCTGCGCGGCGTGCTGCCCGCAAAGAGATCGAGCACGGAACACAGGCGACGCAGCCCCACGCGCATCTGACGCACGCTTTCCGGGGCGTCGCCACAAATCACCCCGCGCTCGGTTCGGCGCCACCAAGAGCACGCTCCCGCTGGGCCCGGGTGCCGACGGTGGCGAGCAAGAACCGGCTGGACAGCACCAAGACATCCGTGGCGTCCCCGGCTGGGTCCTGCTGCAACCCCGCCTCCCTCGTGCCGCCAGGCAGCCCCCTGGTCTGGTGGCTCCATCGACTGGCTGCCGCCTAGCGTTACCGGCGTCTCTTCACGCCGCCAGCGCGCGAAGCAGGGGATCCTGCGCCGCGAATGGTGCACGGCCGCGCCGGCGGCGGTAAGTGCCATCGCGCCCGTCCCCGGTTGGACCATCGCCAAATCCCTGCTGGAGTACGAGCGCCTGAACCTGGCCCGCGTGGCGGAGAACCGGCGCCGCCTGTCCAAGGTGCGCGCGCTCGGGCTGGAACTGGAGGAGGCGGGTGTGCCGCTGATGCGCCGGCCCTGGTTCATGCGGCGGTACCGCGAGCTGGAGGTGCGCGTTGAAGTGCTGGCCGCCACCGTGCTGCGCTTTCGGCGGCAAGCGCAGGCGGGCAAGCCGTTGGGTGCCGAGACCGGCATGCTGAAGCTGCTCGGCAGCGTGCTGATCCAGGACATCGAGAACCTGGCCGTCGATGCGCTGGGACCAGACACGCTGGCTTATGACCGCGCAGCGCATTTCGAGCCGGCGGCGCCCGAGGTCGGGCGCTCCGCCTATGCGCCGGCGGCGTCGGCAAGGCGCTTCGTTACCCGCGGCTACACCATCGCGGGCGGCTCCAGCGAAATCCAGCACGAGTTGCTGGCCAAGCAAGTGCTTGGGCTCTGAGACGCCGGGACGCAAGGAAACACGATGACGGAACTCACGGAACTCACGGAACTCACTGCAGTCGCGGACCTCACGGAAGAGCGGCGCATGATGCAGGAAAGCGTGCGTCGCTATGTCGAACGCAGTTATGGCTTTGCGCAGCGCAGCGCCGCACTGGCCGAGCCAGCCGGGCTCGCGGCGCAGCACTGGTCGGATTTTGCCGGCTTCGGCTGGCTGGCGCTGGGCCTGCCCGAGGCCTGTGGCGGGTTCGGTAGCGCGCTGGACCAGGCCGCGTTGGCGGAGGAACTGGGGCGCGCGCTGGTGGCGGAGCCCTGGCTAGCCAATGCGGCACTATGCGGCCCGTTGCTGGTGCAGGATGCGGACGAGGTGCAGTGCGGCCATGTCGCCGCCATGGCGGAGGGCCGCCTCAAGCTCGCGCTGGCCGCGCGGGAAATCCAGGGCCGCTACGATGCCTTCGACATTACCGCCACGGCACAGCCCGAGGCGCAGGGATGGCTACTCGACGGCCGCAAGACGCTGGTGCTGGCGGGTGGCGCAGCCGACCTGTTCCTGGTACTGGCACGCACGGCGGGCAAGCGGCGCGACCGCCATGGCCTGAGTCTGTTTGCCGTGCCCGCGAACACAGCCGGCTTGTCGGTCGATGCCTTGCCGACCTATGACGGCCGCCAGACCGCAGCGCTGACGTTGCGCGGCGTGGTGGTCCCCGCGCCCGCGCTCATCGGCGCACGAGATACAGCTTGGCCCCGCGTGGAAGCCGCCATCGACCACGCCACGACCATGGCCTGCGCGGAAAGCGTCGGCACCATGGCGCGGGCGTTCGCGCTGACCCGCGACTACCTCGCCACGCGTGAGCAGTTCGGGCGCGCCATCACCGCCAATCAGGTTATTCGGCATCGGCTGGTGGACCTGTTCGTCTCCATCGAG
The DNA here is from genome assembly GCF_052113425.1 of Cupriavidus sp. YAF13. Taxonomy (NCBI): domain Bacteria; kingdom Pseudomonadati; phylum Pseudomonadota; class Betaproteobacteria; order Burkholderiales; family Burkholderiaceae; genus Cupriavidus; species Cupriavidus sp. YAF13. The sequence goes on from NZ_JBFRDD010000003.1 coordinate 84,116, forward strand.
CAAGCACGTGCCATCACCGAGTCCGCGGCGGCGCGGTTGCAGGACGCGCCGCGCGAGCGCATGCGCGTGGTGTCGCACGCCAAGGCCTTTGTGTCCGCGGCGGGACGCAAGCTGGGCGAGGAGGCGGTGCAATTGCATGGCGCCGTGGGCATGACCGACGAGATGGAAATCGGACGTGTTTGGTGACGTCGACTGGCATCTGGAGCGGCTGGCCGCGCTCGACGACGCCTGCGCAGCGCCCGCGTAAGCCTGTCAAGTATGCGGTGAACGGGGAGGGGCGCCAGCGCGCCCCGGTTTCAAAACAGGCCGGCAATGTACCGGCCTGCGGCAGCGATGCCAGTCAGGAGACAACTTATGTTCAGCACTATCCCGCGCGCACTGACGTTCGCACGGTGCACGGCCATTGCCTTTTCCTTTGGCGCGGCCAGCGCCACAGCGCATGCCGAAGGCGCCTATCCGGCCCGCCCCATCCGGATGGTGGTGCCCTCCGGCGCCGGCACCGTGACCGACCAGACCGCGCGGCTACTGGCCGACCGGCTCACGGTAGCGCTCAAGCAACCGGTCGTCGTCGACAACCGGCCAGGTGCCAACGGGATGCTCGCCAACGAGACCGTGGCGCGCGCCGAGCCCGATGGCTACACATTCTTTACCTACTCCGCGACCACGACCGTCAACCCATGGCTGATGGCGAACCTGCCGTACGACCCGGTCAAGGACTTCACGCCCATCGGGCGCCCCAGCGCGCCGGGCGGCAATGTGCTGGTGGTCACCAGCACCGTGCCGGTCAAGTCGCTGCAGGCATTGATCGGCTACGTCAAGGCCAGCCCGACCGAGCTGGCCTATTGCTCCTGGGGCGTGGGCTCCGGTGGCCATCTAGCCATGGAGGTGCTGAAGGCCAGGACGGGCATCAAGCTGCGGCACGTGCCCTACAAGACGGCGACCCAATGCAGCAACGACCTGGCCGCCGGGCACGTGCAGATAGGCTTCGCGGATTCGGTGTCCGCGTTGCCGCACCTGAAGTCCGGCCGCATTCGCGCCGTGGCGGTCTCCGGGCCGGAGCGGCTGCTACCGCTGCCCGACGTGCCAACCATGTCGGAGCAGGGGGTGAAGTTCGACTACGCCAGCTGGCTGGCCGTGTTCGGGCCCCGGAGCCTGCCGGCGTCGATCGTCTCGCGGCTCAACGCGGAGATCAACGAGATCATCGCGTCACCCACCGAGCGCGCGCGCTTCGAGGCCATGTACCTGCGGCCCGGCGCGCCGTCCAAGCCCGAAGACCTTGGCCGGCTGGTGCGCGATGACCTTGCCGCCTGGGGCGAAGCCGTCAAGATTGCCGGGCTGAAGGCGGAGTAGCGGCGCGACGTCGGATCAAAATAGAAAAAAATGACAACTGGATCAATCCGGTGAGCCAGGTGAGGTTTCCCGAACCGCTCACACTTCATTCTCAACAGGAGCCCCTATGAACACCAATCCGGCGCAGCCAGACCTGCGCGGCAAGGTCGCCGTCATCACCGGTGCCGGGCGCGGCATCGGCCGTGCCATTGCGCTGGCCTACGCCCAGGCTGGTGCCGCCGTGGTATGCAGCGCGCGCAAGACGGCGGAGATCCAGGACACGGTGCGCCAGATCGAAGCGGCCGGCGGTATGGCCGCCGCGGTAACGGCGGACGTGTGCGACTACGCTGCCATGGAAGCCTTGTTCGCGGCAAGCGCGGAAAGGTTCGGCGGCGTAGACATCGTGGTGGCCAACGCCGGGGTCTCGCTGCAGAGCCGCAAGGTCGAGCATTGCGATCCCGCCCAGTGGCGGCAGACCATCGAGGTCAATCTGGTTGGTGCCTTCCATACGGCGCGCGCCGCCATGGCGCATCTGCGCCGGCGTGGCGGCGGCAAGATGATCTTTACCGGTTCCGGCTCGCGCTACCGGCCAAATCCGGGGATGTCATCCTACGCCAGCGCCAAGATAGGCATGTGGATGCTCACGCAGACACTGGCCGTGGAATTGCAGGACGCCAACATCAGCGTCAATGAACTGATCCCGGGGGCCTGTGCGCACCGAGATGACCGGCTTCGGCGAGACATTCGCGCCAGCCGGTGAATGGATGAAGAATCCGGAGGACGTGGTGCCACTGGCGTTGTTCCTGGCAGGACAGGGCGATGCCGGGCCGACTGCCCAGAGCTTCAGCCTGATGCGGCGCGCCGGCTAGCGGGGCTGGCCCCGCAGCGCCAGCCGGAACGCATGCGGCGTCTGCCAGGGTTGGTGACTGGCAATCCGCGATGGAGAGCGTCTACTCGGCGCTGATGTGGTTTGCTCGGATGACTTCGCTCCACGTCCGGATATCGCTGCGCACGGTCTGCGCGAACTGCTCGCTGCTTTTGGGCGGCATCTCGGACATGTTCAACTGGATGAAGCGCTCGCGCATCTCCGGGTCGGCCAGCACGCGGTTCACCTCCGCGTTAAGGCGTTGCACGATCGGCGCCGGTGTGCCGGCCGGCGCGAACATGCCATACCAGCTATCGGTGTTAAAGGGAAAGCCCTGCTCGGTCATGGTGGCAAGGTCGGGCAGGGCCGGCCCGCGGCGCGTGCCGCTCAGCGCCAGGACCCGTATCTTGCCGGCGCGGATCAACTGCAAGGGCGAGGAAGAATCGACGAAGGCCACCTTGACGATGCCGCCCTGCAGGTCGTTCAGGATTTGCGGCACCGTCTTGTATGGCACGTGCCGCAGCTTGATGCCGGCCTGCATCTTGAGCGACTCCATAGTCAGGTGGCCGCCGGAGCCCACGCCCCAGGAGGCGTAGTCGTAGGCATCGGGATTGGCCTTGATGTAGGCGACGAACTCTTTCAGGTTGCGCGCGGGGAAATCCGGCGACACCACCAGGAAATTGCCCCCTGAGCCAACCTGGGCCACCGGGATCAGGTCGCGCAAGGCATCGTAGGGCAGCTTCGGCTGCAGGGTCTGGTTGATTACCACGGACGCCGCATAGGTGAACAGCAGCGTGTAACCGTCCGGCTTGGCCTTGGCGACGGCATCATTGCCGATCATGCCGGTAGCGCCGGTCTTGTTGTCGATCACGATGCTTTGCTTGAGCGCCTTGCCCAGGCGCTCGGCTAGCAGGCGGGCAAAGAGGTCGGTGCCGCTACCGGCCGAAGACGGTACAACCAGGCGGATAGGCCGCGCCGGCCAAGCAGGTTCGGCATGGGCCGCGCCAGCCGCCGCCAGGCTGCCGGCGCTTGCCAATGCCGCCATGGCGATCCCGCCGAGGCTGCGCATGGCATGCCGCCGTGTGATGACGCCGCTCCGCACAGGGTTGGGCGATGGGCAATGCTTTGCGATGTTGGACATGTTTGTCTCCCTTGGAGCCCGTGAGGGGCCTGTGCCAGCGTCAGCGAATGCCAAAGGCGTGCCCGTTGCCTTGCTCGATCATGTCCGCGGTTGCCGTATAGAGGCTGCGCGACACATAGCTTCGGACCTGGCCGGCGCGCTCGCGCAGCCAGCGTGCCTTGAGCGACCTTGCCTTGGCGAGCGTGGGCGTATCGTCGCGCGCGGTGGCCAGCACGTCGATCACATGCAGGGCGAGCTGGGTCTCCCCGCGTTTTGCCAGCGCCTCTGCATGGCGGATCACGGCGTCATGGTCGGCGATGGCCGCGACGATCTCCGCGGCCGCGCGCTCGGGCGGTGCCGGATGCAGGGAGGTCGGGTTGCGGTCCCACCACCCATTCTCCGAGCGGTAGATGTCGCGTGCGATGTAACTCGGATCGCCATAGGTCGGCCGCATCCAGGGCTGGTCGAACAGCTCGGGCGGCAGTTCCAGCGACGCCAGTACCTCGCGCTCGCCGCAGCCCGCATTCATCAGCCTGACAACCTCGTCGCGCAGCCAGCGCAGCGCGCGCGCCGTCTGCGTCAGGACGTGTTGGCACGATTCGCTGCCTTCAAGGGTTGCGCCAAACTCGCGCACCACCGTGCTTGGCTGGAGCGCGGCAAGCCGCTCCAGCGTCTCGGCCCAGCGCACGGTGTCACGCAGGGTGCGCAAAGGTGTGCCGATATTCGGGATCGAATCGATGACGGCCGGGCCGCCGTACAGCAGCCGCGGGCCCGGTAGCCAGACGGCGATGGCGTCGTCGGTTTCCGACGGGGCCCAGATGATCTCGGCGCGCCGCGCACCCTGTCCGAGGGTCAGCCCATCGGTGAAGGTCTCGGTTGGAGCGGGGCAAACCAGGCGTCCGGCGAGCTTGCCGGCGCGGTGCCGGAACTGGATTTCGGCCATGCGCTCCTGCAGGCCCATGGTGGCCTGGTAACGGGCCCGGCGGCCGATCACATTGGCGTGGGCGATCACGCGCGGCGCCGGCTCCCCGCGCTCGCTCGCATGTGCCAGCCATTCGGGCAGGCCGGCGTTGTAGCCGATGTGGCCGTGGCTGAAGCAGATGGCGATGACCGGCAGGTCCGTACGGGCGCGCAGGGCGGCAATCATGCCGCGCGTGACCTTGCCGCCGGGGCCAGCATCCACTACCAGCAAGCCGCCGCCAACGTCGGCCACGAACGACTGGCCTTGGCCGTGCAGCAGCCATACGCCTTCTGCCACGGCCTCGCAGCCAGTGCCTGTCACGAGTGCCGAAGGGCGGTCTTCGATGTCTTGCATGTTCTGTCTCCTTATTTGTAGCGCAGCCAGACTTCATGGACGGTGCCGCTGAAGCGGAACGGTGCGCGGTCGAAATACTCGTGCGCGACGGGCGAGCCGAGGTCGCACCCGACGTCGAAGGTTTCACACGCACTGAAGGCGCCAGGCACCGTGATGCCTACCTCCGCCGCGGCAATCCGCTCGCCGTTCACGCGTAGCACATAGCTGGCGGCGCGCCTGGGCGCGTGGCCTTCAGACATCGTGAACTCGATCTCCAGGGCGTGCCTGCCTGCAGGGAGGCGATCAGGCGAGCGCACTTTGTAGCGGTACATCCCCAGCATGTTGTATTCGTAGGCGAGGTAGCCGTCGTCCATGAAGAGGCTGACGCCGCCGTTGAATCCGCCCATGGCGTAGAGCACGCCGCTGGCGCGCTCGCCGAACTCGGCATCCACGGTGGCGATGTGGTCGCGGGAGCGGATGTTCGGCGCGGCGTTCTCGGGAATGCGCGTGATGTCCCCACTAAAGCGCCAGGCAGTCTGCTTGGGGGCAACGCGGTCTGTCGGATGGATCACCACCCGATAGACCGCGCCCAGCGGATAGACCTTGTTGATCCCCGCCTGTGCGGCGAACATATCCTTCATCTGCGCCAGCTTCCCGGGCTGTTCCTGGGCCAGGTCCCGTGCCTGCGAGTAGTCCGCGCAGATGTGGTACAGCTCCCAGACATCGTTGTCCGGATCCCAGGTATCCAGCCCTGGCGTCACGGTAATCCAGGGAATGCGCGGCCCGAACACACCTGCCGTCCAGCCATCGTGATGCACCATGCGGCTGCCGGCGACCTCGAAGTACTGCACGCCCTTGCGGCCGGCCGCGGCCGGCTCGGCAAAGGTGTAGGCCATCGATATGCCGTCCAGCGAATCCTGCGCCACGCCGTTGAGTTCAAGCGGCGCGGTGATGCCGAGGATGTCGTAGATGGTGGGCGCGATGTCGTTCACGTGATGGAACTGCGTGCGCGGCACGCTATCCGGCTTGATGCCGCGCGGCCACGAGACCACCAGGGGCGTGCGCGTGCCACCGAAGTGGGCGGCAATCAGCTTGGTGCTCTGAAATGGCGTGGATCCGGCCCAGGCCCAGCCGGCGTGGTACATATTGTTGGTCTTGCGGCCGCCCAGCGCGTCGAGCCCGCCCAGGCCATCCAGAACGTCAAGATGCTGCTCGATCGTGCTGGGGATGCGGTTCTGCGCAAGCAATTCGACAACGGTGCCGTTCTGTCCTTCCGCGCTGCCGCCGTTGTCGCTGAACACAAAGAACACCAGCGTGTTCTCGCGCAAGCCCAGGCGTTCCAGTTCGTCGATGATCTTGCCAAGCTGCGCGTCGGTATGTTCCAGGAAGCCCGCATAGACTTCCATCAGCCGCCTCTGGAAAGGGCGTTCGGCTTCGGGGATGCTGTCCCAGCCTGGCAGGGTGTCGGGGCGCGGCGTGAGCTCTGCGGATTCCGGGATCCAGCCCATTTCCTTCTGGCGCGCGAAAGCGCGTTCCCGGTAGGCATCCCATCCGTCGTCGAACTTGCCCTTGTACTTGTCGGTCCATTCCTTGAAGACCTGATGTGGCCCATGCACCGCGCCAGGCGCCCAGTACATCATGAATGGCTTGTCCGGCGTGATGGCGCTATGGCGGCGCAGCCAGCGCGCGGCCTTGGCGGCCATGTCCTCGGTCAGGTGGTAGTTATCGTCGTGCGGTGGCTCGATCAGCGTGGTGTTCTCGACCAGGCGCGGCTCGTACTGGGAGCTTTCGCCGCCCAGGAAGCCGTAGAAGTGGTCAAAGCCGTGACCTGTGGGCCAGCGGTCGAACGGGCCCATCGGCGTGGTCAGGTTGGCCGGTGTGTTGTGCCATTTTCCAAAGGCGGCGGTGTTGTAGCCCCAGGCCCGAAGCACTTCGGCCAGGGTGCCGGCACTTTTGGGAATCACCCCAACGTAGCCGTCCCAGTCTGTGGCGTATTCGGAAATATGCCCGTAGCCGACGCGGTGCGCGTTACGCCCGGTGAGCAGCGAGGCGCGCGTGGGCGAGCACACGCCGCAGTTATGAAAGGCGTTGTAGCGGATGCCGCTGTCGGCTAGCCGCGTGAGCGTGGGCGTATGGATTTCGCCGCCGAAGGTATCCGGGTGCGCAAAACCCGCGTCGTCCAGCATCACGATCATCACGTTGGGCGCGTCCCGCAGCAGCGGCTCCGCTTTGCGGCGCTTGTGGGTGGACTCGGACAGCTTGCGTCCGGCCACGCTGGCACTGGGCGGCGCGGGAAAGGGCAGGTGGCTGCCCGCACCGGGGGTGGTGTTGTAGGTGCCGATACCGGACCCGGCCTCGGTCTTTTCGGGCTTTTCCATGCCGTCTCTCTCCATGTTTGGGCGCTGCATACGTGTAATGGGCAGGTCAGGATAGCAATAATCTCCTGCATTAATACTTAGCATTATCCCTAGCGCGCTGATGCGCGGACCGCCAGTCATGTGGCGTCCTGGCCGCAACTGTGCCGCAGTTGTGCTGCAGGATGCACGCCACCGGTGATGAGCCGGGGACAGGACGCAACGCGATCGGGAAATCCCCAGATGCCTGAACGGATTCGTGCATTTAATCTCTTGAATTACAGATTAAGACATCGGATTAAAAAGAGGCATGGCGCGTTCGAGCGCGGCACGCATGTCCATGTGCGATCCCTTCAACGAACACAACGGAGGAAGACTGATGAAGAAGAAAGTGCTGTTCGCCGTGGCCGCTGCCAGCGTCTTGGGGCAGGGGGCTTATGCGCAATCGTCGGTGACGCTGTACGGCGTCGTGACCGCAAGCATGCAGTACGTGAACCATGCGCAAAACGTGACCAACGGCGTGTTGGCGCCGGGCAGCGGCTCCCAATACCTGATGAACTCGTCGGGCATCGCCCAGTCGCGCTTCGGCCTGCGTGGCGCGGAGGATCTCGGCGGCGGGCTGCAGAGCCTGTTCGTGCTGGAAAGTCAGTTCAACACCGACAACGGCCAGCTTGGCGGTGGCCTGTTGTTCGGCCGGCAAGCCTTTGTGGGCTTGAAGGGCGGCTACGGGCGGGTGACCTTCGGGCGCCAGTACACGTCTTCCTTCCTGACCATGGGCAACTTCATGCCCGCGGCCTACGCGCCCGAGTTCGAGCCGGTAGTGGGCTTTGCCGGTCCGAGCTTCCGCGAGAGCAACATGGTCCAGTACCAGGGCCAGTTCGGCGGGGTCTCGCTGAACACGCATTGGTCCCTTGGCGAGCGCAGCGGCAGCCTGGCCGCGGGGTCGGCTTATGGCATCGGCGCCTCCTACTTTTCCGATGGCTTTGGCCTTGGTGTGGCCTATGACGAGGTGAAGACGCTTAACACTGCCCAGGCTACCGGCGCCTCCGGCTCGAACGACTATGGCCGCGACATGCGCGCCGCCATCGGCGCGAGCTATATGCTGGGCAAGGTCAAGCTGATGGGTGGCTACCGCTGGGGCAATTCGGTGGCGCCCGCCACCGGTACGCCTACGCTGTTGCCGCATCGCGACGATATGTACTGGCTGGGCCTGAACTGGGAAGCGACCTCGGCGCTGCGCCTGACATTGGCCTATTACTACGACGACATCAAGCAGGCCACCATTGCCGGCACCAAGGTCAAGCCGCAGAATCCGCAGCAATATCTGGCGCTGGCGGATTACAGCATTTCCAAGCGGACCGATTTCTTCGCCGCGGCGATGTATGCGCGCAATGCTTCGCTGAACTGGGACAACATCGCTTACCTGCCCAACGGGCAGTCGGTCGGCTACCTGCCGTCCACCGCCCAGACGTATTACAAGACGCCCGGCGCCAGCGGGCAACTCGGCATTTCGCTGGGTATCCGCACGATCTTCTGAGGACGCTGTCCCGCGTGCGGCGCTGCATGCGCCGCACGCCAGGCCGATCCGGCGGGTACGAGGAAAACCCCAGTGTGCGCTGCGTTCGATTATAACTAAGCTCGATGCCCGGGATAATCCTGGGGATTAATTCAAGGTGATCGGTGCGGCACCCGAGGCGGTTCTCGGCGTGCCCGCCGCATGCGCCATGGAGTACTGAACCATGCCGGATTCGTTGACGACTTCCCCGCCGCAGGGCGCCATGCGCGACCAGGGTGCCGCCGTGCGCGCCGACGCGTACCAGCCCCGCAAGGCTTGGGCAATGGCCACCTGGCTGACGGTGTTCTCCTCCATCAACTTCCTGGACAAAGTCGTGCTGGGCATGGTGGCCGTGCCGGTCATGCGCGAGCTTCACCTCAGCCCGACGCAGTTCGGCCTGATCGCGGGCAGCTTCTTCTGGCTGTTCTCGGTGTCGGCGGCCATCGTGGGCTTTATCGGCAACCGGGTGGCGGCGCGCTGGCTGCTGCTGGCCATGGCGATCCTGTGGTCGCTGGTGCAGTTTCCGGTGGCGTTCGCCTCCGGCGCCGCGGCGCTGCTGGCATCGCGCGTGATTCTCGGCGCGGGCGAGGGACCGGGCTTTCCGGTATCGGTGCACGCGCTGTACAAGTGGTTCCCACACGAGAAGCGCAACCTGCCGGTGGCCCTGATCAACCAGGGCGCGGTATTCGGCTTGCTGCTGGCAGGGCTAGCCGTGCCCTTCATTACGCAGCACTGGGGCTGGCGCGCCAATTTCCTCCTGCTGTCCGCCGCGTCGGCACTGTGGGCGCTGGGCTGGCTGTGCTTCGGCCGCGAAGGCACGCTGCAGGCCGAGCCGGTGCGGCGCGGCGAAGCGGGCCGGCGTGTGCCTTACCGCCGGCTGCTCACGGATGCGACCGTGTTGTCGGGCTTCGTGGCCGGCTTCGCGGCGTATTGGGGGCTCGCCCTGGTGCTGACCTGGATGCCGTCCTACCTGGAGCAGGGGCTGGGATATGACGATGTGACCGCCGGCAGGATGTTCGCGGTCATCGTGGCCGTTGGCGTGCCGGTCAGCCTGACGCTGAGCTGGTGCTCGCAGCAGTTGCTGCGGCGGGGCGCTTCCTCGCGCGTGGCGCGGGCGGTGTTCGGCAGCGCTTGCGTGGGCGCCGGCGGCTTGCTGTTCCTGGCGCTGCCGCTGCTTTCGCTTGCGCCGGGGGGGAAGGTGGCGATGCTGGCGCTGGCGGCTACGCTGCCGCCGGTTGCGTTCGCGGTCGGGCCGGCCATTCTTGCCGAGATCGTTCCCGAGGCGCAGCGCAGCGCCATCATCGCGCTGAGCACGGCGGTGGCGACCAGCGCCGGCGCGATCGCGCCGGTGGTGATGGGGCGCCTCGTGCAGGTGCAGGGCCATGCCGGCGCGCACGGCTTCGAGCTTGGCTTCACGGTGTGCGGCGCGGTCATGCTGGTTGGCGCCATCATCGGCGTGCTGGGCCAGAATCCCGAGCGCTCGTTGCGGCGCTTGCGCGGCTAGTCATACTTACCTCAGGCGCGGGCAGCATGCTTGCCCGCTTGATGGCATTGCACCCATAATTCCAAATATTAAAATATGGGAACAACAGTTTATGAGCCATGGACGCCAGCGTTCTCTTGCAACGGTCCTTGCCGATAGCGCGCTAATGGAAAAGCCGCCGGCGCGAAAGGCTTCAGCCGAGGTCGGGCAGGCCACCGGCAATCCGCTGGAAAGCGAGACTGCCCGGCGCATGCTCGAGATCGCCGAGCGCCTGTTTGCCGAGCATGGTGTCGAACTGGTGCCGCTGCGCCAGATCGTGGTCGAAGCGGGGCAGCGCAACCGCTCGGCGCTGCACTATCACTTTGGCTCGCGCGAGGCGCTGGTCAGCCAGTTGCTGAATTTCCGCCTGACCCATATCAACAAGGTGCGCAACCACTACCTGGACGAAGTCGAGGCGGCCGGCCTGGGTGGCGATGTGCGGGCCATCGTGGAAGCATCGATCAGCGCGCTTGCCGATACCATCTGCGACACGCAGTGGGGCGCGCTCTATGTGCAGGTGCTGGCGCAGGCCACCTTCAGCCCGAGCCTGCTCAACGCGGACATGATCGATTTCGACGCGATGTCCGGCGTGCTGCGGGCCAGGAAGATGATTGCCGCTGCCTTGCCCGGCATCCCGCGCAAGGTCTTGCATAACCGCCAGATGTGGTTCAACAACAGCGTGGTCTATTCGCTGGCGCAGTGGTGCCGCCAGACCCAAGGCCCTGCAAAGCGCGGCCAGCCTCCCGTCGCGGACCTGGTGGATTACTGCACCGCCGCGCTGATGGCGCCCATCGGCAAGCTGCGGGCGGTGTCGCGCAGCAGGAGCCGGCCGGCTTGACGTGAGGCCGGCAGTTCAGAGTCAAATGACCAACGTTCAGGGTTGGGTGAATCTCGACTGCAGTAGCGTGGGGTGCGGTCAGCCCCCACGACTGTGGGCTGATGCTCGGGCGCGGGCCACAGGGCTGCTGGCTGCATTCAGGACCTGGCCCGCGGCCGAGTCAGGTGACGACTGAGCGAAGCCACACCCGTCAAGCGCATCTATGCCTTCAGCGATCGTACGGGGTCACGGAGTCCATTTGGGACGAAGGGCCGCTCCTGGCCACTAGGAGATGCTGCCGCGCTCCCGGCCAATGACTGTTACTGACGCGGTAGCACTCATTGACTGCTCAGAGAACTCCGTCGCGATGGATATTGCAACCCGTCCTAAAGTAATTAAATGGCTCAGATGGAAGTCGTAAGCGATGTCGCTAACATGAAAGAAAGAGCCGTGAACGCAGAATCCCGTGAAGCAGATTCCAACATCTTCGAAAACTCATATGGCCGAGCATCTGAATGTCGTCATCATTCTAGAGCGAGTCGTCTCTGCCGCAGAACGCGTGAGTATTGTTTTCGAGCTATCGAGTCTCTACGCCAGCGAACTTGGGAACCTTCAAGAGGTCTGCAGGAATGACTACAACACCGGTGCGTCGCATTGCAAATTGTGGCCTGCAGGCAAGACTCTGCTCGAAACTGCGCCGTGTAGGGACGAGTTGCTGTTCATTTACGGTGACAAGTCTTTCGCGGGCTCCGGCGCTAGAAGTAGCCTACACATTGCCGAGAACGGTCAGCGAACGTCGTTTACCGCCTCGTTCCCGCTTTCCGTTGAACTTGATTGCGGGCTTCTCACGCGGCGCCTTCTGGCGACAGCGGAGCTTGCCGGGCGCATAGCAGGTACCTCTATTGTCCTCGCCGGTTGGGAACTTGAAGGTGACATCGATCAAACCGCAGAAGACGTGTTACTACACATCGCCGACGACGCGCTATGTCTATGGATTGCAGGTCCTAAGCAACAAATCACCACGGTTCCTCACCACTTTGCAATGGCCGACGAGTCGAATTACGCCGTTCTGCTTGCTCGAAAGTCCTAATCAACTTGGTGGCTCGCTGTCGGTCCCTGGAAGCCGGAATGGCCGAATACCGGAAGGCTCCGGCCAGCTTACCAGGACGCCTGGCTGTCTCATAAGGGTCAGGACCAGCCCCTCATCCCAGGCGGGCTCAGTGACTGCGGCACGGGCCAAGGAGGGCGCCCGGCAAGCGCGTGTCCGTGGATAACTCAACGATGAATGAGCCAAGGCTGCGATAGTTTAGCCTTGGGGGGGGGGCGCAGCGGTTCAGAGTTATAGGATCAAACTGGCCCGAAGCCCAAGCGCTGCAAGGGTTGCCAGTTAATCGTTCAGGAGGGACGCGACAACAGGCTGGCAGAGCACCGTCTCCTCCATGTCCCCATTCACTGTGAGACAAATCGTGCCGTTCGCCCACTAACTAGGAGAATCCTGCCCAGTTTGTTTGAGACTCGGCAAGCTAAGTCATTGATTCTTTGTACACCCGTTGCCCAATGAATTTGAGACGGAACGGTCACGTCTCACGGTTAGTGGCTTTTCCTTCACAGTTCCCGGGCCCAGTTCTGGCGAACCAGGAACCCCTGTGATCCGGGCCGTGCGAAAAGGCGTACCATCACGTAGTGATCAAACGCTAGGTTTGTCCGTGCCTGAGCGTGTAACACCTCCCAAGCCAAGTGGTCCTGCCATGATCCTGTATCACACTGACCCCGATTCCCCTGTCGTCGAGATTTCCGTCGAAGGCAAAATCACTGACCGCGATCTGCGCGAAGCCATCGAGCGCCTGCGAGGGGATCTCGAACTGAACGGCAAGACCCGCGTGCTCGAACGCATCGAGCATTTCACCGGCATCGAGCCAAAGGCACTGTGGACCGATTTGACGCTCGGCGTTTCCGTGGCCCGCAAAATCACGCGCGCCGCCGTGGTGGCCGACGCGGGGTGGATCCACGCCTCGATGCATCTGGCGCGGTTCTTTACGAAGGCCGAAGTCAAGGCGTTCCACGTCAACGAGCTGGATCAGGCGCGCGCCTGGATCAACGCCTGAGCGCCGCCCGGCGAATCTCGTTGTCGAGATTCGCTTAACGCCGGACCTTGTTCGCTTGCTGTCGACTGGCGGCATGGCTAGATGCAGACTCGACGCTCGCGTCGCTCACCCCTCGGAGCCAGTGCATCTCATTAGCCTGACTTTGGCCGGTCACGGCAACGAGCCTCAGTCGACGCCGTCGAGGCACTACCTCGACGGCTGGCATCGGGTACGTGATAAAATTCGCATGTGAACTAAATGGCTTCCTATATCCGTCACAGACATGGARCATCGCCTCGTTTATCTATTGAATGTTGGCCAGCGTCGACTGCAGCGGTGGGCACAAGTGCGCACGGCCACGGGTGGCGCGACAGCGGCCCAGGCTGGGCTGCTTTTCTTTCTGGGCAGGAACGACGGCGCGCTGATGAGCGAGGCTGCCGCAGCGCTGGATCTGGGCGCACCCGGGATGAGCGGGCTGGCTGACCGGACCGAAAGGGCGGGCCTGATCGAGCGCCGGCCGGACGAGACCGATCGCCGTGCATGGCGCCTATGGCTGACAGGGGCAGGGCGCTCGGCTCGCCAGCGTTCCAAGGCGGGCATGAAGGAAACGAATGCCAGACTGACCGAAGGTTTTACCGCGGCCGAGATTGACGTAGTAGCGCGGTGGCTGACCAGCCTGCAGACGAAGTTTCCGGCCGCCGACGAGGGCGAGGTGTAACCCGGGCAGCGGCCGGGTAGCGGCCGGACAGCGAGGCACTCGGCTTACCGCGGGGCGACCTTGGTGAAGTCCGGTTTGCGCTTCTCGGCGAAGGCCGAGAATGCTTCCTTGGCTTCGGCACTGGCCAGCCGCTCCTCGAACCTGGCGCTTTCGCTGTTCATCTGCGAAACCAGTTTCTCCGCGTCTCGCATGAGCTTTTTCATTGCGGTAAGCGAGCCGGCGGGCCTGGCGGCAATCTTTTCGGCCATCAGGCGCGCGTCCGCCCGCAGTTGGTCATTGGCACAGACTTTGTTCGCGATGCCCCATGCCACGGCGGTTTGCGCGTCAAGCGGCTCGCCCAGCGCAAACATCTCGAAGGCCCTGACGTGCCCGATGCGCAGGGGAAGCAGGTAACTTGAAGCCGCCTCGGGAACCAGGGCAAGGTTCACGAAGGGCGTGATCAGTTGAGCGTCCTGCGCGAGCACCACGTAATCGCAATGCAGCAGCATGGTGGTGCCGACGCCGACGGCCTTGCCGTTGACCGCGGCGACAATCGGCACGGTCGAGTTGGCAAGGGCGCGCAGAAAGCGGTGCACGTGGCGTTCGCCGGGGCCATTTCCCGCCGCTATTGCTGCGAATTCGCCCACATCATTGCCCGCCGTAAAAATGTCCCCGTCCGCCTGCAGCAGCAATACACGGATATCGCCGTCCTGCTGTGCCTGCTCGATAGCGTCGGCGAGTGCGCCGTACATCTCGTTGGTCAAGGCATTCTTCTTGTCCGTCCGAGCAATCGTAATGGTCAAAACGCCGCTGGTCAGGTCAACACGAATTTCCGAGGTCATGGTCGGTCTCCAGATGGGTTGGGTGATGCCGTGCAGGCATCCCGTTGTAGTTCGCATGCGAAGTATATAGACAATTCGCATGCGAAGTAAACCACTGGACCAAGTCAGTGCGTCGAGAGCCATAGCTGCTCCCCCCATAAATCCTTGGAAGTCTGCGTGTGCGATCTGAGGATAAGTGGTGTATCGAACGAGTTTGGCAAAGGTTCGTTGGTAGAGCGAACCCGTCATCTGCCGCTCCTAGCCGACGGATTGGAACTTGCTGGGAGCGGGTTTCGACGGAGAATGCCTGTAGCGGGCGGCTATGTGAGACGCAGTGGGCATTAGAGGAACGGCGAGATGTTCGGCATCGCGCGTCACGTAGGCCTCTTTTTCCCTACCGGCGCCACATAGTGAATCGCACTGCGTGCAGCCTCTAAATCAATGAACCGGCGAAACGGCAGGCTGTATTGCGTCTGCTCCATGAGTTGGTGTTCGGAGCGGAGGCTGAAGTGCACTTGCAACGTAAGCGTCCCGCCGGCCCACCTTGTCAGCGGACCGATGTCTGTGAGTAAAGCGGTCGCGCTCAGCGCGCGGGACGCCAATGGTGCGGAAGAAGCATCGTCGATGCGGCTGTTCAGTTCAGATGTGTAGGCAGGCGGGTCAACACCCCGTGGCAGAATACGGCTCCCGCGAACGTCTGCATGGAAGGATTGGTTAACATGAGCGATTTCCCCCGTGACATCCAGGTGACCCTGGTGTGCAAGATGCTACCGCCGGTCGAGGAACCGGTGACCGTTGGTATCCAGGACAAGGACCAAAATGTCCATGAGGGCACGCGCAAGCGCGACGGCTCCTTCGAATTCAAGTGCGTGATCCAGGCGCGCGACAAGGGGGCCGGCAATATAGATTTCGCTGGTCCCTTCGTTCACGGCAAGCCTGTAGCGCGTTTTGTGTACCTGAGTTGGAAACGTACTGTCGCATCCATCGCGCCATGGTGGCAGCGGGTCAAGGTACCTCTAGCCTTTAATGTAGCCGAACTCGGGATGGCGACAGCGATCCGGGCAGACATTACCGGTCGTCGACCGCACGCGACTGAGCCGGTCGTCTGGGAGCTCGCTGGACGGTCACTGGACGCCGCCGAATGAAGACGCTAGTGCGACCTCTGCAAACTGCCAGACTGCAGTTGCATGCGTTATGCCTGGACGATGCGCCAGCCTTGTTCGAGCTGTTCCACGATGCCGAAGCGATGCCGTATTGGCACACGCTCCCTCACCAGACAGTGGAGGACACGCGGGCGGCTATCGAAGCCATGTTGCGCCCGCAGCGCGCATGCTGGTGGACCGTGCGTACGGACGCGTCGCAGGAGACGATCGGTTTCGTGGGTTTTCTCGGCTTCGGCACGATCCCGGGCTTCGGTTACGCCATCCATGCCGTACACCGGTCCCGGGGATACGCGATCGAAGCGGCACGCGCAGCACTGGACTTCGGATTTCGGCAGTTGGACCTCGACCGTGTCGAACTGTGGATCCATGAGGCCAACATGTCGTCCCGACGGGTCGCGGAGTCGCTCGGGTTCGCGCAACGAGGCTGTTTCCGCCAGATCTATCCGAGAGAGCGGCAATCGCGTGAAACGTTGGTGTACGGTAGCACGCGTTCGCAGTGGCTCGACCGCAATGCGTCGGAGAACGATCGAGTGCCAATTCACCAAGACAGCGTGCCGCTGTTCTATGGGGTCGAGCCAGTACTGGAGGTGGCTGATGTTGCCTCCGCCGTGGAGTTCTACCGCGAGCAACTTGGCTTCACGGTGGAGTTCGTGTTTGGTGACCCAGTTTCGCATGCCGGGGTGTTCCGGGGCGAGTGGTCCACTCAGGGGCTGCGGCTGCAACTGACACAGCGAGAGCAGGCCTCGGGTGCGCCTTCCGGTTCGCTGTACCTCTTGGTCGCTCCGCGACTGGACACGCTCTATGAGGAGTACCGGCGCAAGAATGTGCCGATCGTCAAGGAACTCGCTTTGTGGCCCTGGGGCCGACGCGAGTTCACCATACGCGACCCGGACGGCCATCTGCTGCGCTTTGGCGAGCCTGCCTAGTCGGGCCTGCAACCGTCTGTCGGCGTGCCCCATGCGCCAAATCGACTGCTCCCGGAACTTAGTTACTTGGGCGCCTGACGCCGAGGCCAGCTCGCAGGCCTCGGGACTAGCGCCACCGAGATCGGTATGGGATCGCGCGCTCAGCGTCGCCCAGTTTTTGAGGCTGTAATCCAACGCCTTGGCCGTGACGCTGCCGTCGGGCACGCGAGATCGCTCCAGTTGCAGCCAGGCATGCAGTTGCTTCCACAGGGGCCGTGCATCGCCGCGCCAGGGCAGTGAAGTGCCCAGTGCCACCCAGGGCGCGACTCTAGGCTGATGAAGAGGGAGGCGTGCCTCCCTCTTCAAAAGCAACGCGCTTTCTTCACGTCCATAACGAAACCGGCAAGCCAGGCTTCAGTCAATGAGCTCGGCACCTGTGGTAAGGACAATCTTTCCAAAGTGTGTGCCGGAATCGATCAGCTCGTGAGCGCCGCGAGCGTCGACTAGCGCAAAGGTCTTGTAGACAACCGGCTTGATCTTGCCGCTCTCGATGTACGGCCAGACCTGCCGTTCGAGTTCATTGATGATGGCCGCCTTGTCCGCGGATGTGCGCGATCGCAGTGTTGAGCCCATATGCGTTAGCCGTTTCGTCATCATCGGCACGACGTTGAGATCCTTCGCCGGCCCCTTGATCACGCCCACCTGGAGGATCCGTCCGTCCATGGCTGCGGCGTCATAGTTTCTGGCCACGTAGTCGCCGGCAATGATGTCGAGGATCACGTCGACGCCTCTTCCATCGGTAGCCCGCTTCGTTTCGGCGACGAAATCTTCCTCGCGGTAATCTATCGCGAGGTCTGCGCCAAGCGCCAGGCTGGCATCCCGATGTGCCTGCGAGCCAACTGTCGTGATGATTTTCGCAGCGCCGAATGCCTTCGCCAGCATGGTCGCCGTGGTACCGATACCTGATGCGCCGCCATGGATCAACACCGATTCGCCGGCAACCAGCTTGCCGCGCTGGAACAGGTTCAGCCAAACCGTCATAAACGTCTCGGGCATGGCGCCCGCTTCCACCAACGTCAGGCCTTTGGGGATATGCATCGTGTTGCAGGCGTGCGCGACCGCATATTCTGCGTAGCCACCACCGGGAATCAATGCGCACACCAGTTCGCCGATCCGGAACTGGGACACGTCGGAGCCAACGGCAACCACTTGACCTGCCACTTCCAGCCCTGGAATGTCCGAAGCGCCGGGGGGCGGATCATACAGCCCTTTGCGCTGGAAAACGTCCGGACCATTCACGGCAGCCGCGTGGATGCGGATCAGAACCTGATCGGCGGCCGGCATCGGCACCGCGCGCGTAGCCGGCACCAGGACCTCAGGACCGCCGGGCTGCTTGATCTCAATGGCTGTCATGGACGACGGCACTCGATAAGTTGACGCAGGCATGGATACCACTCCTTGTATCGATAAGGGATGAGGCTCGATTGATCCGGGTGGATCCTTGAGCGAGGAACTCTTGCGTTCAGTCTAGGCCTCGACGTTGATGAATATATGCAGCAATATTCATGTTGTCGGATGCAAATTTGCATCAGGAGGGCGGCACGATGAACTGGGATGACGCGCGAGTGTTTCTCGCGGTGGAGCGCGAAAAGACGCTCCGCGGAGCCGCCAGGACGCTCAATCTCGATCAGGCGACGGTCGGCAGACGGATTGCGGCGCTAGAGCACGCCCTGCGTGCAACGCTCTTCCTGCGCACCTCCGAGGGTTACGCGTTGACCGCCGCAGGCGAGGCCGCGTTGAGATCGGCGGAGAAAATGGAACACGCCGCACATGAGCTCGTCAGACGAACTCAAGGTACGGATACACGGCTTGCGGGGGACGTAAGAGTCACCAGCACCGACTCGATTGCACTCGAATTCCTGCTTCCGGCCATCGAACGCCTGCATGCTGCGCATCCCGAAGTGCGCGTCCTGCTGGACACGTCGACGCGCATGCTAAATCTGGCAAAGCGTGAAGCGGATATCGCGGTCCGCTCAGTCAGGCCGGATAATCCCGATCTTGTCGCGCGGCGCCTGGCTCGCTGGCCCATTGCGCTCTTTGCCTCGAGTGCTTATCTCGAGCGGCACGGCAAGCCCGCCGCTGGTTCCGCCTTCGCGGGCCACGATCTTGTCGTCTATCAGGGAAACTGGACCGGGAATCGATCACCGACGCTTGCTGGCGAACCGATACATGCGGGGCGCATCGTATCGACCTTCAATTCCAGCCTCATGCTGCGTACCGCGGTAAAGGCTGGCCTCGGCATCGGTGAGCTTCCGATACATCTGGCTGAACACGACGGCCTCGTGCAGATATGGCCGGAACCCGCACGTGGGGCGGTCTACGAAATCTGGCTCGTCACGCATCAGGATCTTCGGCATACCGCGCGCATCGCTGCAATGATCGACGGCATCGTCGCCGCGTTCGAAGATCACACAACCCACGCAAAATAGTCACGCGCGACGTAGCTGCGGCTGCTGCACGTCGCGTTACAAATAGTGTTCGGCAGCGTGCCACCGGCACCATCTCGCCGGACAGCTTATCCAGCCGAACGCTGYAGCCGCATCGAGAGCGAAAAGCGGTCAGCGGGATGCACCGTGACGGAGACCTCAAACACATGACCGCTTGCATCGAAGTAGCGGCGCACGATCTTGAGTGCCGCTTCTCCCGGCGTCAGCCCAAGGGCGTGTGAGATGTCGGTGTCACCGACATTGAAGGCACGCACATCCTGGCGTATCTCGGCAATGCAGCGGCCGTAACGCGCCTCGATCAAGGCGCTGATCAGCGCGCCAGGCGATGCGCGGATGATCTCGCCGATCTCCGCATAGGTTGGGTCGATATACACATCGGTCCAGCCGATTGGCGGCGTGTTGGCATCGCCGTCCCTGAGGGGAGCGGGCGGTTTCATGGCCCTAGGGTAAACCCATGGTTGCGAATATGTTTGAACATATTATAGTTGGATATGTTCGAACATATTGGCGTGTGTTCGCGAAACCAGCAATTACCTCAGAGGCCGATATGTCCACTTTTTCCGTCCCCATGGCTAGCACCGTTGTCGATTCGATTCTGTTCCGCGATGCCTTTGGCACCGCCAAGATGCGCGAGATCTTCTCTGACCGGGCGCTGATCCAGCGTTACATCGACGCCGAGATCGCGCTGGCGAAGGCCGAAGCGCGCGTCGGCGTGATCCCGGCCGAGGCGGCGGAAGTGATTGCACGCGAATCGCGCATCGAGCGTATCGACTTTGACCATATGCGTGAGGAGACGGACATCGTCGGGTACCCGATCCTGCCACTGGTGCATCAGCTTGTGGGCATGTGCGGAGATGCCGGCCGCTACGTGCACTGGGGAGCGACCACGCAGGACATCATGGACACCGCGGTGGCACTGCAGGTGCGCGACGCGCTTGACAGCATCGACGCCGATGTCCGCGAACTGCGCGGCATCCTGGCCGACCTGGCGGTCAAGCACCGCGACACACCCATGGCCGGTCGTACCCACTTGCAGCAGGCGCTGCCGATCACCTTTGGCTACAAGGTAGCGATCTGGCTCGCCATGTTCGACCGCCACCAGCAGCGTCTGGCGGAATTGCGCCCACGGGTGGCGGTGGTGGAGTTTGCCGGCGCGGCGGGCACGCTGGCCTCGCTGGGCGACAAGGGTTTCGAGGTACAGCAGGCGATGGCCGAGGAACTTGGGCTGGGCGTGCCGGCAACTACCTGGCATGTGGCACGTGACGGCTTTGCCGAGGCGGTGAACCTGCTCGCACTGATCACTGGCTCCCTTGGCAAGATCGCACTCGACATCATGATCATGGCGTCGACCGAGTTCGCCGAGGTCTACGAGCCTTTTGTCAAAGGCCGTGGCGCTTCCAGCACGATGCCGCAAAAGCGCAACCCGATTTCCAGCGAACTGATGCTGGCCGCCTCGAAGGCCGTGCGCCAGCATGCCGGCCTGATGGTCGATGCCATGGTGCAAGACTTCGAGCGCGCCACCGGCCCCTGGCATGCGGAATGGATCGCCATTCCGGAGAGCTTCATCTTCTCCTCCGGCGCCCTGCACCAGGCCAGGTTCGCACTGGGCGGCCTGATTGTCGATGCCGAGCGCATGAAGCACAACCTCGGCATCACCCGTGGCCTGATCGTGGCCGAAGCGGTGATGATGGGCATGGCCCCCTTCACCGGCCGCCAGCAGGCGCACGACATCGTCTATGACGCTTGCCGCACCGTGAACGAGAAGGGCGGCACGCTGGCCGAGGCGCTGATGGCACTGCCCGAGGTCACGCAACACTTCGATCGTGCCACGATCGACCGTTTGACGGATCCGGCCAACTATCTCGGCCTGGCTCCGCAGATGGTGGACCGCGCCGTTGCTTTGTCGAGCGACGTGTAAGAAACGGCATCGAGGAGACAGATATGGAAAACCCTTCATCCAGCGCAGATGCGCTGATCTCGCCCCCCAGAAAATTACCCTGGTATCGCAAGCTGGGCATGCAAGTGCTGGTGTCCCTGGTGCTGGGCATCGCGGTGGGCTTCATCTTCCCGAAGTTCGCCTCGCAGCTCAAGCTGCTCGGCGACATGTTCCTCTCGCTGATCAAGGCGGGCGTGGCGCCGCTTGTGTTCCTCACCATTGTCCACGGCATTGCCTCCGCCGGCGATGTGAAGAGTGCCGGCCGCGTTGGCTGGCGCTCCATCTTCTACTTCGAGGTGCTTTCGACCATTGCCCTGGTCGTGGGCATGCTGGCGGGTAACCTCTTGCAGATCGGCAAGGGCATGACCACGGTAGCCACCGGCGCCGCCCCGCCGGTGGTGGCCAAGGCCGGGCCGCACGGCTTCCTGGAGTTCATGGCCCACATCGTGCCAGACAACTTTGTCGGGGCGTTTGCCAAGGGCGAACTGCTGCAGGTGGTGGTGCTTGCGGTGATGGTCGGCATCGGCATCCTCGCCATTCCGGAAGGCCGGCGCGAGAAGATCAACGAGGGGCTCGGCCAGATCTCCGAGGTACTGTTCTCCTTCATCAACCTGGTGATGAAGCTGGCGCCGATCGGCACGTTCGGCGCAGTCGCCTACTCGGTAGGCAGCAACGGCACCGCGGTGCTGATCGCGCTGGCCCAACTGGTGTTCAGCTTCTACGCGGTGGTGGCGGTGTTTATCGTGGTGGTGCTGGGGATGGTGGCTCGGCTGGCAGGCTTCAGTCTCTGGCGTTTCCTGCGCTACATCAAAGACGAGATCCTGATCGTGCTCGGCACCGCCTCGTCGGAGAGTGCGCTGCCTCGCCTGCTGATCAAGCTGGAGCGGTTGGGTTGCGCGAAGCAGACCGTGGGCCTGGTGCTGCCAACCGGCTACGCATTCAATCTGGATGGCACTTCGCTCTTCATGGCCATGGGCGTGATGTTCATCGCGCATGCCTACGGCGTGCCGCTGTCGCTGGATCAGCAGATTGGCATCCTGTTGCTGATGCTCCTGACTTCCAAGGGCGCGGCGACCGTCTCCGGCGGTTCCTTCGTGGTCTTCGCCGCAACGGTGACTTCGACCGGGATGCTGCCGGTCGAAGGACTGGCCGTTATCTTCGGCGTCTACCGCTTCCTGTCGATGGCGATCGCCACCTGCAATACGATCGGCAACAGCGTCGCAACCGTGGTCATTGCCAAGTGGTCCGGCACCTTTGACCGCGAGGCCGCGCAGCGGCATCTGTATCCCGAGCGCTTTCCTGAAACGGCTAACGCCGATGCTGCACTCGACGATGGCAACCTTTTGCCCGAGGACTCCAAGGAGGGCAATCCACACACCGCCGGTATCCCGCTCTCGAAATCCGGAGTGTGATCGGACCATCCCGCCTTGGCGGCGAAGGAGCCAATCAAAGAGCATGAGTTCCCGTGGCGCCTTGCTGCCCGTCCTTGCTAGCGGCGGGACGTTCCGCACGAATGCCAAACCAGCACATCGCGGCTCCCACCAGCAGCAATGCGGCCGCGAGGCAGAGCGATAGATGCATGCCGCGCATGAAGGCTTGCGGGGCCGTGTCGTGCACCAGATAACCGAACCCCGCCACGCCGAGCATGCCGCCTACCTGCCGCGCCGAGTTGAGGACGCCGGAGGCGATGCCCGCGCGGGAGCCATCCACGGCTGACAGCGTGACATTGGTCATGGTCGGCACCATCAGCGCGATGCCGCTGGCGGCCAGCAGCATCGGCGGGGCGAGCAGCCAGTAGGGGCCGTCGATGCGCACCGGCAACAGCATCAGGTAGCCCACGGCGGCCAGGACCAATCCCAGCACCATCAAGTACCTAGCGCCCATCCGCGTGATCAGGCGGCCGGCGAGCACGTTGACTGCCATCAGCACCACCGTCATCGGGAGGAACGCCAGCCCGGTCTGCTGTGGCGATAGTCCCTGCTGAAGCTGGAAGAACAGGCTGAAGACAAAGATCTGGCCATAGTAGGCAAAATTCACGATCACACCGGCGAGCGACGCCACCCTGAACGCCGGGATGCGCAATAGCGCCAGCGGCAGCATCGGCGCAGCACTGCGTGATTCGATGCGGATGAAGGCGGCCGCCGACGCCAAGGCTAGCCACAGCCCCGCCTGCACCCAGGCGTGTCCCCAGCCGAGACGGCCGGCTTCGGTGACCGATGCGGTGAGTGCGGCCAGCGCCAGTATGGCCGCGCCTTGCCCGGGCCAATCCAGGCCGCGGTGATGTCCGCCGCCATCGGCGGCAACATGGCGCAACGTCAGATACAGGCCAATCAGGCCCAGCGGTAGGTTGATCAGGAAGATGCTGCGCCAGCCGAAGTGGGTCACCAGCAGGCCGCCCAGCACCGGCCCGGCCGCCAGCGAGATGCCGCCGATCGCACCCCACCAGCCGACTGCGCGGCTGCGTTGTTCGCGCTCGGGAAACGCCCTCTGGAGCATCGACAGGGAGTTCGGCACCAGCAGCGCCGCACCAATGCCCTGGCCCAGCCGGGCCACCACCAGTATCGCCAGGCTGCCCGCCGCGCCGCACGCCACCGACGTCAGCGTGAACAGCGCGAGCCCCATCAGGAACACCCGCCTGGCACCCAAGCGATCTCCGATCGCTCCGCTGGTCAGTAGCAACGCCGCGAAGACCAGCGTGTAGGCGTTGATCACCCATTGCAGCCCGGCCACATCGGTGGCGAATCCTTGCCGCAAGGTATCCAGGGCGACGTTGACGACGCTGACGTCCAGCAGGACGACGACGAAGCCGAGCGCAGCAGCCAGCAGGGTGGCCCGTTGCGCATTGGTGGTGGTAGGGGTTGTAGGGGTTGTAGGGGTGGTAGATGTGGTGGGGGCGGTAGGCATGGCATGGATTCCAACGATAGGATCTCCGGATGCTAGGCTGCAGACATATCTGCGTAAATTCCATAAAATCTCCACCGAACCTGGAGAAAACGCACAGATGCTCGATTGGGAAAATCTTCGCCACTTCCTGGCAGTCGCCCGCACCGGCACGTTGTCTGGCGCAGCGCGCGATTTGCAGGTGGATCACGCCACGGTAAGCCGCCGGCTGGCCGCGCTGGAAGCCGGGCTGCAAGCGCTTCTGGTAGAGCGCTTGCCGCGCTCGTGCCGCTTGACGCCGCTTGGGGTGTCGGTCTTCGAGCAAGCCAAGACGATGGAAGCCGCCGCATTCGCTATCGAGCGGCAGACGCGTGCCAGCCACGAGCCCGTGAGCGGCAAGGTGTCGCTCAGTGCGCCACCGGTGCTGGCCACACATCTGCTGGCCGGCCGGCTGGCGGATTTCCGCGCGGCTTATCCGGGGATCCAGCTCTCCGTGTCGGCGCAGGCCCGCGCGGTGTCGCTGACGCGCCGTGAGGCGGACGTAGCGCTACGCCTGGTTCGGCCCAGCGAGTCGAGCAGTGTGGTGCGCAAGCTGGGTCAGATGCCATTCGCCCTGTACGCAAGCCTCGACTATCCGGCATTGCGCAATCCTCGCGACTGGACGTTTATTGCCTACGATGCGCAGTTCGCCGACATGCCGCAGCAGCGCTGGCTGCTGGAACTGGCGGGTCCGCGGCCCGTGGGCTGCGAACTGAGCGACATCAGCAGTCATCTCGCCGCTGCCCGCGCAGGGGCGGGCGTGGCAGGCCTGCCTTGTTTCCTCGGGGATGCCGACGCAGGCCTGGTACGGCTGGAGCACGAGGGCGCTGGATTCTCGCGCGACATCTGGCTGGTGGTGCACAGTGACTTGCGGCGCTCGGCCCCTGTGCGCGCGGTGATGGATTTTCTCAGCGAGGTAGTGGCCGGGCACGGCGCATTTGGATCTGCTCCGCAATAGGCCCTGCGCCGGCTACCCACGATGCATGCCCGTTTCGACCGGATGGCGCATCCCCGCCGATCTTCGCGCAGGAGCGACTAGCCGGCAAACACACGATGAGCGGCCTGAGCGCCGCTGCAGCGCATCATCTACGCACTGGTCATTTGAACAGCCAGTGTGCAACGAGCCGCGTATAGCGCGGCATCACCACGTAAACCATCAGGAAGACGATTGCCGCCGCCACGGCTGCCTTGTCGATGAGCGAGTCATGGGCGAAGCCGAGGTGCGTGAGCACAGGCACGACACCCCATGGCACGACGATACTGAGCGGCAGGATGGCGCTCCAAGTGATGAGCCACTGCTTCCACGCGGTTGGGATCTTGACCGGTGCGTTCTTTGGCGTGAACCAGAAATCGAGGCCAGTCCTGATTTCGTATCGGTCGCCTTGCCGCAGCGATGGACGCATTCTCTCGATATGTTGGCGGCGCACATCGGATTCCATCCAAGCGTTGAGGCTTCTGAAGTCGGCGAAGCGGACGATGGTCGCATACTCGCGGCTCATGCCGACCGGACGGACCACATCGGTGCTCAGGTAGCCGGAAAACCTGGAGCACGCGGCTCGGATATCCGCGAGCCACATTTCGTACTGCTCGGCGGCGTCGGGCTCGACCTCGTGGACAATGATGCTCGTCACGATTTCCTGCGGATTGGCGGTGGTCGGGTTCATCGCGCTCCCGGTGGATGGCGGTGACCGCCGAGCAATGCGTATGCGATTCGCTTTGACATGCTTGGCGACGGCACTGTGGATGGACCTCGACATCTTACGCGGAATGCGGTTGTGCGGCAGCAAACCAGTGATGCGAGGTGCATTCACTTCCCGCAATCGGCGCCAATTGTGTTGTGCCGGGCGTGCTTTGGGTCATCCGGCCCTTGCAGGCGGCTCCTGATCACTCACCGTTGGCTTGCGGCCAGGAGGAGGCACCCGCGTGCACTTCTGACTGGCGACTCTCCCAACGATGCTGGGTCTAACAGAGCAGATCCATTCAAGACGGCTGCTTTCCGCTGACGACACTTACTGCAGTCGCACATGTGGAAGCAGACGTTTGGAGCGCGCAGGGAGTGCTAACTTGGGCTCGACTGGTTTTCGGCGGCAAGGCGAGCGAGAAACTCAAGGGTCTCGCAGAAAAAATATTGGACGATGAAATGGATTGCTGCCGCTTCGCTAGCAAATTCCTTCACGAAGTCACCCGGCCCCGGACCTGGCGCCCAATCCCAAACGGAGACATGCCAACGACCTGAAGCACTCCAGATCACCGGAACCGGGGTGTCCGTGTCGTCAAGACTGTGCCCATTTTCGTAGTCTCGACGAAGGCTTGGAAGCGAGTTCCCTTGAACACTAATAGGCTTCATAACCAGGTAGCCAGAAGGGTATGCTCTATGGTCGGTCGGAAAGGAAGGTGCGTCGGGCAATCGCAGGCCGCGACGCCGTAACTCGTCGATGGAAGTACGTGAGAGCGGCATTGCGAGGCGTGGAATTCCGAGTTGGTTGGAGATGGAAGCTGGCTGTTGCATGGAATGTGGCTTTCATTTACGAAGCGCCACTATCCGGGATAGAGCAATCATCTTGCCGGGTGCTACTTCATGGGCAGTACAGATGGCCTGCGGCCACCGAGCAATGCTGAGAAACTGCTGGTAGCCAATACCTAGCTGTCCGCGCACTTTCCCATCGGCGACACTTGTCGGTTCTTCGGCTGATGCGGGCGCTTGAGAATCTGGTCACTAATCGCATTCGCCAGGCGAACGTGGTCGCCGTCGCGCCGCACCGGCACTCACCGAGCTTGGTTGTCCTTTTTTACCCGCTGGGCTTGAATGAAACGGAGTTCATTTGCGGCCTTGGTATCGGAGGCATCCAATTCGAGGCATTTGTGATACAGGGCCTCAGCCTCATCGAATTGGTGCTGTTCTACGTAGACGTATCCCTGGCCGCGCCATGCTCGCGAAAGCTCTGCGTTTTTTAGCGCCGGTGGAGAAAATTCACGCGCTTGCGTTTCGGCAGCTTGGAAGGTCTTCATCGCCAGAGGCCAGTCCTTTTCTCGTTGATACACATTCGCCAGTTCCGAAATAAACTGGGAATTGTGCGGGGCTAGATCAATGGCCTGTTGCAGCGAAACCTTGGCGTCCGCGAGCCGGCCAAGCTCGACCAGCACGTAGCCTTTCATGTAATACGCGTAGGCCCAATTGCCGGAGACAACCCTGGCCGGGGTCTTGGCATTGGCTGCTTCCGAGAGGTAAAGCAATGCCTCGGGCTGGAATCTAGCGCTAAATAGCCTGGCCTTGCTGCCTCGGAACGCGCTCTCATACATGGCGCTTACCTTGTCGAAGTCCTCAATCGCCTCTGCTAGCTTGCCCGTTTTTACCAGCCGCGAACCCTCCAGTAGCAGTCGTGCAGCTTCGGCATCGAGCGCTGAAGGAGTGCTTGCCTCCTGCGCCAAGCACGAGATCGAAAGCAGCAGCGCTACGGTCGTCAGTAGTGCCCGTACCAGATTCATGGAGTATCTCCCCTTACCAGAGCTATCTATCCTTCAATCAACTATCTGCGCCTTGATCTGCGCATCGCATGCGGAATCAGAGAATCGCTGGGTCGCGGGGGATGGCGGCTGCGAAAGTGCGCAGCCGCTTATCGATAGCCTCGTTACCTTCAACGACCATGCCGCCAGATCGGGACGGCTGGAGTCTCGTTTCGCACGGATGCACTCCCAGATCATAGTTCGCGTTGTCATTCTTCTGCGGACTGCAAATTACCATCACCAGAACGGTGGGGGGCCTCCGAAGTGGGGTGTGTTGCGGAGATCCAACGGACGCACTGCATGGTGTCTGTAGGCCGCGCTAGTGCGGCGCTAGAGCGCTTTCGCTAGGATCCTGCATCGACCGGTTGAACCCGCGGCCATGAGCGGCCGCTCATGTATGCCGTGCGACAGAATTCTCGATCGATGGCGCTAGCGCCAGTTCGTACTGCGCGTCAGAGGCCCCAGACAGGTAGCACGACGGGCTAAGATGCGGGATGGTCAGCGCTAAGAGGTTCTGGAATGAGAATTGATGCAACCATCGAGTCCGGGTATCCGGGCATATCATTTCGTCAGTTGGAGCGTGCCGACATGAATGCCTGGTTGCTAGCGATTGACGCCAGACGTTGCGTGGCAACCGCGGCATTCTAAAAATGCGTCATTATTCAAATGACGCAAACGCATATTTCTGAGGCTTTATGACCACCTCCTCGGTTGAAATCCGACTACTTACCGCCGCTGACGCAGCAATCTTCAAGGCAATCCGTCTACACGCTATCGAGAACGCTCCCACGGCAATCTGGCCGACCCGCGTCGAGGAAGAGGCGCGCTCCGTCAGTGAAGTCGCAGGGCGAATTCAATCAACGCCTACGCAGGCTGTTTTTGGTGCGTTTGCTTGTGACACCCTGGTTGGCATCGCTGGCGTACGTCGCGAATCGCTCGCGCAAGTGAGCCACAAGGCCACCATCTGGGGGGTATTTGTTGCCCCAAACCAACGCGGCAAGGGAATCGCGCGGGATCTGTTGAATACTGCGATGGCCCATGCGTCCAAGAACTGGGATAGCGCGCAGTGCAATCTGTGCGTCAATACGGAAAACACGGCGGCCAAGCAATTGTACGAATCATTGGGATTCGCAGCTTTCGGCATCGAACCCCGCGCAATGAAGGTGGATGGGCGGTTCTACGACGAACAGCACATGTTTCTGAAGCTTCGATGATCGCAACGAAGCGGCCTGCGATATTCCCGTTTTCCGCTACACCCATTCATCGGGACGTTGGAATGCCATTGCCATTGCCATTGCCATCGCAGGCTTGCTCAGCTAGCCGGCATTCAATGCGCGGCCGGGCCGGCGAAGGATGACGCCGAGGGCGGCATACACGCTCGGGCGGGTTGGTGGGCGGCCGATGTCGGCCGGCACACGTTGTGGTGGCCTCAGGCTCCTTGGGCTTCGCTCAAGGTCGGGTAGTCGGTGTAGCCCTGCGCCGTGCCGCCGAAGAAGGCACTGTGCCGAGCTTCGTTCATCGGCGCATTGGTCTTCAGCCGGGCGACGAAATCCGGGTTCGCAAGAACCATCTGGCCGTAGGCTTCCAGGTCGGCCAGCCCCGATGCCACGTCGGCCCCGATCTGGTCACGCGGGCGGCTCGGCCGGTTCAGGATCAGCGTGCCCTTCCAGAGCTTGCGGATGTCGGCCAGCAGCGGCTCGTTGCCCTGGTGCAGGATGTGCACGTAGGCCAGGCCCAGCTTGTCGAGTTCGGCGACCAGGTGGCGGTACAGATCCGGCCCTTCGGCGCCTTCGTCGATACCCCACAGGGTCGTGCCGGGCGACAGGCGAATCGCGGTCCTGTCCGCACCGATTTCCTCGGCAATCGCGGCGGCGACTTCGAGGGCGAAGCGGGCGCGGTTCTTGATCGAACCGCCGTACTCGTCGGTGCGTGTGTTTGCGCTCGGTGCGAGGAACTGCTGGATCAGGTAGGCGTTTGCAGCGTGGATCTCCACGCCGTCGGCGCCGGCCTCGACCGCGCGGCGCGCCGCATGGCGGAAATCCTGAACGGTCTGGTGCACTTCCTGGGTGGTCAGCGCACGCGGCACGGGAATGTCCTGCATGCCCTTGGCCGTGAACATCTGCGTGCCCGGGGCAATGGCCGACGGTGCGACGCCCTGGCGATGATGTGGCGTGTTGTCCGGGTGCGACATGCGTCCGGCGTGCATGAGCTGGATGAAGAGGTGGCCACCCTTGGCATGCACGGCGTCAGTGGTCTTCTTCCAGCCGGCGACGTGCGCATTGGTGTAGATGCCCGGCGTGGTCAGGTAGCCCTGTCCATCGTCCGAGGGTTGGGTGCCTTCGGCGACGATCAGGCCGGCGCTGGCGCGCTGGGCGTAATACTCGGCAGCCAGTTCTCCCGGCGTGCCGTCGAATTGGGCACGGCTGCGGGTCATCGGTGCCATGACCAGGCGGTTTTGCAGGGTGTGGCGGCCGACACGGACGGGGTCGAACAGTTTGCTCATGATGGAATCCTCAGAAGGTAGTGGAGGCATCATCGCCTGCTTCTCACGCGGGATAAATATGGTAATTTGGAGAGCATTGATCCATTGATGGAGCAACGAGCATGGAGCTGTTGAACGACATGGCCTTGTTCGTGGAGGTCGTCAAAGCCAAGGGCTTTCGTAGTGCCGCGGAGGTGATGGGCGTGCCGAACTCGACACTGTCGCGGCGAATCAGCGCGTTGGAGAAAGCGATCGGGCTGCGCCTGCTGCATCGCACGACACGCAAGATCGAATTGACCGAAGCCGGCCAGATTTACTTCGAGCGATGCAAGCGCATCGTCGATGAAGCCCGGCTGGCACACGAGCAGCTCGGCGACATGCTTGCCCAGCCCAGCGGTGTGCTGCGGGCATCGTTGCCGGTGGATTTCGCAGTCACCTACCTGGCGCCTTTGATCGCCGAGTTTGCCGGCCTCTATCCCGGCATCACTTTCGATTTCGACCTGACTCCGCGACGGGTCGATCTGGTCAGCGAGCCTTTCGATGTGGCTATCCGCATGGGGGAGTCCGAAAACTCGCAACTGATCGCACGCGCGTTGGCCTCGCTCACGCCTTGCCTCTACGCCTCGCCTGGCTACCTTGAGCGGTCGGGCGAGCCAAACAAGCCCGCCGACCTGGATCGGCACGAGTGCTTGAGCATCCTGAAGGCGGGTTCGTGGACGTTGCGCGACGGGAGGCGAAGCGTCACGGTGTCGGTGGGCGGGCGGTTCATGCTCAACAGCGTTGGCATGAGCCGCCGCCTGGCAACGCTCGATATGGGCATCGTGCTGATGCCGGAGGAAGTCGTGGCTGATGAACTGGCCAGCGGAAAGCTACGTCGCATCATGCCGGAATGGCACGGCACGCCAATGCCCGTTTATGCCATGACCGAAACCCGTCTGCTGCCGGCTAAAACGCAGCGCTTCATCGAGTTCCTTCGGGAGCGTTTAGGGCAGTAGCTCGGCCGCTGGATCGGACGGCCACAACCAAATCAGGCCGTTCAAGGGAGGCTACAATCGTGACGCGCCGGCCCGGCCCCTGCCGAATTGAGCTTGCGCCGGACTAAACTGCCGCGCACTGTGTCCCGGCCACAGCAAACGAGCAAAGAAAATGGATGCAGCTACATTCGTGGGAAACTGGGTAGACCTCAAAAGCGATCTCCTTTCCGTCTTTATGGACGAACAAGGCGAGAACGTCATCGCTACGCAGATTCGGAATATGGCGCTGACGGTGGACCAGACCGAGCAGCTTCGTAACGTGCTCGATGGGGTTTTGCGAGACGCCATGTACAGCCTGCTTCTCGGACTCGATGGCGCGTCTAGCATAGGGCGCGATCAGCAAGTTTTCCAGATTCTGGATGAGCGAGGAATCGCTGTCTCCTCCTGTGGCGAGCTTGAAGCGGAGGCGTGGAAGCGGTTTCACGCCGTGCCATAGGTTGCAGGTTGATCCGTTTTCACTGCCTTGGCGCCGAGGGACGGTGCCCAACCCAGGATATGCGGTTTCGTCCATCGCGCCCAGCGCTTCGAAGCATGCCAGCGCGCTCAGAGGCCGAGCCGGCGCTCGCTCATCCACTTGACGATCGCCGGATCGCGATGCGAGAAGAAGCTGCTCGTGCCGGTTTCGAGCTGTGAGATGGCCTGCATGTCGTCTTCCGACAATGCGAAGTCAAAGACGGCGAGATTCTCCTCCATGCGCTCCCTGCGCACAGACTTCGCCAGGGCCACGATGTCCCGCTGGACCAGCCAACGCAGCACCACCTGGCCTACGGTCTTGCCGTGGCGCGCCGCGACGGTAAGCAGATGCTCGTTCTGGAAGAGATTGTTTCGGCCTTCGGCGAACGGCGCCCAGGCCTCTGGCCGCACGCCAAGCCCGCGCATGAAATCCACGCTTTCCGTTTGCTGGTGGAAAGGGTTGACTTCGATCTGGTTGACAGCCGGCGCAACCTCATTGAATGCCTGGATGTCCATCAGCCGATCCGGCTGGAAGTTGCTCAGCCCGATCGCACGCAGCTTGCCGGCTCGATACGCCTCTTCCATCGCCCGCCACGAGCCGTGCACGTCCGAGTACGGTTGGTGGATCAGGTACAGGTCCAGATAATCCAAACCTAGCCGGGCCAGCGACTTGTCGATGGCGGCGCGCGTGTGCAGGTAGCCCGCATCCTCGACCCACAGCTTGCTGGTCACAAATAGCTGGTCACGCGGCACCCCGCAGCGCTTCAGCCCGCGACCGACTGCTTCTTCGTTGCGATAGGACGCCGCGGTGTCGATCAGGCGATAGCCGGCCTGCACGGCATCGACGACACAGCGTTCGCATTCAGCCGCATCGGCGATCTGGAAAACGCCGTAGCCGAGGATCGGCATCTTGATGCCGTTGTTCAGGGTGACTTCTTGCATGGTTGGCTCCTTCCTGGGGAATGGGGCAGGTATGACAGGACACCTGCGAATGGCCCTTCACTGCGGCTTCGTGTTGAAGACTTCCCGCGCGATACCTGCTGCCGTCACGGCGCTGGGCCAGCCAGCATAGAAGGCCAGGTGGGTCAGCGTCTCGACAAGTTCGGCCTCGGTGACGCCGTTGCGCCGGGCCAGCGCCATATGCGAGCGCAGCTGTTCCGGGCGGTTCATCGCGATCAGTACACTCACGGTGACCAGGCTGCGGTCGCGCGGCGACAGGCCGGGCCGAGCCCAGACGTCTCCAAACAGCACATCGTCAGTCAGTTGCGCCAGCTTGGGCGCCACGTCGCCGAAGCGCCGCTGCGCTACCGAGGGCTGCGAAGCATCTTGTGCCGCCGGCTTGGCGGCGGCCGCGCCGTACTGCTCGTCGCTGACCTGTTCCAGCCAGTTCACGGTCATCCCTTCCTGCGCTTCCTGGATCGCGATGTGCGTCATTGCGCTGTTCGGCGCCGCGCCGTGCCAGTGTTTCGTATTGGGCGGGATGCGCACGACGTCGCCGGGCCGTATCTCTTCGACTGGCCCACCCCAGCGCTGGACGCGGCCAACGCCGGAGGTGACGATGAGCGTCTGGCCAAGCGGATGCGTGTGCCACGCGGTGCGGGCACCAGGCGAGAAGGTCACCTCGCCTGCCGACGTGCGGCCCGGCCCGACGGGCGCGAACAACATCTCGACCTGGACCGGACCCGTGAAGTTCTGCGTCGGCGCTGTCTGGGGCTGGCGCGAACCCGCGCGTGAAATCTGCAGATCCGGTTCTGCCGCATTGGCGGAATGCAGCATCGACAGCGCGAGGGTGGCAATGACCATGGATTTCATCATGTTCTCGTGACCTCCTGCGCTGGTCGTCCTACGCGTGCTTGCAACGCTGCGAGATAGCGATTGCCATGGCCCTTGTTCATGGTGTTCTCCCGCCGATAAGTCCGATGCCGGCAACTTTAAAGCGTGCTGTCTCAAGCCGCTAGGCCGTTCCGGCTTGCATCAGTGACAAGGAAAACTTGATAATGGAGGGCGATTTCCTGGGGAGCATCATGCCGATCAACGAATTCAGAGCCATCTCCATGTTCGCCAAGGCGATCGAATTGGGAAGCATCCGGCGGGCGGCGCAAGCACAGGGGGTCACGCCGCAGGCGGCCAGCCAGGCAATCGCACAGTTGGAGCAGCACCTTGGCGTTCGGCTCCTGCACCGCACGACACGCAACCTGGCGCTCACCGAAGAAGGGCAGCGCTTGCTCGAGAACACCCAGCCGGCAATCGCGGCGCTGGACAGGGCACTTGCCATGGCCCGCGAAGCCAAGGATGACATCGCCGGACCGCTGCGCATCGTGGGCCCGAAATCATCATTCGCGCCAATTCTCATGCCGCTGCTCGAGGAGTTCTGCCGGGCTTACCCCGGCATTCAGCCCGACGTCCAGCTTGACGATGGCATTGGCAACTGGGTGCTGGACCGTGTGGATGTCGGTTTCAGGATAGGCGCTTCGCCGAGCGAGGGCGTGATCGGCCGGCAGTTGTTCCCGATCCAGATGATCGTGTGCGCCGCCCCGGCCTACCTG
The DNA here is from genome assembly GCF_052113425.1 of Cupriavidus sp. YAF13. Taxonomy (NCBI): domain Bacteria; kingdom Pseudomonadati; phylum Pseudomonadota; class Betaproteobacteria; order Burkholderiales; family Burkholderiaceae; genus Cupriavidus; species Cupriavidus sp. YAF13. Next base: position 118,023 of record NZ_JBFRDD010000003.1, read on the forward strand.
GCGACATATGGCGTTCCCGCCACGCCGGACGATTTGGTGACCCACCGATGCAGTGTTTATCGCCACCCGGCAACCGGCACGGTGGCGCCGTGGTACTTGACTGTCGATGGCAAGTTCGAGCGTCGGCCGATGTCCCCGGCATTCTCGACCAACGACTCCGAACTCGAATTGCAGGCGGTACTGTCTGGCCAAGCGATCGGCCAGCTCGCCAATTTCTCCGCGGCGGCACACATCCGCGCCGGCAGGCTGGTACCGGTCCTACTCCCGCACATCAGCGCGCACATCGGGCTGCATATCTACTACGGAAGCCGCTCCGCACAGCCCAGGCGCGTGCGACTGTTTCTGGATCTCGCGATTTCCCGCTTGCTGGATTCTCCTCAATTCGTGCTGTCGGCAAAAGAACTTGGGGCGGCCTTGCAGGGCTGGCGGCAGGTGCAACGGCTGGGGAAATGAAAGCGCAAGCTGGCTTGGTGCCGCCTGAGGCGCCTGTCCATGGCATTCACCCCGCCCGCAATTCCGCGCGCACCGAATGCGCGCGCCGATGCGCGCCCGGTGTCTGGCCGGTATGGCGGCGCACCAGGTTGCGGAAGGCGGACATATCCTGGTAGCCGCATTGTTCGGCAATGGCGGTCAGGCTGAGCGTGGAGACTTCCAGCAGATGGCAGGCGCGCTCAGCCCGCAATCGGTGCAGGAACTGCAGCGGCGACATGCCTACGGTCTTCATGAAATGCCGCAGCAGTGTGCGTTCGCTGGTGGACGCCACTGCTGCCAGCCGGGGCAGGTCATAGGGCTCGGCCAGGTGCTGCTGCAGGTAGCGGCGCGCGCGCAGCGCCACGCTGAGGCGCGGGGCATCGGCGGCGGTCTTCAGCCAGATGTTGACGGCCTCGCCGCGCTCGGGCTGGTCCAGCAAGGCGTTGCCCAGCGTGCGGGCCAGGGCGCTACCAGCGGTATGTGCCACCGCCTGCAGCAACAGCGCATGCATGCGATCCAGCGCGCGGGAACTGAGCAGGTTGCCGCTCTTGACCACTGGCTGGTCGGCCTGCAAGCGTCGCCCGGGTTCGCACAGCTGCATCCAGTTGGCAATCAGCCACGGCACCGCCAGCTTGCGCTGCGGCGGCAAATCCATGGCTACCAGAAGCGCCACTGCCGTAAACGGAGCCACCACCAGCGCGCCGCGCGTAGCAGCTGCCGCGATGGCGGCGCGTTCGCGGTCCAATAGTGACAGCATATGCTCGAGCCCGGCGATGTGATCAAACAGCGGTGGCGCGATCACCACCATGGCGTCCTTGCCTGCGCCGGCCAACTCTTCCAGCGGCACGCACGTGCAGCGCAGCACGCTGGCCAGCGCCTGCCAGCGTTGCGGCTCGGCTACCGCCAGCCGCCAGCGGAAGGGCGCCGCCGTGCCGCGCCGCCGCCTTTGCATTGAGGCCAGCGTGTTGGCAATGTCCAGCATGTCGACCGCGGTGGATAGAGCGGAGACAACGGCCGAGGGGTAGCACAGCAGATAGACGTCCGACATGGCGCGGTGGGTTGTGGTTGGAAAGGTGCCGACCCGATGGCGGGAATGCCACCAATTGTGGCGGAATCCGCTCTACCTGTCACGGCCCCGATGCCCGACCATGTCAGCGGCACCATGGCGCGTCGCCTTTTGACGCGCAACGTTCCATGGGCCCACAGACACAAGAACACACAAGAACGAGGAGACAACACAATGAAGCAACGCATCGTGCGCGGCGCGACCGCACTTGGCGGCGCCGTGCTGGCGGCCGCCACCCTGGGCGGCTGCGCCACCGCAGGCAGCGACAGCGCCAACTGGAGCGAGGGCGGACTCAACGCCGAGATCCGCCGCACCGCCTATGGCATTCCCCATATCAAGGCCAACGACTACGCCAGCCTGGCCTTTGGCATGGGCTACGCATACGCGCAGGACAACGTCTGCCTGATGGCCGACCAGGTCGTCACGGTCAGCGGCGACCGCTCGCGCGTGTTCGGCCCCGACGAAAGTACCGAGGTGTCGTTCAAGCGCATCAAAAACAGCGAATCCGACCCATTCTTCCGCGCCATCATCGATGACGACGCCCTGCGCGCCGGCTACGCGCAGGCCACGCCAGAGGCGCGCGAACTGCTGCGCGGCTATATCGCCGGCTACAACCGCTACCTGCGCGATACCCCGCCGGCCCAACGCCCGGCTGGCTGCCGCAACGCTGACTGGGTGCGGCCCGTCACCGCCATCGACTTGTTCCGCCTGGCCGAGGAGAAGAGCATCCAGGCCAGCGCCGGTGCGCTGGCAGCGGGCATTGTCGCCGCCGTGCCGCCCCGGGCTGCGGGCGGTGCCAAGACCGCGCGGCAGGCGGGGGCGCTGGACGTAGCCAGCATCGACTTCGAAGCCGTCAACAACGACCTGCAGCTGCTGGATCCGCCGATCGGCAGCAACGGCTGGGCCTTTGGCAAGGAAGCCACCACCAATGGGCGCGGCCTGCTGCTGGGAAATCCGCATTTTCCGTGGACCACCACCAATCGCTTTTTTGAAGCGCACCTGACCATACCGGGCAAGCTGGACGTCATGGGTGCGTCCATTGCCTCGTTCCCCATCATCAGCATCGGCTTCAACAAGGACGTGGCCTGGACGCACACCGTGTCCACCGCCCGCCGCTTCACGCTGTATGAACTGAAACTGGCCGAAGGCGACCCCACCACCTACCTGGTGGACGGCGCGCCGCGCAAGATGACCCCACGCACCGTCAGTTATGCGGCAAAACTGCCCGACGGCCGTACCGAGCAGCGCTCGCACACCTTCTACATGACCGAATACGGCCCGGTGCTGTCCATGCCAGCGGCCGGCCTGCCGTGGTCCGCGCAAAAGGCCTACGCGCTGCGCGACGCCAACCGCAACAACACGCGTTCGGTCGACACCTGGCTTGACATCGGCCGCGCGCGCGACGTGGCTGGCATCCGCACCGCCATTGGCCGCCTGGGCATTCCGTGGGTCAACACCATTGCCACTGACCGTGAAGGCCGCGCCATGTTTGCCGATGTATCGGTCGCGCCCAACGTATCGGCCGACATGCTCAAGCAATGCGCGCCGGCCGGCGACAGCGCCGCGCTGGCCGCCAAGCTGATGCAGGGCACCGGCATGGTCCTGCTGGACGGCACGCGGGCTAGCTGCAACTGGACGGTGGACGCGGCATCGCCGGTACCGGGGCTGGTCGCGCCAAACGCCATGCCCGTGCTGCTACGCGATGACTATGTCGCCAACAGCAATGACAGTTCGTGGCTGTCCAACCCCAGCCAGAAGCTGACCGGTTTCTCACCGGTGCTGGGTTCCACCGAAGTTGCGCAACGCCTGCGCACGCGCGTTGGCCTGATGGAAATCGGCCGCCGCCTCGCGGGGGAGGACGGCCTGCCCGGGAACCGCTTTGACGTGCCCGGCCTGCAGGCCGTGCTGTTCCGCGACCGCAACCTCTCCGGTGAACTCGTGCTGGATGACCTGCTCGATGCCTGCGTCGGTACCAAGGACGCCGACCTGAGCGACGGCTGCGCGGCGCTGCGCAAGTGGGACCGCCACAGCAACCTCGACAGCCGTGCCGCACCGCTGTTCCGCGAGTTCTGGATGCGCGCCAGCAAGATCCCCAAGGTCTACGCCATCGAGTTCAACCCCACCGATCCGGTCAACACGCCACGCGGACTGCGCATGCGCGATGCGTCTGTGCGCACCGAGGTCTTCAAGGCACTGAAGGACGCCGTGCAAGCCATGCGCACTGCCGGCTTTGCACTGGATGCGCCGCTGGGCCAGGTGCAGGCCGCCACGGCGCCAACTGGCCGCATCGCCCTGCACGGCGGTGAGGAATACGAAGGCGTGCTCAACAAGCTGCAAAGCACCCCGGTGTCGGACAAGGGGCTGCAGGTCTACTTCGGGACCAGCTACGTGCAGACCGTAGGCTTTGACGAGCAAGGGCCGGTCGCCGAGGCGCTGCTGGTGTATGGCCAATCCGTAGATCGGCAATCGCCGCACGCCTTTGACCAGATGGCGGAGTACTCCGCCAAGCGGTGGGTGCGGCTGCCGTTCAGCGAGCAGGCCATTGCGGCGGACCCGCAGTTGAAGGTAACGCGGCTGAGCCAGTAAGGCGGCGGCGTTGGGAGCGGGGCCGCCGGCCCCGCTCCGCCATCGATAGGCGATCTGCGTGCGGAGAATGCGTACCTAAAAATTGATGGGCCTTGGTTCAGGCGAGCAGCACTACAACGGCGCGCTCTCGAATAGCGCAAGTCGTGCTTGAGCTAAGGCACCTGTACGCGCCCACCAGATAAGAGTGCCTCACAAGAGTGCCTCACGCAGCCGATAGCCCATCGCGGGCCTCTGCAAGCGCAATCGTCAAGTGCTGCACCTTCTTTTTCAACTGGTCGCGCTCTTCTGTGAGTTGCGCAACCAATAGCGTCAGGCGGTGAATGGCAAGTTGATCGGGGGTGGCGTCGCTGGGTGGGGGCGTCGGGTCAGACTTGGGCGGCACGCGGGCCTCGCGCACCTGTCTAGCCACCTGGCGCAGTTCCTTCTTGCCCCCGGCAACGGCCGCCACCTGCCTCTCGCCAGGCAAGGAGGCCACGGCAGCCGCGGCATTGATAGAAATCACCCCCGCCTTTACCGCGCTGACCAATTCGGGCGCAGCCGTCTTCTGGATTTTTTCAATCTGACCCAGCGTCGCACTGCTCACCCGCGCCGTGCGCGCAACAGCCTCGCGAGTCAGCACTGGACCGGCCCCGGATTGCGTGGCGACTTCAGCCCCGGCAGGCTCTGCGGAGCCCTGCTGGGCTTGCGCTTGCGCCAGACGCGCGGATACGATTTCCTTCTTTCGCAATGCGAGTACGCCTCGTTGGAAATCCGATACGCTGCGCCGCCCGAGGTGATTGTCGATCATCCACAGGTGCACATCGTCCATGGACTTGAACGTCTGGTTTTGTACCGTATTGAAAGGGACTCCGTGCTTCTGGCAGATGCTGTAGCGGTTGTGTCCGTCCACCAGGAGATCGCCCCACAACACCAGTGCGTCGCGGCACCCTTCCGTGAGTAAGCTGCGTTCTAGTGCCGCGTATTCGTCTTCTGTAAGTGGATCGATATAGGCACGGAGGTCTTCGTTGATAGTGATCGTCATGGGTCAAGCGAAAATGGTAGGACAGTAGTGTACACACTGCTTGCCTTACCAGGCGTCGGCCGACCTGGCGGCTGGGCGGCTGGGCGGTGGCTAACCGCCGGTACAATGTGCGCACAGTGCCATGTGCACAAATCGTTGTACCTGAACCAGAGCTAACTGGAACGTCTGTGGAGAAACCGCCAGCTTGAACGGGCACCCTGACATGACCGCATTTCCTAACGGCATCCCGACCGGTCAACGACCACGGTCAAATCTGTATCTCCACGGCTGACCCATGCTAAACCTGGACCTGCGCTCCATGTCGGCGATGACGGGGATGATCAATATCGCCCTGGGCATCGTCCTGCTGGCCTTTCGCCGCGCCTATCCTGCCTCCATCAAAGGGTTGCTACCCTGGGCGCTGGCACCGCTGCTTTGTGCGCTTTCCACCGCGTTCTATGCGATGGACGGGCAGTGGCCGGCCGTGCTCGTCGCACTTGGCGGCAACGCGCTGCTGCTCTCGGGCTGCGCACTGTTCTACTTCGGCAGCCAGCGCTTCTACGGGGTGCCCTGCACCTGGAAAAGCTGGCTCGCCCTGGGCATTGGCTGCCTGGCTGGCATTACCTGGTTCCTGCTGGTCCATCCCGACTACCGGATCCGCGTGTTGCTGCTGACCTCGGTGCTGGCGGCAATATGCCTGACCCATGCGCGGCTGACCTGGCAGCACGGCCGGAGTTTTGCGCCGCGTTTCATGGCGGTTGTCCTCGCTTTCCAGGGGCTGGCCTTGCTGATGCGGGCAGCGACGACGCTGTTCCAGGATGCCGCCGATACTTCGCGGTTTGCCCCTTCGGCTATTCAGACCGCGTACCTTGCAGCGTATTGCTTCGCGTCGCTCTTCGTCTGCCTTGGGCTGCTTCTGACTGTGAGCGAGCGGTTACGTGCGCAGTTCGAGTACCTGGCGCAACGCGATGACCTGACGGGCGTATTGAGCCGCCGCGCCGTGCTGCAAGCAGGAAGCATTGAGCTGAAGAACCGGCGCGGCGGCGGCCAGCCACTGTCGTTGCTGCTGATGGATATCGACCACTTCAAGCGTATCAACGACCAGCACGGACACCTGGTGGGTGACCGCGTGCTGGCGCATTTCGCGCAAATCGTAGGGCGGGCACTGCGCCACACGGACCATCTCGGCCGTTTTGGCGGCGAAGAGTTTGTCGTGCTGCTGCCGCATACGGGCATGGAGACCGCGCTCGCCATGGCCGAGCGCGTGCGGCACGCAGTCGAGCAGCAATCGGCCATCTCGGGGCAGCCCGCCTGCACGGCAAGCCTGGGGCTGGCCAGCATCGAGGCCGGGGAAGCGACTCTTGACGAATTGCTGGCACGGGCCGATTCGGCGCTGTATCGCGCCAAGGGGGAAGGGCGCAATCGTGTTGAGGCAGGCTAAGCCGCGACGCCCTCAATGCCGCGGGCGCGGGTGACTTGCCCCCGATGGCCAGTACGCTGGAGTGGGATTTTTTGGGGCTTCGCCGATTGACGGCAAGGGGACTCATGCCCGTCTGCTTGGGCGGTGGTGCTAGCGGATGGTGTTGGCTGACTGTCTCAACACAACGTTTTAACATAACCTCTAGCGGCCAAGCGGTAATGTCCGGTTCTGGCGTGCGCCGTGCAAAGGCGGCGCTTTTCCAGTGGGTGTAAGCCCCACCCGGCAATCCGCTCCAGCCGGAAGCAACCGGAGCAGCTATGGAGGTAACGAAATGGCTGAAGCCTTCGGGTAAGCGTGTCACGAAATACGGTGACAGCGCAAGTGTGCAGGCCGTAACGTGAGTGAACGCTGAGCAAGCCTCGAAAAGGACGATGCGCAGGCCGACCCGACAGCCATATCGGGGAAGGCTGACACGACTGGATGGATGAGCGAAGCAGTACCGCCAGTCGCTGCGCCGGGGTAGTGGCGACAGCATGTACACAAGGAAAGGGCACGCAACACGGGAAGCCCCATGGCGCGGTCAGGGATGATCAACCGGACGCCCGCGAGGGACAGGCCGGGCGCCGTGGGGTGGCGGAGAGGCTCGTAGTACCGTGGAAGCCGGGTAATGCCGGTGGAGGAAAGGGGCCTCAGTTCAAGACAGACGCAAGACGTAGTGAGGGACAGGAGATTGGGCAACCTATCAACTCCGATTAGTGTTCAGAAGCTGCAGATGGCGTTACACGCGAAAGCGAAGGCAGAAGCCGGTTATCGCTTCTATGCCCTATATGACAAGATCAGCCGCGACGACATTCTGGCTCACGCCTACGCCCAGTGCCGCTCCAACAAGGGCGCGCCGGGTGTGGATGGTCAGGACTTCGCGGATGTCGAAGCGTACGGGGTTGAGCGGTGGCTCGGCGAACTGGCGCTTGCGCTCAGAGAGGAGACTTACCGACCGGACCCTATCCGAAGAGTGTTCATCCCGAAAGCCAATGGCAAACTGCGGCCACTGGGCATCTCGACCTTGCGGGATCGGGTGTGTATGACAGCAGCGATGCTGGCGCTCGATCCGATCTTCGAGGCCGACCTTCCACCAGAGCAGTACGCCTATCGCCCGGGCCGCAATGCCCAGCAAGCGGTAGTTGAAGTGGAAGAGCGGCTGCACCGCGGTCACACGGACGTCGTTGACGCCGACCTAGCGGACTACTTCGGCAGCATCCCACACACCGAGCTGATGCAGTCGCTTGCGCGGCGGATCGTTGATCGGCGTGTGCTGCATCTGATCAAGACGTGGCTGGAGTGTGCTGTCGAAGAAGCTGACCCGCGCGGCCGGAAGAAGCGGACGACGGAGGCCAGGGCACCCATCTCACCACTACTGTCGAATCTGTATATGCGTCGATTTGTGCTGGCGTGGAAGAAGCTCGGGCTGGAGCACAGCCTTGGCAGTCGGATCGTGACTTACGCTGATGATCTCGTGATCTTGTGCAAATGCGGCAAGGCTGATGAAGCCCTGTCAGCGATGCGAGCGATCATGGGCAAGCTGAAGCTCACGGTCAACGAGGAGAAGACACGAATCTGTCGGGTTCCGGAAGGCGAGTTCGACTTCCTGGGATACACGTTTGGGCGGAATTACTCGGCAAAGACTGGCCAGCCCCGCATGGGAATGCGGCCGTCGAAGAAGAGTATCCGGCGGATGGTCGAGAAGGTCCATGCGCTGACCGCCCTGAAGACGGGATGGCAAGAGACCACGGCGATGGTGGGCAAGTTGAACCGCATGCTGCGCGGCCGGGCCAACTACTTCAAGGTAGGAACGGTCAGTCGCGCATACCGTGCACTCGACAGCTACGCCGCGACGCGGTTGCGCCGGTGGCTGCGCAACAAATACAAGGTCAGACGACGCAGGGGCGGAAGCTATCCACTCTCGCACCTCTACGGGCACTATGGGCTCGTACGTCTGACCGCGCGCGGGGGTGCAGCCTGGCGAGGGTGAAGGCGTGCAGTCTTGTCCGAGAGCCGGATGCGGGAGATCCGCCCGTCCGGTTCGATGAGGGGGATGTGGAAACGGAACCATGGTCAGGCTATTAGGGCACCGCCAAACGAAAGGGGCGGAAACATCGATGCCTGGACCTACCGTCACCGCGCCACATCTCTACTCTACCAAGTTGTGATGACCAGTTCTGGCGAGTGCGCCGTCGTGGTGCCCCGACCCACAGACCAGGCTACTTGGTTTGGTTTGGCTCAGGTTGAGGGCATGGAGCTGATAATCCTCGCTATCATTAAGGGGCTACCCCCTCGGCTCGATCATGAAAACTCTGTTTCTTGTGCGGCATGCCAGATCGAGTCGCGACGATCCATCCTTGTACGATCGGCAGCGACCCTTGGACGATCGCGGCCGTCATGACGCATCCAAGATGGGCAAACGCCTGGCTGATCGCGGGGTGGAGCCCGATCTGCTCGTGTCGAGCCCGGCGTTGCGTGCGCTGACCACGGCACAACTCATCGCCGACGAGATTGGCTACAAGCGCAAGGACATCGTCATCGATGAACGCCTCTACGCCAGCAGCCCGGACAACTTGCTTGCCGTCATTTGCGCACTCGATGACGGGCTAAGCCGCGTGATGCTCTTCGGCCACAATCCCGAGTTCACCGGCCTTGCGCAGCGGCTATCTGGCACGGTCGTAGACATGGCCACATGCGCCATCGCAGAGTTCTGCTTCGATGCAAAGGCGTGGGTGGATGTCTCGGAGATCGGCCCGACGAAGGTGAGGATGGACGCACCGAAGACATAGCGCAGACTTCGTCGAGGACCCCTTGCCCAAACCAGATCGAGGCGATCGAGTGGCGATTGCATGCGTTGCGTACCCAATTCTCGACGGACCCGGAGCGCACCCGCGAGCAGGTCGCAGTGGTGCAGGAGCCGCCAGCGCCACGGCGCACCGTGAGAGGGGCGCAACGGCTTGGGTATGGGCGGTGGTAAAGGCGCGCTGAGCTCGGGCCACCGAGAGAGGTCATGGCCCCCGCCACGGTGGGCAGACCGATCAGAACGTTGGGTAATCGACTGGAAGGGACTTCCCCGTCCCGAGGCTGCGGCGCAAGCCGCAAGTCGGCATCGAGGTGTCAGGACGGCGTGTTGAAACGCCATCGCGACCACCGGAGCGGACGTCCCATGTCGATGGTTATCGTGGGTATCGATCTGGCCAAAGACGTATTTGCCGTTCATGGGGGCGATGCGGCAGACAAAGCACTTCTCGTCAAGCCGGGCGCTACCCGTGACCAGTAGGCCGTGCCCCGGCGCGCGCGTCGTGATGAGGCATCTGGCACGGGATCGGTGCGCGGTTCGGTCCCGCCGTGCCATTTTCCTGCGCCCGCAGCCTGATGCAGCTTCCGCAAACCATGGCATGGATATTGCGTTGGCGACACACAGGCCAACGGCGGCCTTGAAACAATTTGGCAAGTCGCGATGACACGCTCCGACATGGAGCATCCCGGGCAACGGCGCCCCGAAGCGAAATGATCACGAACCGGACAACCGGTTTGCGGGCATCTCGCTTCGGGGCGCTTTTTCTTTGCCGGTCAGCGCGGTGCGCGTCTGCGTCGACACAACCTGCAAGGCATGGCATGAACGCTTTCTCTACTCAGTCACCCGAGGCCGAAGTGTCCGCCGAAACCATCGGCGGACTGATCAACCTTTCCGGAAGGCAGCGCATGCTGTCGCAACGGATCGTCCTCCAGATATTGCTCGCTTCGCGGGGAGACACTGCCGCGCTCGATATCGCACGCAAGTGCCTGTCAATGTTCGAGTCGGCGCATTCGGATCTCGTAACGGGCAATGCGCGTTTGCCCGGCGCATTCTCCGGCGCTTTGCAGCAACTGTATTTTGGTAGTCCGCGCGCTGACGCGCGTATCCGTGAGTTCATCGCCCAGGTTAGGACAGCGATAGACGCACCGCTAGTGCTGGCCGACACCAGCCGGCGAGCGCCATCCCTCGATGTGCTGGTGGCGCAGGCCACGCCAGTGCTTGAACTGCTGCAGACCGTCACGCAGGCCTACCAGGAGGAGATGCACCGTTGCGAGGTCGCGGTGCGCAAACGCCACACCGATCTTGTCGAGCGGCTCGGCGGTATTTCGATGCAAGCGAACATCGTCGCAATGAATGCGCGCATCTCGGCGGCACGGGCGGGAGAGTACGGCAGGGAATTCGCGGTGATCACGCTGGTGCTTGCGGACATCATCAAGGAGATGGATCAGCTGATCCGACACGTCGTCGGCTCGAGCGACGCGTCCAAAGGCCCAATCAAAGTTTAATGTGGAGACGCCCTTGAAACGTTACGTCTGTTCCTTCTGCTTGATTGCCTGCAGCGTCCTGGCGCTGGCCTTGGCCGGGGCTGCTTCGGCCGAATCGCTAACCATCAACGCGGCGATCAACAAGGCGGGCCGCCAGCGCATGCTGTCTCAGCGCATGGCCAAGGCTTACTGCCAGGCTGGCCTCGGTGTTGAAGTCGAACGTTCGAAGAAGGTCCTCGAACAGTCCGTGGCGCTCTTTGACAAGCAGCTCATGGAGCTGAAGGCGTTCGCGCCCACGCCGGAGATCAAGGACATCTACGCCAGGCTCGAGCAGACCTGGATTCCCTATAAGCAGTTGCTGTCCGGCGGCGATCCGAATCTCGATAGCGCGAAAGCAATCGCAAGAATGAGCGAGGACGTGCTGAAACTTGCGCAACAGGGAACCCTCCTGCTCGAGAAACATTCCGGCACCGTGACGGGTAAGCTGATCAACGTTGCCGGCCGCCAGCGGATGCTCTCGCAGAGAATCGCCAAGATCAGCATGTTCCGCGCCTGGGGCATTAGCTCCCCCCAGATGGCGCAGGATCTGGACACGGCTACCAGGGAATTCGCAGCCGCGCAGGAACTTCTTACCGCAGCACCGCAAAACACAGAGGCAATCCGTCGCGAACTGCAGCTTGCCGGCTCGCAGTGGCTGTTCTTTGAAGAGGCGCTCAATCTGACCGGGGTCAGTCGCGCGGAACAGTTGAGAAACATCGCCACGACCAGCGAGCGTATTCTCCAGGTGATGGACGGCGTCACCAGCCTGTATGAAGGGATGCCCAAGTAGCGTGGGAGCGTGCACGAGCTATGCCAGACGCGCCTTTACAGGCAGCCACGCTTGCAATGCGCTGCCAAGCGCACAGCTTTTCCGCAGCGACGGCAGGTCCATGTTATGACGAGGGTTCGATTCCCTTCACCGCTCCATCGTGACTCTGGCTCATGCCTGGTTCGAGTCACGGCCCAGGGCCACGGGCATTTCCGCAGCCGGAGCCCGCAGCCACGGCAGCCGACGACGCGCTGGACAGGTGGTCCGAACCAGGTTTGTGCTGGGACTTCATCTGGCTGTCTACAGTGAAGGGCCGGTTCTTCTACTGGGGCATGATGCAGGATGCCAAGCCATTTCCGGCGGCCACCCGTGCTTCGTTCAATGCGAGCGCCTCAGTTGTCGGCAAGGCCTTACCTGCGGGCTGCGCAACGAAAGGCGCATCGGATACGCCCAAGCAGGGCGGAAAGTCCGTCGGGAGAAGCCACTTCGCCAAGAAGGTGCCCAGCGCGTCGAGCAGCACGTCGGAACTCAGCCCTTGCGCGCCGCCAAGGCGCGGACTCAGTACCAGCGCGGTCTGATCATGCTCGAAAACCTGCAAGCGCCGCACCAAATCGGCCGGCTGCAGGAGCACGTCGGCTCCCTCCACGTCCTCGAAGCCGAACGCATGCAAATAGTCGCGCGCGTGGCGTTCACCGAGGCACAGTACCACGCGGGGCCGGTACTGGCGGCGCAGCGACGATATGAAGCGAAAGCGCCCACCGAGGCGACACAGGTGTAAATACTCCGACTTGACACCCAGCACCTGCAACTCGCGGAGTACCTTGCTCCAGGGCAATGTGTAATCTGTCCTCTCAGGCAGTGGGAAGAGATTCAGCTTGAATTCCCATCCATTCGGCGCATAGAGATATCGGTCAAAGTACTCCCGTGCATCGATCGGAATGCGCCCCGGAGGCAAGGCGGCTGACCGCGCTGCAGCCAACATCCGTGCGATGCGGTAATGCGACTGCCAGCGCGGCAATAGGTGGGCATGGCGCGAACGGAACTCCCTATCCCATGCCCCGGGTATCGGCTGCCCCTGCAACGCTACCGATATCGGTACGCAGTCAGACAGCGGGGCCACGTCGCACACCCAGATGGCGGCGGCCAGGTTGCCGCCATCCATCCCCGCAAACGACGTAAATGCAAGGTCCAGCTCCGCACGACTAAGTGCGGAGAGTCGAGGTTGCTGCATCCGATTCAAATCCTCATGGATCGCGCGCGAGGCAAGCTGACGATCGCCAGTCTGGCTATGTTCAAAGCCAAAAGAATAAGAGTGCAGTTCCCTTCGCTGTCTGAGCAAATCTGAGCAAACCGGCGGCCCGCACCATGCGGCCTTGGTGTCAGACCCCGGCACTAGCCGTCGATCACGATCTTCTGGTAGACCCGGTAGCCCTCGCCCCGCACTGTCGATACGGGCAACCGCAGGCCGCCCACCTGCTCGACTTTGCGGCGCAGGCGCCGCATCTGGGTATCCAGTCGACGCTGGTCGTAATGGAGGTAATCCTCGCCAAGCGCTCGCACGATGGCCTTGCGCGTCACGCATTCATCGCCGCTGGCGAGGGCATGCAGGACCGTGTAATCCTGCGCAGACAGTGGAATGGGCGGGAACCCCGGCGGGGTCAGCGTAGGGGGCTTGGCGGACAGCCGCCAATGTGCTTCCACCGACGAGCCATCGGACAGCAAACGCTCCTCTGCCAGCGCGAGGGCCCGGTCAGAAATATCGCGGGCCACCGCCACCCGCTGGTTCTTGCACTCGGACAAGCGTGCCGACCACATGATGTGCGCGATACTGCCGTCCTTGCGCACATAACGATTCTCAAAATGACGCTGCAGATAGCCAGCCTCGATCCGCTCGACAGCCTGCAGCGTTCTCGCCCGATCCTCAGGATGGACAAAGTCAATCATCGGCGTGCCCAACATCTCCTCCGGCTGGTAGCCAAAGATGCTTTCGCAAGCCCCCGTGATGGACAGAAAACGGCCCTGGCGGTCGACGACGCAGATCGCGTCGAGCAGCAGGTCCATGACGTGCTTGGGCGGCAGTGTCGTCATATTTCTTTGTGTTTTGCAGAGCGGTGTGAGGACGAGTGCGCTACGCGCTGCCAAGCGTTGCAGGCGTGTCGCGAGCGCGAATAGTAGCAAGAAGGGTAGCAAGAAGGCAGTTCGGCCGCAGGCGGCTTTTCTGTCACACGCCTCCATGCCGGTGCGGTATCCAATCCCAGGGAAAAAAGCGGGTGACCGAGGTTCGGAATAGTGCGCTGTGGTGCACATGATGAATCCGAGTCATTCCACGCAAAGTCCGATAATCGCCCGTGACATGTTGCGAAGCAGCAAATCGCCTTGTTGCCGCTCTTTTAAAGGTGTATCGTAAATACATGTTTAGGGGGTGCGGGCCGGCCACCCACCTCTCATGAACGATCGCAATCGCAACGCTCAAAACTTGGAGCCCATCATGCAAGCCCCCATCAACCCGTCGGCAGACCTCGATACGCATCACAATGCCGCCGGCCTTTCCGACCGCGTCGCCTTGGCCATCACGATGACGTTGCGCTTTTTCGCCGATACATTTTTTGCCAAGCGCTATGGGAACCGCGCCATCGTGCTCGAAACCGTGGCGGCGGTGCCTGGCATGGTTGGTGGCATGCTGGTCCATCTGCGTTGCCTGCGCTGGATGGTGGCCGATGAAGGGTGGATTCGCACTCTGCTCGAGGAAGCAGAGAACGAACGGATGCACCTGATGACGTTCATCCAGCTCGCCCGGCCGAGCTGGTTTGAGCGAGTCGTGATCTTGCTCGTGCAGGCCGCCTTCTTCGTGACCTACTTCCTTCTGTATCTGGTGTCCGCCCGGACCGCGCACCGGCTGGTTGGGTATTTCGAAGAACAAGCTGTGATCAGCTACACCCTCTACCTAGCCGAAATCGATGCTGGTCGCGTCGAGAACGTTTCCGCCCCAGCGTTCGCGATCGAATACTGGAACCTGCCCACTAATGCCCGCCTGCGTGACGTGGTAGTGGCGGTGCGCGCCGACGAGGTCGGTCACCGTGATGTCAACCATGGCTTCGCCAACGCCCTCACAACCAGGGCAACTTTCAGTCAAGCCGAGTAAGCGGAGCCCCACGACAAAGAGATGCCCGCCTTTAAACGGCGGGCCTTTTGCCAGGTGCAATTGAGGGCATCCCTCAAGCCGGCTAGCCGGCGACAACCGCTTTGGAGAATCTCGCGGTAGCACTCAGTACCGCAAGCACCGACGCGGTAACGATGTTCGGGTGCTTTCCCACGCCGAAGCGCGAACCCGGTAAACCAGGCCATGCCGTTTCTACGATCGCCATTGCCAAAGCGTCCGCACCCGTGCTAAGGCTGCGCTCCTCGTAGCTGTCGATCCGCAATGGCAGGCCAAGGGCAGCGACCGTTGCCGCGATGGGGCCATTGCCGACGCCTTGGCGCGTCAGCACAGTCCCGTCCGGTGACGCCAGTTCCAGTTCAATGACCTGGCCCTCCGGCGTATCGAACAGACGATGATGTCGATAGGCATGACCTGCTTTGTCATCGCCATGGACGAGATAGGTTTTCTCGAAGACGGCCCAGATCTGCTCGCTGGTCAGCTCGGCTTCGCTGGCATCGGCCAGTTCCTGAACGATGGCGCTGAATTCGATCTGCATGCGGCGCGGTATCACCACGCCGTAATCGCGTTGCAGGAGAAACGCAATGCCGCCTTTGCCCGACTGGCTGTTGACACGCACGATGCTGTCGTAGGTGCGTCCCAGGTCGTGCGGATCAAGCGGCAGATAAGGAACACGCCAGATCCCGTTGGGGTCCTGCGCGGCAAAACCTTTGGCAATGGCATCCTGATGCGAACCGGAAAATGCGGTAAACACCAGATCGCCGACGTAGGGATGACGCGGGTGAATAGGCAAGGCGGTGCATTCCTCGGCAATGCGCGCGACCGCGGCAATGTCGGAAAAATCCAGTCCCGGCGCGATGCCCTGCGTGTACAGGTTCAGTGCCAGCGTCACGACATCCAGGTTACCGCTGCGCTCGCCATTGCCGAACAGGCAGCCCTCGACCCGCTGCGCGCCCGCCAGCATCGCCTGCTCGGCGCATGCGATACCCGTCCCACGGTCGTTATGCGGATGCACCGACAGCACGATATGCTCACGCCGCTCCAACCTGCGGTGCATCCATTCGATCTGATCTGCAAAGACATTGGGCGTGGAAACTTCGACCGTCGTGGGGAGATTGACGATCATGGGCCGTTGCGGTCCGGCATCCCATGCCCGGATGGCGGCATTGCACACGGCGAGCGACGCATCCAATTCCGCCATGCAGAAGGTCTCGGGAGAATACTGGAGCACCCATTCCGTTTGCGGATGTTGCGCGATCAGCTTTCCGAACAACGCGATATGGTGCTCAACCATCTCGATGATCTGCGGCACGCTCATGCCGAAGACGATTTCGCGCCAGGCCGGAGCGATGGCATTGTAGAAATGCACAATCACCCGGCGCGCGCCCTGAACACTGCGTACGGTTTCCTCGATCAGGTCTTCGCGCAATTGCGTCATGACCATCGGGGTCACGTCATCCGGTATGAGATTTGCGTCGATCAGATGACGCACGACTTCGAAGTCAGTTCTGGACGCAGCGGGGAAGCCCACCTCGATTTCCTTGAAACCGATGCGTACCAGTTCGTTGAACAAGCGCAGCTTGCGCTCGCGATTCATCGGCTCGAACAGAGCCTGATTACCGTCCCGCAGATCGGTCGAAAGCCAGATGGGGGCCTGGGAGAATCCGACGTCGACGCTCTATCAGGTAAAAGGTGGCCGCTGGGTTCCGGTAACGACGATTGGGGCCGAATGACGTGACGTTTTCCCTATTACGTGAGGGAAGTGTTAGGAGCCTGGCGATCGCGTGGCCCCCGGGTAGCAACCTGCGCCGGCTTGCGCGTTGCTGCCACCCCCAGGACCGCGGCTGGATATCGAGCCGTGGGCGGTCGCTGCCTGCAGGCTTTCGCGGCTGTCGGGGTCCCACTCAAACCAATGGGATCGCCGCACTCCTTCTTATATAGCGTAATAATTTAACATAACGTCCATGTGCCAATTGGCTTGTTGTAGCGGCTAAGCAATGTCCGTAGCGAAGGTCAATCCTTGTTAACGCCATCTTTCGAGGCCTTCATCCCTAGCTTCGAGCGAAAGTCCGAGCGAAAGTGCAGAGTGCCTGGCGATGGGGCCTGCAATGACATGGGAGACAAACTGGGCGCCAGCATGCGATCATCGATACCCTCGGATTTCACGCAAAGCCACGTGCCATGCCGGCGGCAGACAGGGGTGTTCGCTCTGCTGCCAGTCCCCAACGACAGCGAAGGAAGAATCGCGCTCATGACGCAACAAACCATTTTCAGCCTCGAACCCAACCCGAACGCGCTCGACGCGGCCACGCGGGATGCACTGATGCGCGACCCCGCGTTCGGCCGCGTCTTCACTGACCATATGGTGACGATCACCTGGCGTGAAGGACAGGGCTGGCAGGACGCCAAGGTCACCGCCCGCAAGCCGTTCTTGATCGATCCGGCGTGCTCTGTACTCCACTATGGCCAGGAGATCTTCGAGGGCATGAAGGCCTATCGTGGCGCGGATGGCGCCGTGACACTGTTCCGCCCGCTCGAGAATGCGCGCCGCTTCCAGGCGTCGGCCAAGCGCATGGCCATGCCGGCGTTGCCCGAATCGCTCTTTCTGGAAGCGATCGAGCAACTGGTGCGGGTCGACCAGGCCTGGGTGCCGCATGGCTCGGGCAGCCTCTACCTGCGTCCCTTCATGTTTGCGAACGAGGTGTTCCTCGGCATCAAGCCTGCCTCCGAGTTCATTTTCTGCGTGATCGCCTGTCCGGTGGGCCCGTACTTCAAGGGCGGCGACAAGGCGGTCTCCGTCTGGGTATCCGAGAACTACACGCGCGCCGCGCCCGGCGGCACCGGCGAGGCGAAGTGCGGCGGTAACTATGCCGGCAGCCTGGTCGCACAAAGCGAGGCCACCGCGAACGGATGCGACCAGGTGGTCTTCCTGGATGCCGCCGAGCACCGCTGGGTGGAGGAACTCGGTGGCATGAACATCTTCTTCGTGATGGACGACGGCACCCTGGTCACGCCGCCCCTTAGCGGCTCGATTCTTCCGGGCATCACCCGGGCTTCGGTGATCGAACTGGCCAGGGAGATGGGCATGGTGGTGGAAGAGCGACGGTATTCGTACCCGGAGTGGGAGGCGGACGCCCAAAGCGGACGCCTGGCCGAGGCCTTTGTTTGCGGAACGGCGGCGACGCTGGTGGCCATTGGCGAAGTGCGGTCCGCGCGCACGCGCTTCGCGATCGGCAACGGCGCCGCCGGCAACACCGTCAAGGTGCTAAGGGAGCGGCTGGTGGAGATTCAGCGCAACCAGGCCGCTGGCCCTGCCGGCTGGGTCCATCACGTTGGTTTGTAAGGGTGCCTTGCGGGACGCTTACGCTCGGGCTTACGTTCGGGCTTGCCTGATCTGCCGCTTGGCAAACGGCAGGCCAGACCGGAAGCCATCGCGCACCCCGGATTCCCGCCTCGCTGCGCCATGCCGGCCCCGCGCTAGCCGCGGGCCGTCATGCTGACTCCACGCCGTCCTCCATCCCGCATGACACGCTGATCTTCTCGATCAGACCGAGCAGCAGCGGCGCATAGCGCGCCACATCACGCGGCTTTTCGCTGGGCTTGTGCGGGAAGCTGATATTGAGTCCATACCACTGGTGGTCCGGCCCGCGGAACGCCGCGCCCACGGCGGTCAGGTGACCCGGCTGGTAGTTGGCGGTGCAATAGCCTTGCGCCTGGGACTGGGCAATGCCACGCGACAATTCCTTGTGCAAGGCCGGCCATTCGCCGCCAGCCTTCTCCGCGATCCGTGCGAGGAAATGGTCGCGCACGCCGGCCGGCACCGCGGCCAGCCACGCCATGCCGATCGAGGTCAGTTCCATGGGAACGCGCGTGCCGGGCGCTACGCGCCGGGTGCGCGATACGCTGTCGCGGCTGTGGCGCACCGCGGCCAGGTAGACCATGGCGGTCTGGTCGGGCACGGCCAGGCCGACATTGACCTTTTCCGCCTCGGCGATCTCGCGCATCAGCGGCAGGGCGATATCGGGCACCGTGGTGGCGTGGTGGAAGGCGTCCGCCAGGCTCACCACCACGGCCGCCAGCCGATAGGCGCGCTCGGTGGCGTCGTAGCACAGGAAGCCGCTGTCCACCAGCGAGCGCGTGAGGCGGCTGACGGTGGGGCGCGGCAGGCCGGTGCGCGCAGCCAGGTCCGCATTGGTCAGGCTGGAAGAGCCGACGCGGAACGCGCGCAGCAGCAGCAGGCCACGCTCGAGCGACTGACTGCCTCCGGTCTGGCGCGTGAACTGGCCGGTGCTGTGCGTGAGTTCGCGGCTCGAGGGCGATTTGACGGGGGAATCCGGGTCGGAAGCGGGGGCGGAATAGGGTTGCGGATCAGGCATGTCGTTGGCCGCAGGCCCGCCAATCCAGCGTCGGCGTGCTGCAAGTAATTTCGGTATTCGAAATTGTAGTGTAGCGCGGGAATCCGCATCGGCGAATACTGGGTGCCTTTCCACTACCCGGAGCCCTTCGCCATGACCTCGGCATCCAGCCCCGAAATCGTCCTGACACGCGACCAGCATGTTGCGCAGATCGAGATCTCCCGCCCGCCCCACAATTTTGTCGACGCCGATGTGATGCGCCGGCTGGCTGAAGCGCTGCTGCAACTTGACGAGGACGACAACTGCCGCGCCATTGTGCTGTCATCCGGCGTGGGCGCTTTCTGCGCCGGGGCCGATTTCAGCGGCGCCGATCAGGGCAGCGTCTCGCGCGACCCATCGGCCTTCTACGCACAGGCCATGAAGCTGTACCGCAACCGCAAGCCCATCGTGGCGGCTGTTGCGGGTGCCGCGATCGGCGCGGGGCTGGGCCTGGCGCTGGTGGCGGATTTCCGCGTCACATGCCGTGAAGCGCGCTTCAGCGCCAGCTTCAACCGGCTCGGTTTCCATCCCGGCTTTGGCATGAGCGTGACGCTACCGCGCCTGGTCGGCGAGCAGCAGGCCGCGCTGCTGTTGTACACGGGCAGGCGTATCGACGGCGAGGAAGCGGTGCGCATCGGTTTGGCCGACGAACTGGTGGCGCAGGCCGAGGTGCGTGCCCGCGCGCTGGCGCTCGCGCACGATATCGCGGCCTCGGCGCCGCTGGCCGTGGAAAGCACACGCGAGACGCTGCGCCTGGGGCTGGCCGACTGCATCGTGGCGGCCAACCAGCGTGAGCTGGCCATCCAGCGCGTGCAGTTCGCCACCGCGGATTTCCGCGAAGGCGTGGCGGCGATGGCCGAGCGCCGCGCGCCCGTCTTCCAGCGCCGCTGAGGGGGCCGCATGCAACATCAGAAACCCGTCTGCGCCGGCCCGCTCGAGGGAATTCGCGTACTCGACCTGACTTCCGTAGTGCTGGGCCCCCTGGCCACGCAATCGCTGGCCGACCTTGGCGCGGACGTCATCAAGATCGAAGGGCCGGAAGGCGACCTCATGCGCGCCAACGGCGTATCGCGCAACGCCGGCATGAGTTCAATCTACCTGGCGCTCAACCGCAACAAGCGTTCGGTGGTGCTGGACCTGAAAACGCCTGCGGGCRCTGCGGCGCTGCGGCGCCTGATCGCTGGCGCCGATGTGCTGATCCACAATATGCGCGTGGCCGCCATGGAGCGGCTGGGCTTTGGCTACGCCGCGGTGGCAGCGTTGAACCCGCGCATCGTCTACTGCGTGGCCACCGGCTTTGGCCAGGACGGCCCGCACCGCGACAAGCCGGCCTTCGACGACATCATCCAGGCCGCTTGCGGGCTGGTGTCGCTGGGCGCGGTTGCTGGCAGCCGGCCGGAGTATGTGCCCAGCCTGATCGCCGACAAGACCACCGGGATGGCGCTGGCCAACGCGGTGATGGCAGCACTGCTGTACCGCGAGCGCCACGGCAGCGGGCAAGCGGTGGAGGTACCAATGCTGGAAACCATGGCCAGCTTCGTGATGGCCGAGCACCTGGCGGGGTTGACCTTCGAGCCCGCCACCGGCGCGGCCGGCTATGCGCGCCTGCTGCAGGGCGGACGGCGGCCAGCGCAGACCGCGGACGGCTGGATCTGCGCGCTACCGTACACGGACCGTCACTGGAAAGCCTTTTTCCACGCCGTGGGCCGCGACGACCTGGGTGACAAGTACAACATCGCCAGCCGCGCGCAGCGCAACGTCCATATCCGCGCGCTGTACCAGCACCTCGCGGAGATCACCCCGACCCGTACCACAAAGGAGTGGATGGCGCTGTTCGAGACGCTGGATATCCCCGCCACGCCAATCTATACGCCAGACGAATTGCCGACGCATCCACACCTGGAAGCGGTCGGGCTGTTCCAGCAGACCGAGCATCCCACCGAGGGCCCGTTGCGCGAGATGCGGCCCACGACGCGCTTCTCCGCCACGCCGCTGTCGCTGCGCCGCCACGCGCCCACGCTGGGCGAGCACACCGATGAAGTGTTGCGCGAAGCCGGGCTAGCCCCTGAAGACATCGCCCAGCTGACACGCGGCCGGGACGCCGGCTGAAGCGGCACGCAAACAATAAAGGAGACATTGCATGAACTTCGTACTGGATGAAGAACACCAGATGCTCAAGGACCTGGTGGCGCGCTTCGTGCGCGAGCAGTTGATCCCGCTCGAAGCGGGCGTGCTGGCCCGCGAGGCAGAGGGCGGCCAGCTCACGCTGCTGCCGCAGGAGCAGGACAAGCTGGACGGGCTCTCGCGCGAGCTAGGCCTGTGGGGCCTGGATGCGCCGGCCGAGATGGGCGGCGCCGACCTGCCGGTGGTGGCCATGGTCGGCGTCAACGAGGAACTAGGCAAGACCGTCACACCCTACGACCTGCCGCCCGATTCACCGAACCTGCGCATGCTGCTCAAGACCGCCGACGCGGCCCAGCGTGCGCGCTACCTGGAACCCTACGCGCGCGGCGAGACCATTTCCGCCATCGCTATTTCCGAGCCTGGCGCCGGCGGCGACCCGGCCATGATGACCACCCGTGCCGAGCGCAACGGCGACGACTGGGTGCTCAACGGCCGCAAGATCTGGATCAGCCGCGCCGCCCGCGCCGACTGGACCATCGTGATGGCCGTGACCGACAAGACGCGCGGCGCCCGCGGCGGCATCTCCGCCTTTCTGGTCGACCGGGGCACGCCCGGCTTCAAGGTAGAACGGCGCATCCCCATGATCGGCGGCGCCTCCACCTACGAGGTGGTGCTGGAAGACTGCCGCGTTGCGCACACGCAGCTGCTCGGCGTGGAAGGCCAGGGCTTCGCGCCGATGCAGGCACGGCTGTCCAGCCGGCGCGTGCAGATGGCGGCCTGGTGCATTGGCCGCGCCCAGCGTGCGCTTGACATGCTGTGCGAGTACGCGCCGCAGCGCCGCACCTTCGGCGCCGCGCTGGCGGACCGGCAGGCAATCCAGTGGTGGGTGGCCGATGCCGCCACCCGCATCCACGCTTGCCGTCTGATGACTTACGAGGCCGCGGCACGCATTGACGCCGGCGACGAGGCGCGTACGCAGGTCTCGATGATCAAGGTATTCGCCACCGAGATGGCTTGGGACGTGATCGACCACGCGATGCAAGCCTTTGGCGCGATGGGCATGACCAAGGAAATGCCGTTGCAGCAGATGGCCAACGAGACGCGCTTGATGCGCATCTACGAAGGCCCGTCCGAAGTGCACCGATGGGTTATCGCGCGGGATCTGCTCGGCCTCAGGCGTTAGCCCGCCGCAAAAGCGAACCACTGAACCACTGAACCACTGAACCACTGAACCACTGAACCACTGAACCACTGAACCACTGAACCACTGAACCACTGAACCACTGACGCACCCGCACTGGCGGACCCCACTGCCAGGCGGAAGACCAAGGAGACAACATGACCCCAACCGTGAACTGTTCCCGGCGCCGCTTCGCTATCCTGGCCGGCACCGCCCTCGCAGCTAGCCTGGCAGGCGCGCCTTTCGCCGCGCTGGCGCAGCCGCAGGCATTTCCCACCCGGCCGATCCGCTTTATCGTGCCGTTCCCATCCGGCAGCGGTACCGACATGACCGCCCGCATGTTCGCCAAGAAGATCGGCGAGCTGACGGGGCAGGGCGTGGTGGTGGAGAACAAGCCGGGCGGCAATGGCTTTATCGGCGTGCAGACGCTGCTCAGCGCGCAGGCCGACGGATACACGGTGTTTATCGGCAGCAACTCCACGCTGTCCACCAATGCCGCCACCTTCCGCAAGCTACCTTACGATCCACTGACCGACTTCACGCCCATCACGCTGCTGTCGCGTGGGCCATGCCTGATCATCGTGCCCGCCAGTTCGCCGTACCACACGCTCAAGGCGCTGGTGGAGGACGCGCGCAAGCGGCCCGGCGCGCTCAACTACGGCACCGGCTCGGTGTCGTACACGCTTTACAGCGAATGGCTGAACGAGCAAAGCCGCATGAAGACCACTGCCGTGCCTTACAAGGGCGCGGGCGACGCGATCAACGGCGTGATGGCCGCCAACGTGGACTTCGCCGTGGTGGATGCCAGCGGCGCGATTGAGCTGGTCAAGGGCGGCAAGGTACGCGCGCTGGCCTACACCGCGCCTCAGCGCTCGCCGCTGCTGCCGGGCGTGCCGAGCGTGGCCGAAGCCGGCGTGCCGGACTTCCTGGCCTACAACTGGGTGGCGGCAGCGGTCTCCGCCAAGACACCCGCGCCCATCGCACAACGCCTTGGCGAACTGTTTGCCCAGGCCGGCGCCGCCGACGACGTCAAGGAGTATTACCAGCGCCAGTCCACCTCGCTGATCCTGTCCACGCCGGCAGAGCTGCGCGATTACCAGAAGGACGAAATAGCGCGCTGGAAGCGGCTGGCGGCGATCGCGAAGATCGAGCTGCAGTAAATAGAGCGCGCAGGGGGATCATGCCCCGTCGCTCGTCCTCCCCGCGCGGCCCTCTCCTTGGCACGTCCGCGGCAAGTGCCTTGACCTCCGCGATTGCGTCGCATTTCTGGTACCTTTTGAAGGCCTGTCTAGCCTGAAAGAAAAGGTTGGGCGATGGATGTAGATGGCTCAATTATCGGTGGATACGGTCAACTTTCATATCAAGAACGCAGTGCGCAAGTTGAACGCCACCAATAAGACCGGAGCCGTGGTACGGGCGGCCATGCTAGCCTGCCACACTAATTGCACTTTGCCAGGCGGGGTCCTCCTGGCTTCGGAGTCTGCTGTGTCGACCAGAAACATGGGCTGGCGGTATTCGTGGAGTGGTTCGAGGCGCTGATGCGGGCGTACCTGGGCGCCTGACAAGCGTGGAACAAATTAAACCTGTCACTACTTCATCATTAAATGCGTCAGTCGATACGGGGAAAGCGCGCTGGCGTCTGAAATCCGCGGTAACGCAGCGAAATCCCGCCCCGCAGCAGCGTCACCCGTTACGACGGCAACCTGATTTTGTGCAAACGTTTCGCTCAGCAGCTTTATCAGGAGTGCGCTTGTAGCCGGGGTGAACTCGGACGGATGGATCATGGCCCGGTTGCTTGCCGCCGCTGCTACAGCCAGCGCCAGATGCCCGCGGCCCAACCGGCGAGGGGGAGATGAGCCCAAGTTGCTGCGAGCCAGACGACGAGGCCGCCCAAAAGCGCGTGCAAGCCGAACCCGCCGAGCCGCGCACGGCCAGCGGCGATCGCCGCGAACGGCAGATAACTCGTCTTCGACTCCCATGCGGGCCAGAGATCGGGCTGGAGCTGCTCCTTCTTCCGGTCCTGCAGCGCGGCGCCGACGAGCGCGAGGATGACCATGGCCGCGGCGACTATGATGTTCTTGGCCACCGGGAACACCGCGATGTGGCACAGCCCCCAAAGGGCGAACGACCACATCATTGGGTGGCGCGTCACCGCGAACACGCCGCGCGCCGCTTCCGGGAACGCGCCGAGCCGACCGCCGGTGGGAAGCGCCGGGTTGCGGATCAGCGAACCCATCAGGAGGACCGACGCGATCAGCATGAGTGCGGTCATCACCGCCCAGAGGCCGTTCCCTACCGGCCATAGTGGTGCCGTCAGGGGCGCCTTTCGGTATGCCAGGATCAGCCAGCCGAGCGTCAAGACCGCAACCAGCGAATAGACGCCCTGGAACCCTGCTTCGCCAAGCGTGCGGACCAACCCCCTGCGCAGCGGATGGGACAAGAGAAAGTGGCTGCCCACGAAGGCGACTGCCGCCACCGCAACTGCGTTGGTGCTTCCCATTGGACCGGCTCCTCAAGTCGTATCGTGGGCTGACCGTATCGCCCCCAATTCGCGAAGATGCGTGGCCGGACTGATTAGACGCTGCCGGCATGGGGCGTGCTTCGCGATGGGGGGGCTTCATTTGGATATTCCGCCATCGCAATGCAAGCCGCCATCGAGCAGTCGGGCATTTGCCCATGTCACATATGCAGCGGCCAGTAATGAAGATTACTACTTGGGTGTCGCAAAAGCCAAGTTGACCATCCCGATTTCAGTTGCTTCCCACTCTCGTTTTCGGTGATTGACTAACCGAGTTGGAGGGGAACGCGTGGCGAGCTTTCTCGCAGCCTTCTCCGCCGCATCGTGCGCTTTCCCTTCCTTGCCGACGCCGTCCACCTTGGCATGCATGTGCTGAACGGCCGCTTCCTCGCGAGGCACCGCTGCAAACAATATATAAATATTGTTTTTGGCCGGGATTCCGGTTATGTTGGAGAGTTGGTTAGGCGGGACAAGCCCCCGCTGTGGAGATAGACAATGGAGAACACGGTACGGTCGGAGCGGTCCCGCCAGATCATCCTTGACGCGGCAATCGCCATCCTCGCGCGCGAGGGCCCTGGCCGGCTCACAATCGATGCCATCGCGCAAGAGGGCGGGATCAGCAAGGGGCGGGTGATGCACCAGTTCCGCACGAAAGCGGCCGTGGTGGAGGCGCTGCTGGACCAGCAGATCGAGTACTTCGACAAGTTCGCGAAGGACTACCTGGCCACTGCTGGCGCCGGGAATCCCGAGGCCCAGCTGTCGGAGCAGATCCTGGCGTTTCGCGAATCCGTCTCCCATCCACAGTCGCTGGTCTTTGCCATCCTCGGCTCCATTGCCGAGAATCCCGAGCTGCTGTCTGCGGTCAGGCAGAAGACGGCCGAGAAGGTGGTGCGCATCAAGGAGGAGGCGGAGGATCCCGATCTGGCGCTCCTGCGCTGGCAGGCTGCCCAGGGGATGGTGCTCGCAAAGATGCTGGGGCTCTGCCCGCTTGCGCCAGAGGAGCGCGACCGCTTGTTCGACCGGCTGCTCGACAGCCAGGCCTGGTCAACGCAACCCAAGGACAAGCCAAAGCCAAAGCCAGAGGCCAAGGCCAAGCCCCGGCAAAAAAAGTAGTCCGCGCTCGCCGGCGTCTAAGCCAACATCGAGCACTGGATCCACTTCAACGGGGCTGACCCGCGCAACCAAATGACTGCCACCATCGTCACCATCTTTCTCGTCGTCTACCTGGGGATGATTCTCGGTGGGCTCCCATTCCTGCAACTGGACCGGACGGGCGTGGCACTGCTTGGTGCGATTGCCTTGATCAGCGTCGATGCCGTGAGTCTGGAAGAGGCAGCGGGCTCCATCCATCTGCCGACCGTGATCCTGCTGTTCTCCTTCATGGTGGTGTCAGCGCAGATGCGGCTGGGTGGCTTCTACGACTGGGTTACGCACCGGTTCGTCTCATTGTCATTCAGCCCGCCCGGCCTGCTCGGGGCGCTCATCTTTGGCGTCGCGGCGCTGTCGGCCATCTTCAGCAACGACATCGTCTGCCTGGCCGTCGCCCCAGTGTTGATCGATGCCTGCCAACGGCGGCGCCTCGATCCAATGCCCTATCTGCTGGCGCTTGCCTGTGCCTCCAATATTGGCTCCGCCGCCACATTGATCGGGAACCCACAGAACATGCTGATCGGCCAGACGTTGCGCATGCCGTTTTTCGCCTATGTTGGCGAGGCGATGGTGCCAGTCACCTTTGGTCTGTTGGCAACATGGGTATTGATCACCTGGCAGGTAAAGGGTCGCTGGTCGGCTCCCGCAAGCGTTGCGGGAGCGGTCGATGAGGCGGCACGGCGTACCGACGAAGTGCCGCTGGACCGCTGGCAGACCACCAAGGGCCTCGCAGTTGCGGCAGTGCTACTGGTGGCCTTCCTTGTCGGGCCCTGGCCGCGCGAGCACGTGGCGCTCATCGGCGCGGGCGTGTTGTTGATGAGCCGCAAAATGCATTCCGCGCGCACACTCGGCCTCGTCGACTGGGAACTCCTGATCCTGTTCATGGCGCTCTTCGTCGTCAATCATGCGCTACAGCAATCCGGCGTCACCGCCGCCGTCATCGCCGACCTCGCCGCTGCCGGTCTTCACCTCGACCAGCTTGCGCCGCTATTCGGGGCCACCTTTGTTCTGTCGAACCTCGTATCGAATGTGCCGGCCGTGATGCTGCTACTGCCGCTGGCGCATCACGAGATGTCTGGACCGCTCCTTGCCTTGGTCAGTTCGCTGTCCGGCAACCTGTTCATTGTCGGTAGCATCGCGAACATCATCGTCGTGGATGCCGCGGCCAGGCGCAACATCCGAATCGATTGGCGTCGCCATGCGACAGTGGGTGTCCCGGTCACACTCGTGACCCTGGCGATATCCGCTGGCTACCTGGCCCTTCGCGTGCATTTCGGTGCTTCGGGGGGATAGCGGTAGACCCTGCTGCCATGTTCATTTGCGTGGCCGGATGCGTCCCCTATGCGCCTTGATCGTCGGACGTGCCCCTGCCGAAAGCTTCGCAGGCGTCGGCGCGGGCTCGCCCATCTGCAGCGCGATAAATCCCCGTTGCGGCTCCCCCCTTTACTCGGCGCGAATATTGGCCCGTGCCGCCAGCGCCCGCATCTCAGGAAGTTCCTTCTCGGCGCGCGCCTTGACCGCCACGCCGTTGCCGTAGGCGGGCGTCAGGCCGAGTTCAAGCATCCGGCTTTTGATCGCGGGCGCCGTCGCAACTTCCGCCAGGGCCTTCTCTAGCTTCTCCTGCACCGGTGCCGCAAGTCCGGCGGGCGCCAGCAGCGCGAACCACGACCCCATCTGGAAGCACGGATAGCCGCTCTCGGCCACTGTGGGTACCTGGGGCAGCGCGGGCTGCCGCTGCGCTGACAGCACCGCTACCGGCTTGATCTTGTGATCCTTGATCAGTGGCAGGCTGGCGACCACGCTATCGACCGCAACCTGAACCTGACCGCCGGCCAGCGCGGTCAGGCTTTGCGCGCTTCCGTTAAACGGTACGTGAACCATATGAACGCCGGTGGCCGACTTGAGCATCTCGCCGCCGAAATGCACTGAGGAGCCGGTACCGAACGAGCCATAGTAGAACTTGTCAGGCTGAGCCTTGGTCTGGATCACCAAGTCCTTGAGCGAGGTCACCGGAATCTCGGCGTTGACCAGCAGCACCAGGCTCAAGTCGGCGATCATCCCAAGCGGCGTGAAGCTCTTGGCCGGGTCGTAGTTCAGGTTTTGACGAATCGTCGGGTTCAGTGTGAGCGTGGTGCTCGAGCCAAGCAGCAGCGTGTAGCCGTCTGGCGCAGCCTTAGCCACCTGGGTGGCGCCGATCGCCGTGCTGGCACCGGGCTTGTTCTCGACCACGACGGCCTGGCCAAGCTTTTGCGAGAGGCCCGCCGCAAGCAGTCGGCCCAGCACGTCTGTGGCGCCGCCGGCGGCAAACGGCACGACCAGCTTGATCGGACGGTCGGGATAGGACTGCGCCTGCGCAGCGACCGGCGCCGTGGCCAGCATCACCGTCAGGCCGGTGCCTACAAAAAGGGGCTTCAGAGAAATTTTTGTCATCGGTGGATCAACTCCCTGCCTACGGTTCGGAAATACGGTTCAATTCAGGCGAGCGCCTTGAAATGATCAAGCGCCGCTCTTGGTATGGCCACGCCGATCACTCCGAACGCCCGCCCGTTCCCGGGCAGAACAGTGTTCCATACGTGGGTCGACATTCGATGCAAAAACCAGCCTTGCCTGGGTCAGGTTTGGATGCAAATCGACAACGGGGAAACCGTTTTAGGCGCTAGGCTGCGTCACGAATCCATCCAGCAGCTCTTTCTGCCATCATCAAGGTTGGGCTATTCGTATTGCCGCTGGTGATCGTTGGCATTGCGCCAGCATCCACGACTCTTAGGCCTTCCACTCCGCGGACCCGCATCCGTGAATCGAGAACCGCCATTCGGTCCTTGTCATCGCCCATCTTGGTCGTCCCGACGGGATGGAAGATCGTCGTTGCTATGTCGCCGGCCAGGCGGGCGAGGTCGTCGTCCGTCTGGAATTGGCTTCCAGGTTTCCACTCTATAGGGGAGTACCGCCGCAGTGCGTCCTGAGAGGCGATGTTCCTTGCGACCCTGATAGAGTCGGCTGCAACCTTCCTGTCGGTCTCTGTTGTGAGATAGTTTGGCGAAATCGCCGGTGCCACCTTGAAGTCGGGGCTCTTGAGCTTCACGGTTCCCCGGCTTGTCGGATTGAGATTGCAAACGCTTGCTGTGAACGCAGGGAACGCATGCAGCGGTTCACCGAATGCTTCCAGAGAGAGCGGCTGTACGTGGAACTGAATGTTGGGCCAGATTTGGTCTGGCGAGCTCGAGGTGAATACGCCTAGCTGTGAAGGTGCCATGCTCATGGGGCCACTACGCCGCGCCACATATTCCAGCCCGATCTTCGCTTTGCCCCAAAGACTGGCAGTCAGATGATTCAGCGTCTTGGCGCCTTCGATTTTGTAGCCATGTCTGGCAGCAACCCTTGTTGCAGTTTTCCTATCTCGTCGTAGGACCGCGTAACTGGGCAGCCAAGATACATGGCCAGGACTGGCGCGGACTAGCTGGCCTTCCGTGGCTGAAGACGCCGCCACAATCAGTCCATCATCGCTTGCTCGCATCGGTCTTCGGCCCGGGTTCCATGACCGGCGTAGAGCCTGCGCGGGTCGCCATGGTCGATCAGGAGGCGTCCATGATTGACTTGGTCAAGTCCGGTATCGGGTTGTCACTCATGCGTGACTCGATTGCCATGCGTGAACAACAGGAGCACGGACTAGTCGTTGCCGATCAAGCGAAACTCGACTGTGTACTCACATTCATTTGCTTGCACAGTCGCCGTGAGGATTCTGTCGTTGAGGCTTCGCGAAGCGCTCTTGCACGTGCTTGGTCGTTGTAGCTTGCCGTACCTCAACCTGATCCACGTCCAGCTTGATCGTTTCGAAGCCGGAAGCTATCGTCCGATCGGACGCGTGATCAGGGCGCGATCCCGAGACCATTTCGGCACAGCCGCGATGACATGCTGAAGCGGTAAACGACGAGTCCAATGGCAGCGATGATGCTCAGAGCGACAAAAGCGGCGCTATAGCCAAAATGATGCGCGACCCAACCAGCGAGCGCGGAACTCATTGCTGCGCCCAGCCCCTGGATCGCCATCACGGCGCCAAGGCCTGCATTGACGTGCCCAGTGCATTGCAGGATACGAGCCACGAGTCCTGGCAACGCGACGCCCAGCAGGCCCGCCCCGATCCCATCGAGGACTTGCACTGGAATCAGTGCCCAGGGTGATTCCCAACCTGCGGCAATCAGGCCGCGCAGCGGCAGAGCCAGCATAGCTGCCATGATCAGCGACCAATATCCGTGAC
Source organism: Cupriavidus sp. YAF13 (assembly GCF_052113425.1). Taxonomy (NCBI): domain Bacteria; kingdom Pseudomonadati; phylum Pseudomonadota; class Betaproteobacteria; order Burkholderiales; family Burkholderiaceae; genus Cupriavidus; species Cupriavidus sp. YAF13. The sequence goes on from NZ_JBFRDD010000003.1 coordinate 148,474, forward strand.
GGTTGGCATACCGCCCAGCCAATAGCGCCACGGGAATCATGACCAGTTGGGCCACGACGATGGTCGTTGCCGTAAAGACGCTCGGGTCGGCCAGTCCGCGAGCGACGGCCGCTTGCGCGAACAAAGGCAGCATCGCAGCATTGCCCAAGTGGAACAACAGCATCGTGACTGCAAGCAGGCGCAAGTCGCGCGAATCCAGCAGGGCCCGTAGCAAAGGGGGGGCGGAACGTTGTCTCGCGCAGAAGAGTTTGGACCGGACTCACCGCCACGGGCCAGTTCGTGGTCGATATCCTGCGGTCGAATCTTCCACAGACAGGCGAGTGCCGCGCACGCCATCAGCATCATCAGAACGAGCACGGCGGAGAGCCCCCAGCGGTAGCCCGCGAGCCCGGCCACTGCTGCCGCGGCCACATTGCCGGCATGGTTCCAGGCCTCGTTGATGCCCAACTGCCGGGGCACGTCTTTCTGGCCGACGATGCCCAGGGTCATGCCATGACGGCGGTACCCATCAATGCACCAGCAACGGCCGTGACGATTTGCGAAGCGACAGCAATGCCGAACGAAGGTACCTTCCACAAGACCATCGTGGCGAGAATGAGCACGATGGTGCTGCCCGCCAGAAGCAGTCGCTTGTGGCGTGACGCATCGACCCATGCACCCATTGGCGTGGTCGCCAGCACGCCTGCAATGCCGCCCGCAGCCATGACGTAGCCGATGTCATCGGCTCGCCAGCCGCGGCCGGCCAGAAGCACGCCGAGGAACGGCCCCAGTCCGTCACGGACGTCGGCCAGGAAGAGGTTCAGGCCAGAAAGCCACCTCCGCGAGCTGGCGTGCGTCGAGGGCATGAAAAGCATTGCCATCATCGTTTCCTAGTGCAATGGGCCTTTGAAAACGAAGAAGGCACCCAAGCAGATGAAGCCAAAGCCCAGCAGATGGTTGAGTGTGAGCCGCTCGCCGAGATAGACCACGGAAAAGACGGCAAAGACAACCAGCGTAATGACCTCTTGCATCGTCTTGAGTTCTGCAGCGCTGTAGATGGCGTGACCGATCCTGTTGGCGGGAACCGCGAAGCAGTACTCGGCCAGGGCGATTAGCCAACTCACCAGCACCACCAGGTAAAGCGGGCGGTCGCCGAACTTGAGGTGGCCATACCAGGCCATCCCCGACCTCCCTCCCTGGCTTGTCTTCGGTCACCTGTTGGCTCCAAAAAAACAAACCGACTGTATTGTTTGCAAATTGATTGCGAGACGCTATACTGCGTCGCAAGGCAGCTCTCGCTACGTCACAGTCCTGCACTTCCGTGGATCACGCTAAACACCGGCGCTTTCTGGCGCTGTGGATGCGTGCGCCTGTCTGCAGCGGGGAGGGGCTGCTTCACAGTTCAGGAAACAGAACCAGAGTCGACCATCGCTTGGATTCACAAGCATGGCGCATCCACTAAATGGCCTCTGACCTCGCATTCCATAGCGAACGTGGTCCGTCGGCAAATCAATGAAGGGATTTCAAATGCTCGCCTCCAATACAACGAACCGACTCCTGCTGATCGCACTATTTGCCGTGGTCATGACGGGTTGCGCGAGCACAAAGCCCGTGGCCTATTCCGGCATTTCATCGTCAACCGTGCTGACAACCAACGCCAAAGAGGAAGCCGAGCGCATGCCGTATAGCTATGCGACGGCGGTGGACTGGCGGAAATACACGTCGGTCATCGTTGACCCGGTTGAAATCTACAAAGGCCGCGACCATCAGTTCGACGATATGTCTGCTGACGATAAAGCCGCGCTCGCGAGCTACATGCAATCGCAATTTTCCGAGAAACTGAAAACGCGCTTCGCGATCGTGAACAGCCCGGCCCGGGACACGTTGCGCCTGAAGCTGACATTGACCGGTGCGAGCGCCACTACCCCAGTCCTCGGGCCGTTGTTGCGCTTCGACATTGCTGGCGGGCTCTACAACGGGGTGCAGGCAATCCGGGGGCGAGAGGGCGCGATGACGGGCTATGTCATCTACGCCGTCGAGATCTTCGATGCGCAGAGCAATCGGCTTCTCAAGGCGTACATCACCAAGCAATACCCGAATGCCATGAACGTTGTCGCCAATTTCGGCGCATTGACTGCGTCCAAGACCGGCATCGACAAAGGCGCGGACGCGCTCGTGGAACAACTCCGGTGACCACGTCGCCGCCACGCGTCACGCTTGCCGGCTGGCTTTAAGCCGGGCAGCAAGCGGCATCCGCCGGAGCTGAGTCATGGACCTCAGGAGTTGTGCCGCCATTGTCGTCGCATGGGTGGCGCTTTGCATTGGCTGCGGCTGGATAGCTGGCCGGATGGCGCAGTGGCTGGCAATGCCGTGATCCGCGTAGTTGAGCACAACACATGCCGCTTCTCTTTGCCATGCGCGAGTCTGCCTTGCGCCTGCGAGCTACTGCAATGCCCCCGTTTACAAAGCAAGACGTGTCGGCTCGCCCAGCGAGCCTCGCGCACCTGGTCGCCTGCAAATACTGTGACGCTGTCCATCAGCGAGCTGGTCTCGCCGAGGGCGAACGCGCACTGTGCCGACGTTGCGGCGGTCTGTTGTATCGCCAGAGTCAGCGCGCCTATCACCGCCAGCTGCCGCTGGTGGTGACCGCACTGGTTCTTTTCATTCTCTCGGGCGCCTGTCCCATCGTCGAGATGGATCTCAAGGGCGTGCGCTCGCAGACCTCGCTGTGGGGCGCGATACAGGCCCTCTCGACCGGCCAGATGGTGCCGGTGGCGATCCTGGTGTTCGCTACCACCATCCTGTTTCCTTTGGCCGAGATGCTGATGCTGCTCTACCTGCTGGCCCCGATGGCCCGGCGCCGGGTGCCGCCGGGATTCGGTCGTCTCGTCCGCGCCATCCAGCAGGCCAGGCCGTGGGGCATGCTCGAAGTCTTCATGATCGGCGTGCTGGTCACACTGGCGAAGCTCTCGACCATTGCCCAGGTGCTGCCGGGCGTTGCGCTGTGGTCGCTCGCTGGGCTGATGATCGTGCTCGCCGTGATGCTCTGTTTCGACCCGCGCGACCTCTGGCGGTACCCGGGGGAGCAAACGCCACGATGACAATCACGACCGCTACGACCGCTACGACCGCGGCCTCGCTGGGCCTGCTGTCCTGCCACGCCTGCGCCGCGCTCAGCCCGCGCGATCTGGCGGGCGAACCCTGCCCGCGCTGCGGCGCCATCTTGCACCATCGCAAGCCGCAGAGCCTGACCCGCGCCTGGGCCTTCCTGCTGGCGGCCTACATGCTCTATATCCCTGCCAACCTGCTGCCGGTGATGGTGACGCAATCCATCTTCGGCACGCAGCGCGACACCATCTTCTCCGGCGTCATCTATCTGTGGATGTCGGGCGCCAGGCTGCTCGCCATCATCGTACTGATTGCGAGCATCGTCGTGCCGCTCTTGAAGCTGGCGATCCTTACCCTGTTGCTGATCACCGTGCAATTGGGCTCAGGCTGGCGCATCCACCAGCAGACCCGCCTCCATGGCCTGGTTGAGCTGATTGGACGCTGGTCGATGCTCGACATCTTCGTGGTCGCGCTATTGGCTTCGCTGGTACGGGCCGGCACGCTGGCGACCATTGTTCCGGGCGGCGGGGCGATTGCCTTCGGCTCCGTGGTAGTGCTCACGATGATGGCTTCACTAAGTTTCGACCCACGCCTGCTGTGGGATTCGCTGGATGCAAGTCATGTCCGATCCTGAGGCATCCGTGCCGCTTCTGCCTTCTTCCACCTTGCTGCCGCCACCACAGCCGCCGATGCCCGGGCCGGAACGCCGGCAGCGGGGGCGCTGGATACCCTCGCTCGTCTGGCTGGTCCCCATTGCCGCTGCCGTGATCTCGCTGTGGTTGCTGATCCACACCTTGGCCGAGCGCGGCCCAACGGTCACGGTGAGCTTCCGCTCGGCCGACGGACTCATCCCCGGCAAGACCCCGGTGCGCTATAAGGCCGTGGATATCGGCCTCGTCAAGTCACTGCGGCTGGCGCCGGACCGCTCGCATGTCGTCGCGACGATCGAGCTGACTAGCGACGCCGAGAGTTTCTCGAGCCAGGACACCCGCTTCTGGGTGGTGCGCCCGAGGATCGCCGTCTCTGGCATCTCGGGCCTGGAGACGCTGGTGTCCGGCTCCTATATCGGCGTGGACGCCGGCAGGTGGGCGGTGCGCAGACGCGCCTTCACCGGGCTGGAAGCACCGCCTGTTGTCACCACCGATGCCTCCGGCACGCAGTTCGTGCTGCGCGCCGCGGACCTTGGCTCGCTCGATATCGGCTCTCCGGTCTACTACCGGCGTGTGCAGGTCGGGCAGGTGGTGGCCTATCGGCTCAATCCCGATGGCCGTGACCTGTCCGTCCGGGTGTTCATCAACAAGCCCTATGACCAGATGGTCACCGTGGATACGCGCTTCTGGCACGCCAGCGGCGTCGATATCAAGCTCGACTCGGGCGGGTTCAAGCTCAACACGCAGTCGCTTGCCACGATGTTGCTCGGTGGCGTTGCCTTCCAGGCGCCGGACGATGCCAAGGCTGCAGCAGTGGCAGGAGAAAACACCCAGTTCATGCTCGCCAGCGACCAGGCCAACGCCTTCAAGGCCTCCGACGAGCTTGCGCCCACGCTGGCCGTGCTCTACTTCGACCAGTCCGTGCGCGGCCTGTCTCCCGGCGCTCCGGTTGACTTTCGCGGTATCGCGGTGGGCCAGGTTCGATCCATCGGGATCGAATACCAGCGCGACAAGAAGGCCTTCCGCATGCCCGTCATCGTGGAACTATATCCTTCCCGCATTGGCTTATCCGCGCGCGACCTCGCGGATAAGCCCCACGCCAGGGGCATCGCCGATGTGCTGAACAAGCGCGGCCTCCGGGCGCAGCTGCGCACCGGCAACCTGCTGACGGGCCAGGTCTTTGTGGCGTTTGATTTCTTCGCTAACGCGCCACCGGTCAAGCTCAGCCTGGACACCCCCGTGCCCGAGCTCCCCACCATACCCGGGGCATTCGACGAACTGCAGGCCAAGTTGGGGGACATCGTTTCCAAGCTGGACAAGGTGCCGTTTGAGCAGATCGGCCAGGACCTCCGGACCACGATGGCGTCACTGGACAAGATGCTGAGCAACGCCGACAAGCTGGTGGCCCAGGTCAACGGCGACGTGATGCCGCAAGTCGCCACCGTGCTGCGGGATGCGCACCAGACACTGCAGGTGGCCAATGGCGCGCTCGACGCAAACGCGCCGATGCAGCAAGACGCGCGCCGCATGCTGCAGGAGTTGACGCGCACCGCCATCTCGCTGCGCACCTTGACCGATTATCTGGAAGGGCACCCGGAAGCCGTGGTGCGCGGCAAGACGGAGCAGGAGGCACCATGGTGAGGCGCTTCAATCCGCTGCGGCTGGCCGCGGGTGCGGTGATCGCCTTTGCCGCTGCTGTGCTGGCCGGCTGTGCTTCGCCGCAGGCGCGGTACTACACGTTGTCGCTGCCGGCACTGGCGCGTCCCGCGGCCACGCCAGCGCCCGGCCAGGCCACGGCGCCTGTGTGGATCGAAGTGGCACCCGTTCGCGTGCCGGAGCGCGTCAACCGGGTCAATCTTGTCCTGAGCGACGGCAATGGCAGGCTCAGGCTATTGGCGCAGGATCGCTGGTCGGCATCGCTGCCGGATGAGTTTCGGGACGCGCTGTCCCAGCGATTGCAGGCGAGCCTGGGCGCGGTCGATGCCTACCAGCATGGCAGGTCCGGCGCGGAGCCGCTTTACCGCGTCAGCGCGGAAGTGGTGCAGATCGATGCCCAGATCGACGAACGCGTCAGCGCCATCGTCAACTGGACCGTGCGCCGAATGCCCGATGGCAGGGTGACGGTGGGCCACACACGGGCGGAGTTGGCCGCGCCGGGTGGCGTGGACGGCGTTGTCGCTGGCTATCAGCAGGTAGTGGTCAACGCTGCTGCCGATATCGCGGCGGCTGTGCGTTCGCTACGGCTGTGAGTCTCGCGCGGCGTGGCCTCTGTGGCGCATCGCCTGGTGCCTCAAAATATCAATCAATAAAATTGAACAAGTTATCCGACGAACTCATCACATCGACGGCCGGCTCTGCCATAAAGTTCAACCTATGGACGGATCGGCGCCAAAGACGACGTTCTAAATAATTCAACCATGTAGCCAAGTGGCCAAATAGCCAAGTAGCCAAGGAGAGAGAAATCATGACCAACGCCAAGCTCGAAGTCCTGACCCCGCAAAACAGCCAGCTGATCTTCATCGACCACCAGCCGTAGATGGCCTTCGGCGTGCAGTCAATGGACCGCCAGGCGATGAAGAACAACGCGGTCGGGCTGGCCAAGGCGGCCAGGATCTTCAATATCCCCACCACCATCACCACGGTGGAGAGCGAGTCTTTCTCCGGCTACACCTACCCCGAACTGCTTGACGTATTCCCCGGCCAGCAGACGCTGGAACGCACCTCGATGAACTCGTGGGACGACCAGAAGGTGCGCGACGCGCTGGCCGCCAACGGCCGCAAGAAGATCATCGTGGCCGGCCTGTGGACCGAGGTTTGCAACACCACCTTCGCGCTGTCCGCGATGCACGACAGCGACTACGAGATCTACATGGTGGCCGACGCCTCCGGCGGCACCAGCAAGGAAGCTCCCGCCCGCTGAAATTCGCGGCCTGAACCCGCAGGGAACTTCCCCAGGCAGTCAGACTAGTGCTAAAGTTCCGAGCCATGCCACCTGGTATTACCCGGCGGCATGCAAAGTGATATCGGGAGAGACTGCCTAGCCAAGCGCCGGGCAGCGCCGAAGGAGCAACCGCCCCGGAAACTCTCAGGCAAAAGGACCGGTATCACGTTTGAACTCTGAAGAACCCCGGCGCTCGTCAGCCGGCGGTACCGAAGGAGCAAGCGATCCTCGCCACCCCCAAAGTGGCGTATCGTGAATCTCTCAGGTCAAGGACAGAGGGGGCGTCTTTTGTGCATGCCGCGCAAGAGGCTCCCATCCGACGTCCTGGAACCATAGAGATGAAAACAATTGCCGTTATCGGTGGTGGCATCACCGGCGTGACCACTGCCTATGCGCTCGCCAAACGCGGTTTCTCGGTCACGCTGCTCGAAAAACACCGCTATGCCGCCATGGAAACCTCGTTCGCCAACGGCGGCCAGCTTTCCGCTTCCAACGCCGAAGTCTGGACACACTGGTCCACCATCCTCAAGGGCATCAAGTGGATGCTCAAGAGCGATGCGCCGCTGCTGGTCAACCCGCGCCCGAGCTGGCACAAGCTGTCCTGGTTCGCCGAGTTCATCGCCGCCATTCCCCATTACCGCAAGAACACCATCGAGACCACGCGCCTGGCAATTGCCGCGCGCGACCACCTGTTCTCCTGGGCGGCGGCCGAAGGCATCGATTTCGACCTGAAGAAGGAAGGCATCCTCCATATCTATCGCGACAAGGCGGGTTTCGAGCATGCCGGCAGGGTGTCCAAGCTGCTGGCCGAGGGCGGGCTGGAGCGCCACGCCGTCACGCCGGAAGAAATGCGCGCCATCGAGCCGACCCTGGCCGGGCAGTACTACGGTGGTTATTTCACCCAGAGCGACTCCACTGGCGACATCCACAAGTTCACCAGCGGCATGGCCGCGGCCATCGACCGCCTGGGCGTGCGTTGCCTGTACAGCCAGGATGTCCAGTCGGTCAGCACCGATGGCCGGCAGGTCACCATCGTCAGCAGCGATGGCCAGCAGGCCGAATCGCGCGTGTTCGACGGCGTGGTTGTCTGTGCCGGCACGGCCAGCCGGGCGCTGGCGGCCAGCCTTGGCGATCGCGTCAACATCTATCCGGTCAAGGGCTATTCGATCACCGTCAACCTGAATGACGCGCAAAGCCAGGCGGCCGCGCCCGTCGTGAGCCTGCTCGACGACGAGACCAAGCTGGTCACCAGCCGCCTGGGCGTTGACCGCTTCCGCGTGGCGGGCACGGCGGAGTTCAACGGCTACAACCGCGACATCCGCGCCGATCGCATCCGCCCGCTGGTGGAGTGGGTCAACCAGTGCTTCCCCGGCGTCAGCACGCGCAGCGTGGTGCCCTGGGCCGGCCTGCGGCCGATGATGCCTACCATGCTGCCGCGCGTGGGCCGGGGCCGTGCGCCCTGCGTGTTCTACAACACCGGCCACGGCCACCTGGGATGGACGCTGTCGGCGGTCACTGCGGACATGATCGGCGATGTGGTGCAGCAAGCCATGGGCGCCAGGCGTGCGCATGGCGTGCAGGACTCGGTGGCGCTGGTGACTCCGTAACGGGCCGCGTAAGGGGCCGGACGCGTTACGCGCCAAGCGCGGCCATATTCTCCACCCGCAACGTCTGCGGGACCGACAGCGAGATATCGGCCGCGCGCAGCCGCTTCAGTATCTCGAACAACAGGTCGCTCTTGGTCGCGGTGGCGATCCGGGGGCTGCCGACGTAGCCCGTCACGCTAAGCGTGATTCCGTTCGGCGCCAGCTGGCTGAACGTGACGGATGGCGCGGGCTTGTCGAGGATCGCCTCATTTTCCCGATAGGAGTCGAGCAGCAGTTCGCGCACCTGTTCGGGATCGATGTTCAGCGGGAAGGTGAGCAGCAGCGTCGCGACGCCTTGCGTGCTGTTGCTCATCGTCACGTTGCGCAGGTTCTGCGAGATCAGCTGCGAGTTGGGCACGATCACGGTCGAGCGGTCGCCCAGCAGGATCTCCGTCGCGCGCACGTTGATGCGCTTGATGTCGCCCTCCACGCCGCCGATGCTTACCATGTCGCCGACCTTCACCGGGCGCTCGGTCAGCAGGATGAGCCCCGACACGAAGTTCTTGACGATCTCCTGCAGGCCGAAGCCAATGCCCACGGACAGCGCGCTGACGATCCAGGCCAGGTTTTCCCATCTGACGCCCAGCAGCGACAGCGTCAGCAATACGATCAGCACATAGCCGATGTTGCTGAACAGCGTGATGAGCGATGCGCGCAGGCCCGCTTCCATGCAGAGCTTCGGCAAGAGTTCCGCGTCCAGCCAGCGCCGCACCGAGCGCAGCAGGTAGGTGCCGACCGAGAGTGCGATGACCGCGTTCAGGATGCGGTCGGGCATGATGTTGAGGCTGCGCAGCCGCTCGCCGCCGAGCATCGTCAGCAGGCTGTTGAGCAGGTCGCTCGGCGTGGTGCCGAAGCCGCCGGTCAGCAGCGCGATGACAGCCACCAGGAGCAGCAGGCTGGTGCCGATCCCCGACAGCACCGTCGACGCCTGCGCGAGATGGCTGTCCCCGAGTCCGAACAACTGCTTGATGACCTTGCCGCTTGGATGGTGCGCGCTGAACACGCTTTCGCAGACGTCGCGGGTCAGTTGCGTCAGCAAGTACAGGCTGCACAGGACGATGTCGATCCAGACAAGCTCGTAGGTCAGGAAGCGCGCGAACGTGATGTAGCCGATCAGCAGCGCCATCAGCGAGGCGACGACCGTCATCGTGACGCTAGCGTGGATCAGGCCGGCAAAGGTGGAGCGCGCTTCAGGCCGCTCGCCCGCCGCGGCGAGCTTCGTGCGCACGCGGTTGGCGCGCAGCAGCGCTGCGCCGATTGTCAGCACCACCACAAGCGACACCAGGCCGCGGCCTAGCAAGGTCACCTGCAGGCTTGTGTCCGCGGTCCGGTTGAGTTGCTCGAGTGTGCCGGCGATCAGCAGCAGGCCCGCGAGGACGCTAGGGAAAGGACGCATCGCCAGCGCGACCTTGTCGGCTAGCGCGGGCACGCGCCATGAGGGATGGCGCGTGCACAGCAATGCCCGTCCCAGGCCCGCGATCAGCGCGCTTGTCAGCGTCAGCTTGCCGAGTTCGCTGATCAGGTCTTGCACCTGAGCAGGCAGTTCGTAGTGCGGGGCGAAAGCAAAACACAGAACCTGTACCGCGATGGCGGTCGCCGCGACCGTCGCGAGTGCCGTTGCAAGCGCGAGTGCGCTGCGCCGCAGCCGGCTCTCGGGCAAGCGCGTCAGGCAGAACCATGCCAGCGCCCGCTCGAGCAGCCGTCGGCCGATGGTCCAGACGCTGATCGCAAGCAGCAGAAGCAGGGCGGTGATGGCTTGCCGCCCGGGCTGCCAGGCCAGGTCCCACAACGGGGTGACTTGTCTTTTGAACGCGTTCAGCCGCTGCTGGTCCTCCGGGCTTGGCGCGAACAACGGCTCCCAGAATGCCATGCTGAGAATGCTGGGCGAGCGCAGCGCGAGCTGGTTCTTCAAGCGGCTGCGCTGCAGCTTGGCGATCTGCTCGGTCAGGTTGGTGACATTGCCCTTGACCTCGGCCGCTTGCTTCAGTCCGCTGTCCAGTTGGGCCTTGCGCGCGTTCAGGTCCGCCCGCTGCTGTGCGACGGCAGCGGCCTCCGGCGTGGTGCCGGCGGCGGGTGGCGGCCCGAGCACGTCGAGCTGTGCCTGCAACTGCGCACGCTGGGGCGTGAGCGCAGCGCTCAGCTTGTCGACGTCGCTTGCCAACTGGTGGATGGCGTCATCCAGCCCTTCGAGCTGCGTGCCGCTGGTGGGCGACGACGCCAGTTGCTTGATGCGGTCCTGCTCGGTCTGGAGGCGTTTCAGCTCGGCAACGGCATCCGCGTGCGATGGGGGCTTGGTGGCGGGCGCATCCGCGTTCGAGGTGGTGTCGGCGGCGGCTGCTGCGGCTGCAGCGGCGGCTGCGGCCGGGAATGCATTGGGGGTCAGGTGCAATAGCGCAACCAGCACAAGGCTCAGCACGAACCTGGGGAGTTTGCTCATAGAAAGGGAAAGATCCTTACTGATCGGCTTGCCGGGCCGGCAATCGCGCAGGTTCGCGTGGATTGCCATGGCTCGTCAGACGGTCGATGACCGGGGGGCGACGATCAGGATGTTGGACGACCGCGCGGCGATCGAGATGGGAGTCGATCGGAGCGCCAGGGAGGCGATCTTGCCGGCATGTGCTCAATAGTCCGTCGGACTACTGGCGATGCCGCGTGATTGGCACGTCGCTTGATACGGGAGAATGGCTTGAACGAGTCTGAATTATACAGAAGGCATCGCGCGCCCTTCGTTTTCAGCTGGCAACAGGCGCTTGCGTCACTCGATCTGTATCATCCAAAGTTCCACGCGAGCTGCAACCAAGCTCTGCTATTCTGGTTGGCCGCTGCTGCCGCGGCGTGGGTTTTCATGGTGGTGGTTTATTCTTGTGTGAAATCATGTCCGTCAACGCCAATGCCGCAATCCCGCTCCCATCCCACGGATCGCTTGACGCATTCGGGTGCGCCGCGGAAAAGCTCTCCAAGGATCAGAAGCTCGCCGGCAGCGAGATCCGGTTTTTCCGCAAGAGCTCGCCCGGCGAGAAGGCGAGCCAGGTTATCACTTCGGCGTCGAATCGTGGCTTTCTGGTGGGGGTTTCGCTGTGCACGGGACATCGCCGCCGGGTGTTTCATGAGCGCCGCGCGAGCACCCACGAATTTGAAAAGAACTCCATCTATATCCGGAATTTCTTTGAAGACTATAAAGCCGATTTTTATGGTTATTTCGATTTCATCCTGCTGGAGATTTCCCGCACCTTTATCGAGCGCACCAGCGCGGAACTAGGCCGCTCGCGCATCCTGGGGCTGCGCAGCGCGGCGGGAGAGCAAGACCAGGTACTGGCGCATCTCGCCCAGGCGGCGGCGCCGGCACTGAGCCACCCCGAGATGGCCAGCAAGCTGTTCGTCGATCAACTGGGCTTCACGATCGGGACCTATCTCGTCGAGCACTATGGGCATGGATCCGTCGCCACGCCCAAGACGAACCGGTTGCTGTCGCAACGCAGCGTGGCGATGGCCAAGGAAATGCTGATCGCCAAGATCGATGGCGATCTGTCCATTGCGGACGTCGCCGACGCCTGCAACCTGTCGCGTAGCCATTTCACCCGTGCCTTCCGGGATACGACCGGCCAGACACCCTATCAGTGGCTGGCGGCCCAGCGCCTGGAACGCGCGCGCGGCCTCCTGCGCGAATCAGGACTCTCCCTGGCGGAAGTGGCCATGGCTTGTGGCTTCTCCGATCAAAGCCATTTCACCCGCGTGTTCTCGCAATCGGTCGGCGTCTCTCCCGGCAACTGGCGCCGCAGGGTTCACGCCTGAAGCGCTGGGCGCAAGGCCACTGCGTCGGCGCCGATGCTAGCCGGTGCCGAGGCACAACGCAACTGTCCCTTGGTATGGGTAGACGGCGCTCGCTGTGCTCCACACAATGCGGCTGTGCCACCGTTGGCATTGCCGCCGGCAGTGCCTGAGCAACTTGCGACCAAGCCATGAATGACTCTCAAGCCGCCGCTGCCGGCTCGCCGTGGAGCCCGCTGCGGCACAGCACGTTCCGGATGTTGTGGATCGCCACGGTGGCGTCCAACGTGGGCACCTGGATGAACGACGTGGGTGCCAGCTGGCTGATGACGTCGCTCGATCCCGATCCCCTGATGGTCGCCCTGGTGCAGGCAGCGGGCAGCCTGCCGATGTTCCTGTTCGCCTTGCCGTCCGGGGTGCTGGCCGATATCGTCGACCGGCGCAAGTACCTGATCCTCGCGCAGCTTTGGACGCTGGCCGTGGCGGCCACGCTGGGTGTGCTTGCGCTCACCGGCGTGGTCAACGCGCATGTGCTGCTGATTGCTGCGTTTTTGCTGAGCACCGGCGCGGCGATGAGCTCGCCACCGTTCCAGGCCATCGTGCCAGATCTGGTCGACAAGGCGGACTTGCCGCCGGCCATTGCGCTGAACTCCCTGGGGATCAATATCAGCCGTGCGATCGGCCCTGCGCTGGGCGGCCTGATCCTGTCGTTCTCCGGGCCCGCGGTGGTCTTTCTGCTCAACGCGTTGTCGGTGCTGGGCGTGACGCTGGTGCTGTACCGGTGGAAGGCCGAGCCCGCCCGGCGGAACCTGCCGCCCGAGCATTTCGTGTCGGCGGTGCGTGCCGGCCTGCGGTACGTGGAGGCCGCGCCCCTGCTGCGGGTCGTGCTGGTCAGGGCGCTCGCGTTCTTTCTTTTCGGCAGTGCCGGCTGGGCGCTGCTCCCGCTGGTGGCCCGGCGGGAACTGGGCCTTGGCCCGGGCGGATATGGCTTGCTGCTGGCCAGCATCGGCCTGGGCGCCGTCGGTGGCGCCCTTGTGCTCCCCAAGCTGCGCGGCCGGGTCTCTGCCGATCGCATGGTGGTGCTGGCTAGCTTGCTGTTCGCGCTGAGCTTGCTCGCGCTGGCCTATGTGCGGCATTTCTGGCTGCTGGCGGCGGCACTGCTGTTTGCCGGGCTGGCGTGGATCGCGGTACTGTCCACGCTCAATGTGGCCGCCCAGCGCAGCGCCGCGGGCTGGGTCAAGGCACGCGCGCTGGCGGTCTACCTGACCGTGTTCTTCGGCGCCATGACCGCGGGGAGCGCGCTATGGGGCAAGACTGCCGCGCTGCTGGGCATCCCTGTTGCCCTGATGCTGGCGGCAGCGGGGCTGGCCCTTGCGTGCGCCACTGCGCTGCGGTGGCGCCTGGGCATCTCGCCGGACCTGGACCTGGCGCCTTCCGGTTTTCTGCACCCGGGCGAGCTGGACGTAGCCCACGACCGTGGGCCGGTGATGATCTGCGTGGAATACGAGGTCGCGCGCGAGGATGTGGCAGCGTTTGCCAAGGCCGTGCAGGAGATGCGCCGGATTCGCCGCCGCAGCGGTGCGCTGTCCTGGGGTGCCTACGAAGACCTGGCCGCGCCCGGACGCTTCATCGAGACCTTCCTGGTGGAGTCGTGGCTGGAGCATCTGCGCCAGCACGAGCGTCACACCATGAACGACAAACTGATCCAGACGCGCGTGCATCGCTTTCACCGCGGTGCCGCGCCGCCCGTCGTGCGCCACCTGGCCGCACCCGACGGCAGCTGACCGCACCTGCGCCGGATCTGGGCGGGTGGCGTCCCGGCGCGGCGGCAAGGAAACCGCCCGGGCCCAGGGCAAGCCGCTCGTGGCGCATGCCGAGCGCCAGGGGCATCACGCTTTCGGACATCGTCTTCAGTCTCCTGGCCGCGGCCCGGAATTGGCGCTTCGCGCCAGCACATTCCCGATGCAACGGATGATGTCGGTTTCCATGAACGGTTTGCTGAGAAAGCAGACAGCGCCGATCGCCTCGGCGCGTTGCCGGCAGTGCTCCTCGGGGAAGGCCGTCATGAAGATCACCGGCGTGGCCAACCCGCGCGCGCGGAGGTGTTCGCAAAGTGCGAAGCCGTTCATCGCCGGCATCTGCACGTCGGCGATCAGGCAGGAAATGGATTCGATGGTGTTTGACTGAAGCAGATCGTTCCCGCTCGCATAAAGCTCGACGCTCATGTTGAAGGAGCGGAGCAGGCTTCCCAGGGCTTGTCGGACAGCAGCATCGTCGTCGACGATGGCGATCACCGGGTTAGCGATCACACGGTGTTCCCCCTTTTGTCATGAGCGGTGAAGCGGTGACGAAGCGGTCGGAGGCCCCCATCGCTTGCTTTGAGGATAGCGCGCTGTCACGCTCAGTGGAATCATACGGTGGTATTGTCGGCATCGGTCAGGGGTCCCCCCCAGGCGGGCAGGGGAGAGCGGTCAGACCGCGCCGTCCCCGACGTGCTATCAGGCCAGGCCTGACCCGCGCGGCCCAGGTCTGGCGTGGCCGGGGGTAACACCAAAGTATGAGGCGACGACCCTCGCTGGAAAACGCCAGGCTGTATGCCGAGTTGCTGCGCCAGAACCAGGAATGCCAGCGGGTACAAGCCGAACTGGCGCACGTCTCCCGGGTTGCCACGCTTGGCGAGCTGGCGGCATCGATTGCGCACGAGGTCAATCAGCCGCTGACCGGTATCGTCGCGCGGCCTTCTCCTTTACCCTGCCGGTGCCGTAACCATGGCCGCGACCGTAGCCAGGGCGGCGCCGGCCGGCCATGCCCGTGGCTATTACGCCCCTTGGGCCGGCGCTGCCATCCTCTGGGGTGATGATTAATTCATATGGAATATTGGCGCGCATGAATACGCCACAGTAGACAAAAGCCGGCACAAATCGACAATACGCCGGCAAGGCAAGAGCATAGTGTGCCTGCGGGGCAGCCACACAGCGACACAGCCCCGCACAGCCCGACACAACGATTGACGTTGTCCGCGTTCTTGCTGGCGTCTTTGAAGCTGACTGGAGAAACTGACCGTGACATCTCAAAGCCTGGAGCCTGTCGAGACAATGACTTGCGACGAAGCGTTGGTGCTGGTCGTCGACGACGATGCGCTGCTGCGCGGTGCGCTGGGCAACCTGTTTCGCTCGGTCGGCATGCGTGCCGCGCTGTTCGGCTCGGCCGCGGAATTGCTTGAATACCGGTTGCCGGAAGCACCTTGTTGCCTGGTGCTCGACGTCAGGCTGCGCGGCCAGAGCGGACTGGACCTGCAGGCGCACCTGCGGCAACTGGGCATCTGTGTCCCGATCATCTTCATGACGGGCTACGGCGATATCGCCATGACCGTGGCAGCGATGAAGGCTGGCGCGGAAGATTTCATGGCCAAGCCGTTTCGCGATCAGGACCTGCTCGATGCGGTATCGGCAGCGATCGAGAAGGACCGCCGGCGACGCGAGGGAATGCGCAGGGCCCAGGGGCTTCGCAGCAGTTTCGAGACGCTGACGCCGCGGGAGTCGGAGGTGATGGCTCTGGCCGCATCCGGGCTGATGAACAAGCAGATTGCCAGCCGCATCGGCATCAGCGAGGTGACGGTAAAGATCCACCGCGGGCAGGCCATGCGCAAGATGAAAGCGCGCACGTTTGCCGATCTCGTGCTGATGGCCCAGCAACTTGGCGTCTGCCAAGTCGAATGCTAGCCGTGCAGGGATAGCCACGCCTGCATCGCAACACGCCTCGCGCCGGGACACCTGCCTCGCCTACAATTTCTTCTGCATGGCCGCAATGGCCCAATCAGAAGACGAAGCAAGGCGAGGCAAGATAATGGACTTCAGTTTGACTTCCGTTCAACAGGATCTGCAGGCACGCACCCGCCAGTTCATCGCGGACCACGTCATGCCGATGGAGCGCGATCCCCGGCAAACGCCGCATGGCCCAACCGAGGACTTGCGCGCGGACCTGGTGGAAAAGGCAAGGGCGGCGGGCTTGCTGACACCCCACGCCAGCATGGAGGCCGGAGGCCTCGGGCTGTCGCACCGGGACAAGGCTATTGTTTTTGAAGAGGCGGGCTACTCGCCGCTGGGGCCGGTGGCGATGAACATTCATGCGCCGGACGAAGGCAACATCCACCTGATGGAGCTGGTCGCCACGCCGGAGCAGAAGGCCCGCTGGCTGCAGCCCCTGATCCTTGGGCACACGCGCTCGTGCTTTTGCATGACCGAACCGGCGCCAGGCGCGGGGGCCGATCCGTCGATGCTGCAAACCACGGCGGTGCGCGATGGGAATCATTTCGTGATCACGGGCAGGAAGTGGTTTATCACGGGCGCCACCGGCGCCACCTTCGCCATCATCATGGCGCGGATGGAAGACGGCACCGCCACCATGTTCCTCGCGGACATGAACCAGGCCGGCGTCGAGATCGAGCGGCAGATGGATGCGCTCGATACGTGCTTCACGGGTGGGCATGCCGTGGTGCGTTTCGATGGCCTGCGCGTCCCCGAGAGCGACGTGCTCGGCAAGCTTGGCGAAGGTTTTCGCTACGCGCAGCTGCGCCTGGCCCCGGCGCGGCTGACGCACTGCATGCGCTGGCTCGGGGCGGCCCGGCGCGCGCATGACATTGCGGTCGACTATGCGCGGCAACGCCTTGCGTTTGGCCGGACCCTGGTGGAGCATGAGGGCGTGGGATTCATGCTGGCCGACAACGAAATGGATATGCACACCGCGCGCCTGGCCATCTGGCACTGCGCCTGGGTGCTGGACCGGGGCGAGAAGGGGCGCGACGAGTCCAGCCTGGCCAAGGTGTATTGCTCGGAGGCGCTGTGGCGGGTGGTGGATCGTTCCGTGCAGGTGCTTGGCGGCAGCGGGGTGACGGACGAAACCATTGTCGCGCGCATCTTCCGCGACATGCGCGCCTTCCGGATCTACGATGGTCCCTCGGAGGTGCATCGCTGGAGCATGGCCAAGCGGATAGCGCGGGGCTGAGCCGCTTTCAGCGTGCAAGGTCGAACAGTAATGCACTGATGCACTGATGCACTGATGCATTGATGCGTCTTCACCGTAGGAGGTACGCTCGCCATGGACAATTCCTTCCACCATTTTTCCGAGTTGTTTGCGCAGCTCGGCCTGCCTGCCGACGATCGGGCGATCCGTGAATTCCTGGCCGCGCATTCACCCCTGGCCCCCGATGTCGCGCTTGCGGATGCCGCTTTCTGGACCCCCGCGYAGGCCGCGTTGCTGCGGGAGGAAATCCTGGAAGATGCTGACTGGGCGGAAGTGGTTGACCAGCTGAATGCCGCGCTGCGGGTGCCCGGGTAGTGCCCCGGCGGGATTCGACTCTGCTCCGCTCCAAATAGCGTACTTCTGCTCCTGTTCTGCATTGCTGCGGTGCGGCAACATCCCCTGGACGCGCGTCATTGCCGACGCCAGGGGAAACCGCCGCAGCCATGAAGTACCAGTTATTTGTATTGGCCGGATGTCCGGCCTGCACCGCGCTTGAACTGTGCATGCGAGACGCCGGTCTCGCCTATGACCGCATCGTGCTGGCGTCGCCGCGCCATGCTGCCGATGTGCTGGTTCTGCTTTCCGAATCCGATCCGCGTTGTCCGGCCTTGAGCATGGGCGAGCAAAGCGCAAGCGGCCTCGCGGCTTGCCTTACGCTTCTCAGCCAGAGGCATCCCGAATGCGCCTCGCTGGCGCCGCTGGCACCGCTGGCATTTACCGCCGCAGGCAAGGAACTGGTGGATGGCGTGCTTAGCGGCTGCGTGCTGACGGCCAGGAATGAGCGGGCGTTCTTGCTCGCGCTCGGTGCGTTGCGTGCTGCCGTTCAGGCAT
This sequence comes from Cupriavidus sp. YAF13, assembly GCF_052113425.1. Taxonomy (NCBI): domain Bacteria; kingdom Pseudomonadati; phylum Pseudomonadota; class Betaproteobacteria; order Burkholderiales; family Burkholderiaceae; genus Cupriavidus; species Cupriavidus sp. YAF13. The sequence goes on from NZ_JBFRDD010000003.1 coordinate 166,419, forward strand.
GGGGCAGTGCGATGCCGGCGGCGCTGCGCCGCATCGGCCTGTTCGTGCCGTACCTGGACTTGAGAATCGCGGATGGCCTGTCTGGCGGGAAGTTCCGGCTTGCTGGCGCGCTTGGCGTTGACGAAAGCGCGCTGGCCTCCATGGCCAATCGCTTGCCAGCCGGGTTTGAGGACGCCTATCTGGACCGCCTTAGAAGGGGCCGGAGCTGGGTCTATTGGGAAGGGGGCGCCAGCATGCTTGGCGAGCACACCTCGCGGTTTCAGAATGTCCGCCACTGGCCGGCGGCCAGGCGCACGGCGGTCGCCGGCAGCCTGCTTATCTAGCTATTCTATCCAGGCATTCGCAAGCACGCCGCCTGACGGCGGCGCGTGGCCGGCCCCGGAGAGGGGGCGGCCACGCCATGGCGCCCATGGTGCCCATCGGGCCCGTGGTGCTAGTCGCGCAGACGCGCGCGTTCCGGCGACATATCCATCGGCATCATGTTGACGTTCGCGTTATGCATGACCCACAGCGAGCCTGCCACGATGATGGCGATCAGCAGCCCGGTGCACACGAAGATCGCCGTGTTCATGCGCTGGTCCGCGGACGTGCCGATATGCAGGAAGAACACCAGCTGCACCACCAGCTGCGCGACGCAAAGCACCACGATGGCGGCAAGGCCCATGCCCTTCGGCACGAACCCGCCCATCACCGCGCCGAACGACGCGAGGGTGAGCACCAGCGACAGCGCAAAGCCGATTGCATAGCCTTTCAGGCTGCCGTGCGCGGCGTGTGCCGCGGATCCTGTGTGGAGATGGGCGGTCTTCATACAAACTCTCGCAGATAGACAAAGGTGAACACGCAGATCCAGATCAGGTCCAGGAAGTGCCAGAACAGGCTGAGGCAGGCCAGGCGGCGCCGGGTCACGCCATCCAGGCCGAAGGACTTGACCTGGTGCATCATGACCAGGATCCACAGCAGGCCGCAGCTCACGTGCAGGCCGTGGGTGCCCACCAGGGAAAAGTAGGCAGACAAGAACGCGCTGACGCCCGGCCCCGCGCCGGCATGCAGCAGCTCGGCGAATTCATACAGCTCCATGGCGATGAAGGCCGCGCCAAGCACGAACGTGATGCCCAGCCACTGAATGACCTGGCGCTCCCGCCCGGGCTGCATGTTCAGCATGGCCACGCCGAAGGTGAAGCTGCTGATCAGCAGCAGCATGGTTTCACCGAGCACGAACGGCAGCTCGAACAGCTCCCGGCCGCTCGGGCCGCCTGCCGTATTGCCGGCGAGCACCCCGAAGGTGGCGAACAGCACGGCGAAGATCAGGCAGTCGCTCATCAGGTAGATCCAGAACCCCAGCGTGGTCTTGGATCCGTCGTCGTGCGCGACGTGCTCGTGCGTGTTGTGAATGACTGTGTAGCTCATGGGTCAAGCCGCCTTGCGTAGCTGCGCATAGCGCGCGTTTTCGATGCGTTCGACTTCGGCCGCCGGGACGTAGTAGTCCACGTCGCGGTTGTAGGTCCGTGCGATGAAGGTGCCGATCACGCCCAGCAGGCCAAGGCCCGCGATCGCCCACATGTGCCAGACGAGCGCGAAGCAGAGCACCAGGCCGAACGCCGACACGATCACGCCCGCGCTGGTGTTCCTGGGCATATGGATGTCCTCGTAGTGGCCTGGCCGCACATAGGCGCGCCCCGCCTCCTTGTCATCCCAGTGCTGTTCCAGCGACGTGATGTGCGGCACATGGGCGAAGTTGTAGAAGGGTGCCGGCGATGCGGTGGCCCACTCCAGGCTGCGGCCATCCCACGGGTCGCCGGTGAGGTCGGGATTTTGCTTGCGGTCGCGCACGCTCACGGCCAGCTGGATGAGCAGGGCGACGATGCCGGCGCCGATGATCACGGCGCCGCACAGCGCCACGATCAGGTAGGGCTGCCAGTCGGCGTGCGTGTAGTGGTTCATCCGGCGGGTCATGCCCTTGAAGCCGAGCACGTAGAGCGGCATGAAGGCCAGGTAGAAGCCCACCAGCCAGCACCAGAACGAGATCTTGCCCCAGCGCTCGTTCAGGGTGAAGCCGAACACCTTGGGGAACCAGAAGCTCATGGCGGCCAGGCAGCCGAAGATGACGCCGCCAATGATCACGTTGTGGAAGTGCGCGACCAGGAACAGGCTGTTATGCAGCAAGAAGTCCGCGCCGGGCACGGCCAGCAGCACGCCCGTCATGCCGCCGATGGCAAAGGTCACCATGAAGCCGATCGTCCACAGCGTGGACGAGTGGTAGCGGATGCGGCCGCGATACATCGTGAACAGCCAGTTGAACAGCTTCACGCCGGTCGGGATCGAGATGATGGTCGTCATGATCCCGAAGAAGGCATTGACGTTCGCGCCGGAGCCCATCGTGAAGAAGTGATGCAGCCAGACGAAGAACGACAGGATGCCGATCGACGAGGTGGCGTACACCATCGACTTGTAGCCGAACAGCGGCTTGCCGGAGAACGTGGAGATGATCTCCGAGAAGGCCCCGAAGCACGGCAGGATGAGGATATAGACCTCGGGGTGTCCCCAGACCCAGATCAGGTTGACGTACATCATGGCGTTGCCGCCAAGCTCATTGGTAAAGAAGTGCATGCCCAGGTAACGGTCGGCGGTGAGCAGCGCAAGCGTGGCGGTCAGCACCGGGAACACGGCAACGATCAGGATGTTGGTGATCAGCGCGGTCCAGGTGAACACCGGCATCTTCATCAGCGTCAGGCCCGGGGCACGCATGCGCAGGATGGTGACGATGAAGTTGATCCCGGTGAGCGTGGTTCCCAGGCCCGATATCTGTAGTGACCATATGTAGTAGTCCACCCCCACCGTCGGGCTATATCCCAGCTCGGACAACGGTGGATAGGCGACCCAGCCCGTGGCGGCAAAGTCGCCGACGAACATCGACATCATCACCAGCACCGCGCCCGCTGCCGCCAGCCAGAAGCTGAGCGAGTTGACGAACGGATAGGCTACGTCGCGCGCGCCGATCTGCAGCGGCACGATGACGTTCATCAAGCCGAGGATGAACGGCGTTGCCACGAAGAAGATCATGATCACGCCGTGGGCGGTGAAGATCTGGTCGTAGTGGTGTGGAGGCAGGTAGCCGGCCGCATCGCCAACCGCAATCGCCTGCTGCGCGCGCATCATGATGGCGTCGGCGAAGCCGCGCAGCAGCATGACCAGCGCCATGATGATGTACATCACGCCGATGCGCTTGTGGTCGACCGAGCAGATCCACTCGGTCCACAGGTACTTCCATTTGCCGAAGTAGGTCACGGCGCCGAGCAGCGCGATGCCGCCCAGAATGACGGCGGCCAGCGTACCCATGATGATGGGCTCATGGTACGGAATCGCCTCGAGGTTCAATTTGCCGAACATGGATCAGTGCTCCGTGGCCGCGGCGCGGTGGCGTTGCGTGTGTTGCATGCAGTGCATGTGTTTCGGATTCATTGGCTTCATCAGTTGGCGGCCAGCGGGGGGCTTTGGGCTGTGCATACGTCGCCAAGCGCACCGCCACGCGCATCACCGCGCGCATCGCCACGCATATTGGCGCGCATATCGCTATGCATGTACTTGTTGACGATGTTCTGGAACAGGCCGGGCGCAACGCCCGCGTAGACCGTCGCCGGCTCCTTGGTGCTCGGCAGCTCCAGCGTCTTGTAGGCTTTATCGTCCAGCGTCAGCGACGACTGCCTGGCCTGCCGTACCCACGCGTCGAACTCCTCGCGCGAGGTGGCCACGGTGTCGAAATGCATGTCGGAGAAGCCGGGGCCGCTGTAGGCCGCGGACATGCCCGCGTAGATGCCGGGCGTGTCGGCGATCAGGTGCAGCTTGGTCTGCATGCCGGCCATGGCATAGACCATGCTGCCGAGCTGCGGGATGAACAGGGAGTTCATCATCGATTCCGCGGTGATGCTGAAATTGATTGGCGTATCGACCGGGATCGGCAGCCGGTTGACCGAGGCGATGCCGTAGTCCGGGTAGATGAACAGCCATTTCCAGTTCAGCGCCACGGCTTCGACGCGGATGGGCTTGACGGTCGACTCCAGCGGCTTGTAGGGGTCCAGCGAGTGCGTGGTGTTCCAGATCAGCACTGCCAGGCCGGCCACGATCACGCACGGGATGGTCCAGATGACCACCTCGATACGCGTGGAGTGCGCCCACTTGGGCGCATACGTTGCCTTGGTGTTGGAGGCGCGATAGCGCCAGCCGAAATACAGCGTCAGGAAAATGACGGGCACGACGACCAGCAGCATGATGAACAGCGAGACCAGGATCAGCGTCTTTTCCTGATGCCCGATGTCGCCCTTCGGGGATAGCAGCTCCAGCTGGCAGCCACTGAGAAGGAGCATCGCTGCTCCACCGAGGAACAGCCCCGCAGGGCGGAGCCCTCCCTTGCAAGCATTCAGCCAAGCGCTGGATGCTCGCCGGACAGCAGCGCCTGCCCCGGCAATTGAGTTACGCATAAGACACACCTTAGTTATGCATCACATAACCGGCGCGCGCGTCGGGACTGCCTGCCACGGCACGCTGGAAACCATCGCGAGAGAGGGGAGTCCGCCGGACTGGCGGGAAACGCATACAAAGCGTTAAATGTATGGATTTGTGTGATGCTGCGGCGCATGATAATGTAAGACAAAGGCCATACATCAAGCAAAATGCATCAGAGAAAATCCATACAAGATGAGGACGCCGGTCCCGACTGGGCCGCCGCCTTTGTGCGCGGCGAGGGCGCGCGCTACCAGCAGATCGTTGGCTTCATCGAGCGCGCGGTCGGGGACGGGCGCCTGAACCCCGGCGACCGCCTGCCGCCGCAGCGCGCGCTGGCCAGGCAGCTCGGGGTGGATCTCACCACGGTGACGCGCGCATTCACCGAGGCCAAGCGGCGCAACCTGATCGAGGCGCGCGGGGCGCTGGGCACGTTCGTCGCCCCGCCAAAGGTCGAACTGGCGCAGATGGTCGACCTGAGCATGAACGTGCCGCCGCCGCCCGCCGGCGTGGATTTCCATGACTTGCTGCAGCGCGGTATGTCGCAGGTGCTGCTGCGCTCCGATGCGCACCTGCTCATGACCTACCAGCTCGGTGGTGGCAGCAGGGCGGACCGGGCCGCCGGCGCCATGTGGCTAAAGCCCGTGCTGGAGTCGGTCAGCCCGCAGCAGCTGATTGCCTGCCCCGGCGCCCAGGCCGCGCTGGCGGCGCTGATCCTCACGCTCACGCAGCCAGGCGAGGCGATCCTCGCGGAGCCGCTGACCTATCCGGGGCTGCGCGCGGCGGCCGAGCAGCTCGGGCGCCGCGTGGTGACGGTGGCCACCGATGACGACGGCATGCGGCCCGATGCGCTGGAGCAAGCGTGCCGCGAGCATGGCGCACGCGCGATCTACCTCAACCCGACCATCCAGAACCCGACCACGCGCACCATGCCCGCGCACCGGCGCCGCGATGTCGCGCTGGCCGCGCAGAAGTGCGGCGCCTGGATCATCGAGGATGATCCCTATTGGCTGCTCGGCAGCGACGCGCCGCCGCCCGTGGCCCACTTTGCGCCGGGCCAGGTCTACTACGTTGCCACGCTGTCGAAATGCCTGAGCCCGGGGCTGCGGACCGCCTATATCCGGCTACCCGAAGCGCGCAGCCGGGCGGGCGTGCTGGCCGCGCTGCGCTCCTTCGCGCTGATGTCCACGCCGCTGTCGACGGCCCTGGCCACACAGTGGATACACGAAGGCTCCGCCGCGCAGCTGCTGGCCGGGATCCGCACGGAAGCCTTCGCGCGGCGCGAGCTCGCGCGGCAGTTGCTGTTCAGCGCGGACCAGGCACCACCCAGCGGCATACACGTCTGGCACAACTTGCCGAGCTACTGGACGTCGCTGGCGCTGACGCAGGCCGCGCGTGCGGAGGATCTGCGCGTCACCGCTTCCGATGCGTTCTATGCCGGCCCCACGCCGCCCAATGCGATCCGCATCTCGCTGGGGGGTGTCGAGACACGCGCCCATCTTGCTGCCGCGTTGAAGAAGCTGGCTGAGTTGTTGGTGCGCAGGCCGCAGATGTCTCGGGAGATTGTGGTTTAGGGGGCGTGCTTTTGTGTCTCGCCGATCCGCGTGGCGAAGCGAGGGTCTCAATACGTCGTACGACGCCAGGCGCAAGCACTGTCGCCGCAAGATCGGAAAGGTTGGGGTGGACCGCCGATCACACTTCATGTAAGCTTTTCCGCCCTCTTCGCGCTGCCATGCCGCGCCGCCATGCCTCAGATCATCGTTAGCCGTCTACACAAGACCTACCGCATCCACGAGCGCGACCCTGGCGTGCTCGGGGCGCTGCGTGCGTTGATTCGGCCGCGCTATCGCACGGTCGATGCGCTGGCGGGGGTGTCATTCGAACTGCAGCGCGGCGAACTGCTGGGGCTCATCGGCCCAAACGGCGCGGGCAAATCGACCACCATCAAGATCCTTGCCGGTATCCTGCGGCCCGACGGCGGCCGCGTCGAAATCGAAGGGCGCGTCCCTTTCGCGGACCGCGAGCGGCATGTGGCACGCATCGGCGTGGTGTTCGGGCAGCGCACGCAACTTTGGTGGGATCTGCCGGTGGGCGACGGCTTCGCGCTGCTGCGCGACATTTATCGGGTCGACCCGGTGCGCTTTGCCCGCACGCGCGACGAACTGGTCGCGCTATTGCATCTCGAGCGCCTGCTCGACCAGCCGGTGCGCCAGTTGTCGCTGGGGCAGCGCATGCGCGCGGAGATCGCGGCGGCGTTGCTTCACGAGCCCGACATCCTCTTCCTGGACGAGCCGACAATCGGGCTCGATGCGCCCACCAAGCTCGCGGTCCGCGACTTCGTGCGGCGCGCCAACCACGAGCGCGGCACCACCGTGCTACTGACCACGCACGACATGCATGACATCGAGGCGCTGGCCAAGCGCGTGATCGTGATCGGCCACGGCCGCGTGCTGGCCGACTGCGCGGTCGAGGCGTTGCGGGCCCAGGTGGTGGCTGCGCGCCGACTGGATGAGGGCCTGTCAGCGGACGCGGAAGACGAGGGTATGACCATCGAGGCCGTCATCGCGCATTTCTACGCGATGCACGGCGCGCTCGAGGCCTAGTCCATGATGGCGCCGCGCGAACTCGTGCGTCCCTATCTCGCCGCGTTCAGATCCCGGTTCCTGCAGATGCTGCAGTACCGGCTGGCGGCATACGCGGGCTTCGTTACGCAGTGCTGGTGGGGGGGAATCAAGATCATGGTACTGGTGGCGTTCTACCGCGGCGCGCAGGCGCAGAGCGCGCCGCTGTCGCTCGCGCAGGCCATCACCTATACATGGCTGGCCCAAGGCCTGCTCGCACTGCTGCCGTGGATGGGCGACCCCGAGGTGGCGCAGGCGGTGCGCACCGGTGCCGTGGCATACGACCGGCTGCGGCCGGTGAATGCCTATGCGCTGTGGTTTGCACGCTCGGCCGGCTGGACGGCGGCGCGCGCGCTGCCGCGTGTGGCACTGATGCTAGCCTTTGCCGGCATCGCGCTGCCAATTGCCGGGCTGGGCGAATGGGCCTGGCGGCCGCCTGCCGGACTGGCTGCGGGCATGGGCTTCATCGCCTCGGTGCTGCTCGCGCTGCTGCTGTCCACATCGCTGGTGATGCTGCTCAACATCGCGGCGGCAGCGGCGCTCAACGAACGCGGCATCAATACGCTGGCGGGACCGGTTGTCATCGTGTTCTCCGGGAACCTGCTGCCTCTGGCACTGCTGCCCGACACCTGGCAAACCGTGTTGCTGGTGCAACCGCTAGCGGGCGTGATGGATATTCCGGCGCGCATCTATTTCGGGCAGCTGGGCGGCGCGCAGATGCTCTGCGGGCTGGGCCTGCAATGCCTGTGGATCGTGCTGCTGGTGACGGTTGGCCATGCGGCCATGAGCCGCACGATGCGCCGGCTCGACGTGCAAGGCGGCTGAGGCGCATGGGATCGCTGGCATTGTTCGCCCGTCTGGTGATGGCTTCGCTGAGCGGCCAGGCGCGCTATCCGGGCTCGGCGCTGCTGCTTACGGTGGGGCAGTTCCTCGTCACCGGCGTCGAGGTGGTCGCGGTCTGGGCACTGTTCCACCGCTTCGGCGACGTGCAGGGTTGGAGAATTGGCGAGGTGGCGCTGTTCTACGGGCTGGTGAACTGCATGTTCGCCATCGCCGATGCCCTGGGGCGCGGCTTCGACGTGTTGGGCACGGCGTTGCTGCGCACCGGCGAATTCGACCGATTGCTATTGCGGCCTCGTCCCTTGGCCCTGCAATTGATGGGGCACGACGTCCGCATCAGCCGTCTGGGGCGCTTGTTGCAAGGGCTGATGGTATTGGCTTTCGCAACGGTGCAGGTGGGCATCGCGTGGACACCGGGGTCAATCGCCATCGCCCTGTTTGCGGTCGCAGGCGGCGTGGCGCTGTTTCTGGGCATCCTGGTACTGCAGGGCACGTTGTCTTTCTGGACCATCGAGAGCCTCGAAATCGCCAACGTCCTGACATACGGCGGCGTACAGGCGACGCAATATCCGCTGGCTTTGTATGCGCAATGGTTCCGGTACGTGCTGACCTTTGCCGTGCCACTGGCCTGTGTCGCCTACTACCCTGCGCTGACCCTATTGGGCAAGCCTGACCCACTCGGTGCGCCTGCCTGGACAGGGCTGGTATCGCCGCTGGCGGGTTTCGTTTTTCTCTTGGCGGCCTTCGGCGCGTGGCGTGTCGGGCTGCGCCACTATGCCTCGACGGGCAGCTAGTGGATCGTAACGTCTAAATAGGAAGTGTCATTATGCCCATGGAAGGCGTGATGAAACTGACCGGTAGCGAACGCGCGGAACTCGAGAAATAGGCCAGAGCAAACGTTACGGCCCACTAGTCAGCTCGATGAGTTGCAGCGCAAACGCGGCGCTCTCCTCGGGCGTCTTTCCGCTCTCAAGGTGCTCGTACACCAAGAGCACGATCTTGGCGCGCCGTTCATCCGACACATGTTGCTGCGTGGCCGCAAGACTCCGCTCCACCTCGACTAACGCCGAACCAAGTCGGCTGGCATCCATCCCCGCCGTCGCACGATTCGATGGCAGCCGTGCATCGTTTGCCAGCATCGGGCCGCTACCCGTCAGCAGCCAGTGCCCGTTCACGCCGGTCGCCTCGACGATCGCTGTCAGCCGCTTGGCTTTGGGGTCCGACTCGCCAGCGAGATAGTATTCCAGCGTCCTCCTCGGGATAGCTGCCCTGCGGGCAAGTTCATCGCCACTTCCAGCTATCTCTGCGCACTGCCGAAGCCGATCAACGAGCGACATGTCCTTGCATTTTCCTCGAGTTCCAAGATGAGGGGAGGGCGGTCGAACTTGTCGAGCGCCGGCTCAGCTCACTAGAAATAATCAAATAAATCAAAGGTGTACAGCGACCGCTCCCTCATGCATGGAGAGAGGTGGATGCGTATAGCTACATTTGGCTTGTTTTTATGGCCAAAACTGGCTAACATTGATTTCCATAGACACCCGGGACGCTGCGACGGTCGACACCTTGTGCTGTGCCGGCAGCGCAGCCCCAACCGCAAAACGCGATGTTCGGCATGCCAGCATCTCTACATCAATAGATGGCCCTTCTCAGGTCGTCTAGCTACCCGCAGTCGCGCAGATGCCCAGCCCGAATAGGGCTACATCGTCGCGCCGCATTCTGCACCGGATGCAAGCCGCGAAAGTCTATCAGACACGCAGGTCCTCACGGGCGAGGCGCCCGTCCAACAATCGGCCGACGTGCTCGTGCGCATCGCCTCACATGCCGCCGACACGCCGCCACTGATGGAGTCGTTGATGTCAGAGTACGTAACCGAGGCTGACCGCACAGCCTTACGCGAAACCATCCACCAATCCTGCCATGACCTCCTGCGCGTCAGCGCCGGCCTGGAATCCCTCCTGCTCCTGCTGGCGCTACAAGCCGACGAGCAAGCCGCCAACAACGGCCTGCATGCCCTGCTGGCGCCGCTAAAGCAGCAACTGGACCAGGCAGTGAACCGCGTGCAAGCGCTGTACTGAGCCGCATCCGTTCCTCACACCTGCACCGCGGCCCGCAAAGCCGCAGGCGGTGGGGATGCACACGCCTATCCGTGCAAGAACTCACCTCTGCCTCGCGCCGGGACGGTGCTCGTCAACACCGCCCATCGAAACGCTGATTTCCAGGATCGCAATCCGATCACAAGACAGGAGGTACCCATGACCGCCCGCCAACGTCGCCCGCGCACCGCAGCCGAAGCACGGGAAGCCGCCTTGGAAGCCAGGCTGATCGCCGAGCCCTTGCTGGCGGACAACGCAGCTGATTCGAGCCACGAGGCGACCCACCAAGGCTGCCACGAACTGCTGCGCATCAGCGCGCATCTGGAATCCGTCATCACGCTGCTGAACCTGCACGCGGGCGATAGCCGCCTCCATGCCTTGCTGATACCGCTAAAGCAGCAGCTGGACCAGGCATTGAGCCGGTGCCGGCGCTGTACCCGGGCCTGCGGGGTTCGTCCGCTATCCGCGCCTGCGTCGCCGCGTGCTGAGCCGTAACCGGCGGGGACTTGCGCATCGGCGGCGTCCTCACGCTGCTCGATCTGCATGCCGATGCCGCGATGGATGGCATCGGTTTTTTCGGATTCTGCATTCAACATTTTCATATCAGTGGGACAAGCTGGGGCGGCTGGCTGCGCTCACCAACGAGAACGGCGCCCGGACCGAGTTCCAGTACGAGCCGGTAGGCCGCCTGCTGCATGAGACCGGGTTCGACGGCAAGGCAACCCGCTACCACTACGAGCCGGCCAGCGGGGTGCTTGTGCAGGTCATCGACGCCAACCTGTTGGTGACGGCGTTCGACTTCGACGCATCAGGCCGCCTAACGCGCCGCCGCGCCGGCCTGCGGGACAAGGAAGGCATGGTCGCCGAGCCGCAAGCGGAGACCTTCGCCTACGACGGCAACGGGCGCCTGATCCTGGCGAAAAACGTCGAAATGGTCTGGCCAGATGCCGTCTGGAGGCAGTCCTGCAGTCATTTCCTGCCCGGCGCCCGGATGATCGAGTTCGACGTGGAGAGCACGGCGCTGCCGCACGCGGTGGCACCGGCGCGCCGGTGGATGCTCGACGATGTTGGCAGTTTTCAGTGAGTTTCCTAGTCTCTTAGTCATGAGGGAGGGCATGCATGGCGAATCCGGGCTGCCTTTGGCCGCAGGCTAACCATCCAATACGCGCAAACGCAAGCAGGACGCGGTCCGAACGCGATCGCGGGGGCCCAATTCGCCTGAACAGATCCGGGGGTGGCGGCTTCGGAAAAGCAGGCTCACAAGAATCCAAGGAGCAGTCATGAAGAAAAAGCGCCCAATCACCACCTACATCGTCATCGCGATGATCCTCGGCGTTATCGTCGGGTATAGCTGTAACAAGGCCTTCCCGGATCCCGGTACCGCCAAGGAGATCGCCGGCTATATATCGATCTTCACCGATGTCTTCCTGCGCCTGATCAAGATGATCATCGCACCGCTGGTGTTTTCCACGCTGGTGGTTGGCATCGCGCACATGGGAGACGCGAGCACCGTTGGCCGCGTCGGCGTGAAGGCGCTCGGCTGGTTTATCGTGGCTTCGTTTCTCTCGCTCTCGCTGGGCCTGATACTGGCCACCCTGCTGCAGCCCGGCCACAACATCGGCCTGCCGTTGCCGGACGTGGGGGCGGCCACCAACCTGAAGACCAACGCCTTCACGCTGAAGGATTTCATTACGCACCTGGTGCCGAGGTCCGTGGCGGAGGCCATGGCTACCAATGAAATCCTGCAGATCGTGGTGTTCTCGATCTTCTTCGGCACCGCGCTGTCGACCCTGGGGGAGACGGGCAAGCGGCTGGCCGGCGTCATCGACGACCTTGCGCAGACCATGCTCAAGATCACCGGCGCCGTGATGTGGATGGCGCCCGTGGCGGTGTTCGCGGCCATCGCTTCCACCGTGACCACGCAAGGGCTGGGCATTCTCATCACCTTCGCGAAGTTCATGGGCAGCTTCTACCTTGGCCTGCTGGTGCTGTGGGGCCTGCTGGTGGCGGCCGGGTTCTTCTTCCTGGGCAAGCGGGTGTTCACGCTGATCCGGCTGATTCGCGAGCCTTTCCTGCTGTCCTTTTCCACGGCCAGCTCGGAGGCCGCCTATCCGAAGATGCTCACCGCGCTGGACCGGTTCGGCGTCAGCCGCAAGATCTCCAGCTTTGTGCTGCCGATGGGTTACTCCTTCAACCTCGACGGCACCATGATGTACTGCACGTTTGCCGTGCTGTTCATCGCGCAGGCCTACGACATTCACCTGCCGATCGGTACCCAGATCACCATGTTGCTGCTGCTCATGCTGACGTCCAAGGGCATGGCCGGGGTGCCGCGCGCATCGCTGGTGGTGATTGCCGCCACGCTGAACCAGTTCGGCATTCCGGAAGCCGGCTTGCTGCTGATCATGGGGGTCGACCAGTTCCTGGACATGGGCCGTTCGGCGACCAATGCGGTAGGCAACTCGATTGCCGCTGCCGTGGTGGCGAAGTGGGAGGGCCAGTTGGCGGGCGAGTCGGCTCTGGAGGGCGAGGGCGACAGCACGGCATCTGACGCGCGCGCCACGCTCGGCAAGCCGGACGCGGTCCAGGCCTGAGCGGCCAGCGCGGGAGGGCGTCTCGCAGGCGGCCTCCCGCGTGGTGTGCCGGGCATTGTGCGAACGATCACTGCAGGAGAGCAAATCAAATGCGTTCAAATGGAGCACGCGTGGGCGGCGGCGGCGGCGGCCGCAGGTGCTGGGGAATCGTGGCGTGGGCGGCCGTTGCGCTGTGCGCGGCATTGGCCGCCGGCGCGGCGTCGGCGCAACAGGCGGGGGAACTGGCCGGCACGCTGAAGAAGGCGAAGGAAAGCGGCACCTTGACCATCGGCTACCGCGAGTCGTCCTTGCCATTCTCGTACCTGAACCGGCTCGGCAAGCCGGTCGGCTATTCCATCGATATCTGCCGCGCGATTGTGGATGCGGCGGCGGAGGAGGTGGGGCGCGAGGTCAGCATTCAATGGACACCGGTCACCTCGGACAATCGATTCGATGCGGTCACGTCCGGCAAGGTCGACCTGGAATGTGGCTCGACCACCAGGAACGTCGAGCGCCTGAAGCGCGTGTCGTTCTCACCGGTGATCTTCGTGGCCGGGACCAAGCTGATGGTGCCGAAGGGCTCGCCGATCAAGTCGTTCAAGGACCTGAAGGGGAAGACCGTGGTCGCGACCGGCGGCACCACGAATGTGGAAGCGCTTGAGCGGCTCTCGGCCCGTTTCGGCCTGCAGCTGAACGTCATCAAGGCGCGGGACCATGCCGACGCGTTCCAGGTCTTGCAGCACGGCGGCGCGGACGCCTATGCGGGGGACGATGTGCTGCTGTACGGCTTTCTGCGCAGCAGCGGCGCTGGCGGCAGGTTCCAGATCGTCGGCGATTTCCTCTCCTACGATCCCTACGGGATCATGTTCCGCAAGGGCGATCCGCAGTTCGCCGCTGTGGCGGACAAGGCGGTGCGAGAGATGGCCGTGTCCGGGGAACTGGATCGCACGTACAAGCAATGGTTCATGAACAAGCTGCCCACCGGCGAGCGGCTCGGGTTGCCCATGAGCGCGCAGCTCGATGAGCTGATACGGGCCATCCCCGACCAGTCGGACGAACGGATTAACGGACCGACGGACTAAGGGGCTCCGGTCGGGCTTGCGCCGCCGCCGCGCGTCGCCGGCGGCGTCTGCGGAATTCATCCTCGGCGCCTGCGGCCTGGCCGCAGGCGCCCGCAAGGCTCAGCGATAGCTGGCGATGAACGCGCGCAGCTGCGGATAGATCTCTTCGCGCCAGCGCCGGCCGGAGAAAATGCCGTAGTGCCCGCAGCCCTGCGCCGTCACATGCTGCTTGCGCGCGCTGGGAATGCCCGCGCAAAGATCGTGCGCCGCCGCGGTCTGGCCCGCTCCCGTGATGTCGTCCAGTTCGCCCTCGATGGTCAGCAGCGCCGCGCCCGTGATGTCCTGCGGCCGCACCGGCTTGCCGTCGATCTCCCAGGTGCCGCTGGCCAGCCGGAATTCCTGGAACACATCGCGGATCGTATCCAGGTAGTACTCAGCGGCCATGTCGAGCACGGCGTTGTACTCGTCATAGAAGCGCACGTGGGCCTCGGCGTCGTCCAGGTCGCCATCGACCAGATTCTGGTAGTAGTCGTAATGCGAGGAGAGATGGCGATCCGGATTGGTCGCCACAAAGCCGGCGTGCTGCAGGAAGCCCGGGTAGACCTTGCGGCCGTGTCCCGGGTAGTTGGCCGGCACGGTATGAATCACGTTGTTCTCGAACCACGCGAAGGACTTGTCGGTGGCCAGCGCGTTCACGGCAGTGGGGCTGCGGCGCGCATCGATCGGGCCGCCCATCATGGTCATGGTCCGCGGCGTGGCCTCGCCGGCGGAAGCCAGCAGCGAGATGGCGGCAAGCACAGGCACGGCCGGCTGGCACACGGAGATGACATGCAGGTTTTCCGCGCCGACGTGGCGGATGAAGTCCTGAATGTAGTGCACGTAGTCGGTCAGGTGGAACGGGCCGTCCTGCGCCGGCACCATGCGGGCATCGATCCAGTCGGTCACGTAGACCTTGTGATGCTGCAGCAGGGTTCGCACCGTATCGCGCAGCAGGGTGGCGTGGTGGCCGGACAGCGGGGCGCATACCAGCACCACCGGCTCGTCCTTCAGCAACCCGATGACCTGCGGATCGTCGGCATAGCGCTTGAAGCGCAGCAGCCTGCAGAAGGGCTTGTCCATGATGGTCTGCTCCACGATGGGAACGTCCCGTCCGTGGCATTGCACCGACTTGATGTCGAAGGGCGGCTTCTTGTAATCCTTGCCGAGGCGGTAGAGCAGTTCGTAGCCGGCGGCCATCCGGTTGGCGCCCGGCATCATGGACAGCGGGCTGAGCGGATTGGTAAAGGTGCGCGACGTGGCTTGTGCCAGCGCGGTGAGCGGCAACAGCAGGGCRCTCTTGAGTTCGTGGAATTGGTAAAGCATGGGGAATACCTGTCAGTCTTGATTCTTGAAAATAGGGGGCGTCCCCCGCGCTACCGGGGGCGATGGTGGCTCTGTCGGCTCTGTTGGTTCAGGTAGCTCAGGTGGCTCTGTTTGTGCAGGTGGACTACGCCTGGGTTACTCCTCGGCCTGCACCTTGTCATAAGCGATCTGCAGACGGCGCAGCTTGGAGTACAGCGTTTGCTTGGGGATGGAAAGTGCCCTGGCGGTTGCCGCCACATCGCAGTTGTTCCGCTTGAGTTCCTCCATGACAACAACCCGTTCAAACTGTTCGAGCTGGTCGGGCAGGCTGTTGCCGTGCTCGGCATGGCTGCCGTGCAGCTCGAAATCGTCGGACAGCAGCCCGAGCACGAAACGGTCGGCCACATTGCGCAGCTCGCGCACGTTGCCAGGCCATGAATGGGACAGCAGCAGCTCGAACTGCGCGTTCCCGAGCACCGGCGCCGGCCGGTTGAAGCGGGTAGCGGCCTGCAGGATGAGATGCTCGAACAGCAGCGGGATATCTTCGCGCCGCTCGCGCAGTGGCGGCAGSTCGATAAAGGCCACGCCGATGCGGTAGTACAGGTCGGCACGGAATTTTTTTTGCTCGCTGAGGAGTTTCAGGTCTTCCTTGCTGGCAGCAATGACCCGGCAATCCACCGCGATGGGCTCGTTCGACCCCACCCGTTCGATGGAGCGCTCCTGCAGCGCGCGCAGGAACTTGACCTGCACCGACATCGGCATGCTTTCGATCTCGTCGAGGAACAAGGTGCCGCCCTGCGCATGCTCGAACTTGCCGCAGCGCCGCCGCGTGGCGCCCGTGAAGGAACCTACCTCATGGCCGAACAGCTCGCTCTCGGCCAGGGCTTCGGGCAGGCCGCCGCAGTTCAGCGGCACGAAGTTGCCGGTGCGGCGCGCGCTATGGTCATGCAGGCAGCGCGCCACCAGGTCCTTGCCCGTGCCGGTCTCGCCATAGATCACCACGTCCGCCGGCGCATCGGCCAGCGCGCGCACGGCGCGGCGCACCCGCTCCATTTGCGCGGAGCGTCCGATCAGGCAGGCCTGGATCCCGTGCCAGCTTTCCAGCTGCTCGCGCAGGCCCAGCACTTCCAGGCTGAGCTTGCGCCGGTCGGCGGCGCGCCTGACCACGGAGACCAGCCGCTCGGAGGAGCACGGCTTCTCGATAAAGTCGTACGCACCCTCGCGCATGGCTTGCACCGCCATGGAGATATCGCCGTGGCCGGTCATCAGGATCACGGGCAGGTCGGGGTCGATGTGCCGGATCTCGTTGAGCCAGGCCACGCCGTTCATGCCCGGCAGCTTCACGTCGCAGACCACCACCACCGGCTCGCCGATGCCGATGCTGCTGCGCGCCTGCTCCACCGACGCAAAGCCGTCCACAGCGAAGCCCGCCAGCTCGAGGGCCTGCGAGCTGCCAACCAGCACATCCTCCTCGTCCTCGACAAAAACCACGCGGATGGGATGGGTGTCAGTCATTGGGTTTTCTCTCATGCGACGGCGCCAGCGGCAGCTCGACCACGAACTCGGCACCGGCAGGCGCAAGGTTGCGGGCGTACAGGCGCCCGCCGAATTCGCGCACGATGTGCGCCGAGATCATCAGGCCAAGGCCTAGGCCCTTGCCCGCCGGCTTGGTGGTAATGAATGGGTCGAACAGGCGCGGCAGCACGTCGGGATGGATGCCGGGGCCGGTGTCGCGGATGGTGACGATGCAGAACAGCTCTTGCCGGGCCGCGTGGATCTCCAGCTCCCGCACCGGCGCGCCCGACAAGGCATCGGCGGCATTGCCCAGCAGGTTGACCAGCACCTGCTCGACGCGGATCTCGTCAGCCAGGACGCTGATGTCGTCGGGGTCGATCGCCACGCTGACCGTGATATCGCGCTCCCGCATCCGGGTGCTGACAAGGAGCAGTGCGTCCTGCACCGCCTGGCGTACCAGGACCGGCTGCACCGCATCCTGGGACTTGAAGGCAAAGACCTTGAGCTGCTGCGTCAGCCGGCCAAGGCGATCGATCAGCTTGGCGATGCGCTGGAGGTTGCCCGCCACATCCTTGAGCCGGCCTTTTTCCAGCAGCACCTCGGCGTTGTCCGACAGCGTGCGCATGGCCGCCAGCGGCTGGTTGAGTTCATGCACCACGCCGGCGGACATCTGCCCGAGCGCGGCCAGCTTGCCGGCGTGGACCAGGTCGCTTTGCAGCGCGCGCAGCTCGGCCGTGCGCTCCAGCACCTTGGCCTCCAGGCCATCGTGCGCGGCGCGCAGCGCGCGTTGGGCGGCGGCTTGCTGTTGCGCGGCGCGCAGGCGCAGCGCAATCACCAGCGCCAGCAGCAGGATCACCATGCAGGCCAGCAGGGCGCCGATGGCGGCGTTGCGGGCCAGGTTGCGCGCCGGCAGTTCGTCGTCCAGCAGCATGATGCGCCAGAGGCCGTGGTTGACCGTGCGCTCCGAGGCCAGGTAGTCCACGCCATCCAGGCGCACGCGCATGCTGTGCGCGTCCAGCCGGGCACGTACCTGCCAGTCCAGCGGCATCAGGTCGGACTTGCCGTAGGTGCGCGCCAGGCCGGCCTCGGCCAGCATCGCTTGCGTCAGCGGCGCCAGCGGGCGCAGCCGCCACGGCGCAAGCGACGCCAGGATGACCACATCGCGGGTGTCGACCACCAGCACCTTGCCCGGGATCTGGACCCAGTTGCGTTCCACCGCGTCGAGGTTGACCTTGACCGTGGCCACGCCGCGCTGCGCGCCGCCCTGCTGCAACGCGTAGGCGAGGTAATAGCCGGGCCGGCCGGAGGTAAACCCTACGCCGTAGAAGCGGCCCCGGCCGTGCTCCAGCGCATCGCGCATATACGGCCGGAACGAGAGGTCGGCGCCCACCGGGGTACCCGGCTGGTCCCAGTCGGCCGCCGCCAGGGTCAGGCCGGAGCGCTGGGTGACGTACAGGTTGTCCGCGCCGGCGGTTGCGGTGATGCCGTGCAGGTAACGGCTGACCTGCTGCTTGAGCGCCGCGTCATCGGGCCGGCTGAGCAACGCGAAGACTTCCGTGGTGGATTCGAGCAACGAAGGCAGGTAATCGAAGCGGGACAGCTCGCCGTCAAGCCGCGCGGACACGACATCGAGGCGATGCTGGGCGGCAACCCGCAGCTGATCGAGCCCGGCGCGCAACGCCATGGCATAGGCCAGCCACGTGGCCAGCGCGATCGCTACCAATGCCATACCGCACCAGATGCCCATGCGCATACGGCCGAGATTCATGTCGCGAGCCCTTTCTCCGCGGTCCTCAACGATGGAGGACTTGTCGTCCGGATACCAGTGATGGAAGCGAGACCTGTGTTCGTCCGGGCACAGGTCGGGTGAACGCAGTGTACTCCCGGAGCACGGCTGCGCGAAACCCGCGAAGCCGTCGACGGGGCCTTGCGTTGTGTCGCGCCGCAGCATGTTCCGGGGCCAGCTAGGCATAGCGGAGTTCGCCGGTCTTGCCACGGAATACCCGGTAGGAGAACACCGTGTAGCCGGCAATGGCCGGCACCGAGATGCACACGCCCACCAGGATCACCTTCAAGGCCTCCGGGCTGCTGGCAGCCTGCCAGATCGTCAGGCGGTGGATCACGACAAACGGAAAGATGCTGTAGGCCAGCCCGAGGAAGCTGAGCACAAAGACCCCGATCAGCAGCACGAAGGGCAGCCAGCTCACCGGCCCGCGCACCACGCGGGTGTTCAGCAGCATGCGCACGGCCACGAGCGCCACGCCGGTCACCAGCGGGATGGAGACGAGGGCGACGATCTGCGGCAGCACGAACCAGCGCTCGCGCACCGCCGGGCTGATCCACGGCGTGGCAATCGAGATCAATGCCAGCCCGCAGACCATCGGCGCCCACGCGATCCTGGCCCAGTGCACCGCGCGCTGCTGGAGTTCGCCCTCGGTCTTCATGACGAGCCAGCACGCGCCGAGCAGCACGTAGGCCATCGGCAACGCCACGGCGATGGCCGCAGCAAACAAGGGGTAGTTCCAACCGGTACCGAAGCCACTGATGTAACGTCCCAGCATCCAGCCTTGCGAGACCGACGCGATCGTCGAGCCGGCGAAGAAGAGGTTGTCCCACATCGGCTTGTGCGCGCTCTTCACCTTCACCCGGAAGTCGAACGCCACGCCGCGCAGGATCAGCCCCACCAGCATCAGCGTGACAGGCAGGTAGAGCTCGGTCAATATCAATCCGTGCGCCTTAGGGAAAGCCACGAGGAGGATGCCGATGCCGAGCACCAGCCAGGTTTCGTTGGCATCCCAGAACGGACCGATCGACGCCACCATGACGTCTTTCTCGGCCGGGGCCGCCCGGTGCATCAGCATGCCGACGCCCAGGTCATAGCCATCGCTGATCACGTAGACCAGCATGGCCACGCCCATCAGCGCCATGAAGATCACGGGCAGGGCGTCGTCCAAACGCATCCAGGTCATGGTTGGCTCCCGGCAGGCAAGGGGTGCGCGGCGATCGCGCCGGGCGCAGGTGTGGGTTGTCCGGTGTGATCGGCCCCGAGCGGCACTTCCGGTTTCTCCGCCAGGTACTTGAGCACGCTGACGTAGGCGACGATCAGCGCGAGGTACACCGTCGCAAACAGCGCCAGCGTCAGGGCGATATGGGGCGCCGGCACGTTGGAGGCAACGTCGGCGGTGCGTACCAGGCCGTAGACGATAAAGGGCTGGCGTCCGATCTCGGTGACGTACCAGCCGGCCACCGTGGCAATCCAGCCGGAGAAGGTCATGCCCGCGAATCCCCACAGCAGCGCGCGCGGCAGCCGCTGCGGCTGCCAGCCGGCGCGGCGGTACCACCACCAGCCCAGCCAGCTGGCCGCCAGCATCAGCACACCCATGCCCACCATCACGCGAAACGCGAAGAACAGCGGCAGGACGGGCGGATGCGCGTCGCCGAACGTGTTCAGCCCGCGGATCTCGCCGTCGGCGCGGTGCGTCAGGATCAGGCTGGCGAGATGCGGGATGCCGATCGCCGCGCGGTTGGTGCGCGCGCCGGCATCGGGAATGGCGAAGAGCAGCAAGGGCGCGCCGCGCTCGGTTTCCCACACGCCCTCCATGGCCGCGATCTTCTGGGGCTGATGCGCAAGCGTGTTGAGCCCGTGCATGTCGCCGACCACGATCTGCAGCGGGATCGCGACGGCGGCGAGGGTCAGCCCGACCCGCAGCACCTTGGGCGCGGATAGCTGTCCGGTGCCCTTGAGCAACTGCCAAGCGCTCAGCCCCGCGAGCAGGAAGGCGCAGGTCAGCGCCGAGGCCAGCAGCATGTGGCAGAAGCGGTAGGGGAAGGACGGGTTGAAGATGACGGCGAGCCAGCTCTGCACATGGAACTCGCCATGGATGATCTCGTAGCCCTGTGGCGTCTGCATCCAGGAGTTCAGCGCCAGGATCCAGAAGGCGCTGAGCGTGGTGCCGAAGGCGACGAAGAAGGTCGACATCAGGTGTATCCGCTCGCCCACCTTGCCGTGGCCGAACAGCATCACGCCAAGAAAGCCGGCTTCGAGAAAGAAGGCGGTCAGCACTTCATAGGCGAGCAGGGGCCCGGCAATATTGCCAACCGTTTCCATGAAGCCTGGCCAGTTGGTGCCGAACTGGAAGCTCATGGTGATGCCGCTGACCACGCCAAGCGCGAACGTCAGCGCGAACACCTTGGTCCAGAACCGGTAGGCGCTCAGCCAGGCATGGCGCAGCGGTGGCGAGTCCGCCTTCAGATAGCGCCAGCGGAAGAACAGCAGCAACCATCCCAGGCCAATGCTGATGGTCGGGAACAGGATATGGAATGTGATGTTGGCAGCAAACTGCATGCGCGCCAGCAGGATGGGATCCATCTGTCCGGGCTCCTCCGTGGGTTGTGGATGGGACGCCGCGCTTGCGGCGTCCCGGTTGCTGCATGGCGGTGCGGCTACCGCGAGGTCAGCGCTTGCCTTCCCCGTTCAGGCCATTCGACATGCCGATCAGCACGCCGCTGACCAGCGTGGCGTAGTGCTCGAGCCAGGCTTCGGTGCTGCTTTGCGCAAAGGCCCGTCCCTCGCGCGCGAGCTCGCGCGCCTGGGTGGTCAGTTGCTCGACCACCGCCGTGGCACTGGCGCCGGTTGCCGTGCCCTTTAGCTTCATGCCGTCCAGCACCGACGACCACGGCCCCTGCACCGACTGCGGCAACTCGCCGATGGATTTGGCGACCGAGCCCAACAGCGCGTCCTCCATCTTCTCGATGTCGGCCACGGCCTTCTTGAGGTGGGTCTCGCGCAATTGGGCGCCCTGGTCGACGATCTGCTGCAACGCCCGGCGATTGGCTTCCACCGCCTGCACCAGCGCGGCGTCCATTCCCTGCGCGACCTGGGACAACATCGGCTCCAGCCCCGGCCCGGCGAGCCCGCTGCTGGCCGCCCCGGCGGAGGCCGCCTGGGTGACCATCTTCAGCGTGTCCTTGATGCTCTTCAGGGTCAGCTCCCGGCCTTGCAACGCCTTGAGGGTCGCCTGCTGGACAGCCTGTTGCAGGGATTGACCTTGCTTTTCCGACGCTTGCGCGAACTGCTTGATCAGCGCGTCGTGATCGATGCCCATGGATTTCATATGGTCTCCGGTTGCTGCCTTGCCTTGTTGTTGTCTTGCCAGATGGCCGTCATCGCTGCGCCAGCGTCATTGCATGTGCTGGCCGCCGTTGATGGCGATGTTGGCGCCGGTCAGGAAGGCGGCTTCCTCCGAGGCCAGGTAGATGATCAGGCCCGCCACTTCCTCCGGCTTGCCCAGGCGGCCTACCGGGATCTGCGGGAGAATCTTGGTATTCAGGATCTCCTCGGGAATGGCGGTGACCATCTTGGTGCCGATGTAGCCGGGCGAGATGGTGTTTACCGTCACGCCTTTCCGGGCGACCTCCAGGGCCAGTGCCTTGGTAAAGCCGTGCACGCCGGCCTTGGCGGCCGAGTAGTTGGTCTGGCCGAACGCGCCCTTGGAGCCGTTGACCGACGACACATTGACCACGCGGCCCCAGCCGCGCTCGACCATGCCGTCCGCGACCTGCTTGGTCATGTTGAACAGGCTGTCCAGGTTGGTGCGCAGCACCATGTCCCAGTTCACCTTGTCCATCTTCTTGAACGTCATGTCGCGCGTGATGCCGGCGTTGTTGACCAGCACATCGACCGGGCCGGCGACTTCCGTCACGGCCGCCACCGCCTTCGCGCACGAATCGATGTCCGCCACATCGCAGGGCACGGCGAGGATGTCGTAGCCGCGTGCCTTCATCTGCTGAACCCATTCGCCATGGGTGGTGTTGCCGGGCGAATAGGTGACCGCCACCCGGTAGCCGGCATCGGCCATCTTGGTGGAAATGGTTTCGCCCAGGCCGCCCATGCCGCCCGTGACCAGTACTACGCGTTGCTTGCTCATCGTTGTTTTCTCCTTGTGGAATGCATGTTGTCTTGGCACTCGATTAGCGCTCGACGGCCAGCGCCACGCCCATGCCGCCGCCGATGCACAGCGACGCCAGGCCGCGCCTGGCATCGCGCCGCGCCATTTCATGGAGCAGGGTGACCAGGATGCGGCAGCCGGACGCGCCGATGGGATGGCCGATGGCAATGGCGCCGCCATTGACGTTGATCTTGCTGGCGTCCCAGTCCATTTCCTGGTTGACCGCGCACGCCTGGGCGGCGAAGGCCTCGTTGATTTCCATCAGGTCCAGGTCGTTGATGCTCCAGCCCGCCTTTTGCAGGCAACGCTGCGAGGCCGGGACCGGGCCCATGCCCATGATCGTGGGGTCAAGCCCGGCGCTGGCATAGGAGGCGATGCGGGCCAGCGGCGTCAGCCCCAGCTCGCGCGCCTTGCTGGCCGACATCATCAGCACCGCCGCCGCGCCGTCGTTCAGGCCCGAGGCATTGCCGGCGGTGACGGAGCCGGCCTTGTCGAACGCCGGGCGCAGGCCCGCCAGGGCATCGGCCGTGGTGCCGTGCTTGATGAACTCATCGGTATCGAACACCACCGTGCCCTTCTTCGAGACGATCGAGACCGGCACGATCTCGTCCTTGAAACGGCCGGTCTTCTGTGCCAGCTCGGCCTTCTGTTGCGACGCGGCCGCGAACGCGTCCTGCTGTTCGCGCGAGATGTTGTAGGCCTTGGCCACGTTCTCGGCGGTGGTGCCCATGTGGTACTGGTTGAAGGCGTCCCACAGGCCGTCGACGATCATGGTGTCGGTCAGCTTCCAGTCGCCCATGCGCTGGCCGTCGCGCGAGCCTGACAGCACGTGCGGTGACGCGCTCATGTTCTCCTGGCCGCCGGCGATGACGATATCCGCGTCGCCGCACTTGATGGCCTGGGCCGCCAGGTGCACGGCCTTCAGGCCGGAGCCGCAGACCTTGCCGATGGTCATGGCGGGCACGGTGTTGGGCAAGCCGGCCTTGATGGCGGCCTGGCGCGCAGGGTTCTGCCCGCTGCCAGCGGTCAGCACCTGGCCCAGCAGCACTTCGTCGACCATCTCGGGTTTCAGGCCGCTGCGTTCGAGCAAGGCCTTGATGACCGTGGCGCCCAGTTCGGGGGCCGGCACCTTGGCGAGCGATCCGCCGAACTTGCCCACGGCGGTTCTGGCCGCGGCGACGATAACAACATCTTCCATGTGACTCTCCTGGGTGAATCTTGGGGGTAGGGTGGATAGCGGATTGACGGGGCGGCTGGCTGGTTGGCAGCTAGCTGGCCTTCGCCTTGACGTAGCGCCCGGGTGCGGGCTCGATCACGGGGTACGCGGCGTTGCCGGGCGACCGGCGCGCAGCGGTGCGCGCGCCGGCGTGTTGCGCCAGCCAGCGGGTCCAGGCCGGCCACCAGCTGCCTTCGGCGCGCTCGGCGCCGTCGAGCCAGCATTGCGGATCGCCCTGGAGCGGCCCGGTCCAGTGGTGGCGCTTGCCTTTGGCCGGCGGGTTGATCACGCCGGCGATGTGGCCGCTGGCGCCCAGCACAAAGGTCGTGGGCCCGCCCAGCAGGCGCGTGGTGGCATAGGCGCTGCCCCACGGCACGATATGGTCGTCATGCGAGGCATAGAGAAAGGCAGGCACCTGGACCCGGGCAAAGTCCACCGGCTCGCCGCACTGCACCGTGCCGCCGGGCACCCGCATGCGGTTCTCCAGGTAGGCGTTGCGCAGGTACCAGCAGTACATCGGCCCGGGCAGGTTGGTGTCGTCGCAGTTCCAGGACAGCAGGTCGAACGCGGGCGGCGCGCTCCCCTTCAGGTAGCTGTTGACGGCATAAGGCCAGATCAGGTCGTTGGCGCGCAGCGCCGCGAACACATGGGCCAGCTCGCGGCCGCGCAGCAGCCCGCCGCGGCCGATCGTGGCCTCGCGCATGGCGACCATGGCTTCATTGACCAGCAACCCGATCTCGCCCGTGTCGTGGAAATCCAGCATCGTGGTGAGCAGCGTGACGCTGGCAACCTTGTCCTCGCCGCGCGCGGCGGCCACAGCCAGCGCGCATGCCAGCAGCGTGCCGCCCACGCAGAAGCCCAGCGTGTTGACGCGATCGGCGCCGGTGATGTCCTGCGCCACGTCGATGGCGCGCAGCACGCCCTGTTCGAGATAGTCGTCCCAGGTCAGGTGCCCCTGCGCCTGCGCCACGTTGCGCCAGGACACCAGGAACACCGTATGCCCTTGCGCCACCGCATGGGCGACGAAAGAGTTCTCGGGCTGCAGGTCGAGGATGTAGAACTTGTTGATGCAGGGTGGCACGATCAGCAGGGGGCGCTGATGGACCTTGCCCTCGCCCGGCGCATACTGGATGAGCTGCATCAGCGCGTTCTCATGCACCACGGCGCCCGGCGTGGTGGCCACGTTGCGGCCAACCTCGAAGCTCTGCTCATCGGTCATGGAGACGCGCCCCTTGGCCAGATCCTGCAGGAACAGGCGCATGCCCTCCACCAGGCTGGCGCCGCCGGAGTCCACGGCCAGCTGCAGCGCCTCGGGGTTGGTGGCCAGGCAGTTGGCAGGGCTGAGCGCATCCAGCACCTGGCGCAGCGCAAACTGCCACTGGCCCTTGGTCTGCGCATCGGCCGGCGCCTGCTCGATCGCGCCTTGCAGCAGCGTGGCGTAGCTCTGGTAGTGGCGCACCGCCAGCGCGAAGCGCGGGTCGTCGCGCCAGGCCTGTGCGGCAAAGCGCCGGTCCGCGGTGCCGGCAGGCTCGCCCGCCGGCCAGAGCGCGCTCATTTGCCTGAGGGCCTGTTCCGGCCAGGCGGCAAGCGCGCGCGCCGCCGCCAGCATGGAGACCGGCGCGGGCGTGGCGTCGTCGTCCTGCGGCGCATGGCCGGGAGCGGCGCCGAACGCGCGCAGCATGGTCTGTTGCGCGCTCAAGAGCTCGGTAATCCAGCGGGAGGGATCGGGTGTGGGATTGGTCATGGGGTCCGGAAGAGTGCGATTGCGTGTGCGGGACGGCGCCACGGGGCTCAGTGCAGCTTCACATGCGGCTCGGTGCGCCGGACGATGGAGCGCGCCAGCGTGTCCAGCGCCACCTTGGCAAAGCCGTGCAAGGCCAGTTCGTGCATCTTGTAGAGCGACAGGTACATCATCCGGGCGAACAGTCCCTCCACCATCAGGCTGCCGCCGATCAGGCCGCCCATCATGTTGCCCACGGTGCTGAACTCGCCCAGCGACACCAGCGAGCCGAAATCGCGGTAGCGGTAGTCGGCCAGCGGCTTGCCCGCCATGCGGGCGCGGACCTGCCTGACCATGTGGGAGGCCTGCTGGTGCGCGGCCTGGGCGCGCGGCGGCACGAACCCGCCCTTGCCCTGATTGGCCTCGGGCCACGCGCACGCCGCGCAATCGCCGATCGCGAAGATGTTCTCGTCGCGGCTGGCCTGCAGCGTGGGGTGCACGACCAGCTGGTTGATCCGGTTGGTCTCAAGGCCCGCCAGGTCCTTGAGAAAGTCAGGCGCTTTCACGCCCGCCGCCCATACCACCAGCTCCGCGGGCAGCAGGCGGCCATCGCCCAGCAGCACGCCACCGGGCAGCACCTCGGCCACCTTGGCGTCGGTGAGCACATCCACGCCCAGCTTGCGCAGCAGGCTCTCCGTGGCGCTTGAGAGGCGTGGCGGCAGCGCCGGCAGCACGCGCGGCGCGGCTTCGATCAGCGTAACGCGGATGTCCTTGTCGGCGTCGACCCGGTCCAGGCCGAAGGCCACTACCTCGCGGGTGGTGCGGTGCAGCTCGGCCGCCAGTTCCACCCCGGTGGCGCCGGCGCCGATGATAGCAACGTGCAGCTGCTGGGCCAGCAGCGGCGCGGTCTGCGCATGCGCGCGGATGCAGGCATTGACCATGCGCGAGTGAAAGCGCAGCGCGTCCGCGGCGGACTCCAGCCGCATGGCGTGCTCGTAGACGCCAGGGGTGCCGAAGTCATTGCTCTGGCTGCCCACCGCGATGACCAGCGTGTCGTAGCCAAAGGTGCGCGGCGGTGTGATCTGCGTGCCTTCGTCGTCGACATAGGGCGCCACCAGCACCTCACGGCGCTCCCGGTCCAGGCCCACCATCTCGCCGACGCGGTAGCGGAAGTGGTGCCAGTGCGATTGCGCGAGATAGCCCACCTCATGCGCGCTCATGTCCATGCTGCCGGCGGCGATCTCGTGCAGCTTGGGCTTCCACACGTGGGTGCGGGTCTTCTCGATCAGGGTGACTTCGGCTTGCCGGCGCCGGCCAAGGGTGTTGCCCAGCCGGGTGGCCAGCTCAAGGCCGCCGGCGCCGCCGCCGACGATGACGATGCGGTGCGGTGCCTTGACGCTGGCGTCGGGACGATAGGTGGAAGGTTTCATCGCGGCCTGCCGGTCACCGGGTCAGCGTGGTGCCGGAGGCCGGCATGCGCGCCACCATCGGATCGAGCACGGCCTCCGGTTCGTCGGCCTCGGCGTCCGATTCGTTGTCCAGCCGGCGGTGCATGCGCGCCACGTCCAGGTCGCCGGTCCATTTCGCCACCACCACCGTGGCCACGCCGTTGCCGATCAGGTTGGTCAGCGCGCGCGCCTCCGACATGAAGCGGTCGATGCCCAGGATCAGGGCCAGGCCCGCCACCGGCACATGGCCCACCGCCGACAGCGTGGCCGCCAGCACGATGAAGCCGCTGCCGGTGACCCCGGCCGCGCCCTTGGAGGTGAGCAGCAGCACGGCCAGCAGCGTGAGCTGCTGCGTCAGGCTCATGTCGGTGTTGGTGGCCTGGGCGATAAACACGGCCGCCATGGTCAGGTAGATGGACGTGCCATCCAGGTTGAACGAGTAGCCGGTGGGGATCACCAGCCCCACGACGGACTTGCGCGCGCCCAGGTTCTCCAGCTTGGCCATCATCCGCGGCAGCACCGATTCGGACGACGACGTGCCCAGCACGATCAGCAGTTCCTCCTTGATGTACTTGATGAACTTCCAGATCGAGAACCCATGCGCGCGCGCGATGCCGCCAAGCACGACAAAGATGAAGAACAGGCAGGTTGCATAGAACGTCGCCATCAGCTGGCCAAGCTGCAGCAGCGAGCCCACGCCGTATTTCCCGATGGTAAACGCCATGGCCCCGAACGCGCCGATGGGGGCCACCTTCATGATGTAGCCGACGATGGTGAACAGCACATGCGAGAACTTCTCGATGAAGTCGAACACCAGCGTGCCGCGCCCGCCGAACTTATGCAGCGCGAAGCCAAACATCACGGCAAACAGCAGCACCTGCAGGATCTCGCCCTTGGCGAACGCGTCCACCACGGTATTGGGGATCACATGCAGCAGGAAATCCACCGTGCCCTGTATCTTGCCGGGCTCGGTATAGGCGGCGATGCTCTTGGTATCGAGCGTGCTTACGTCGACGTTCATGCCCGCCCCGGGCTTGACGATGTTGATGATCACGAGACCCACCACCAGTGCAATGGCGCTTACCACCTCGAAGTACAGCAGCGCCAGCCCGCCGGTCTTGCCGACCTTCTTCATGTCCTCCATGCCGGCGATGCCGACCACCACCGTGCAGAAGATGATCGGCGCGATGATCATCTTGATCAGCTTGATGAAGCCGTCGCCCAACGGCTTCATCGCCTCGCCGGCCTGCGGATAGAAGTGGCCGAGGATCACACCGATGACGATCGCGGTGATGACCTGGAAGTACAGGGATCGGTACAACGGCTTGGGGTGATTGTCATTGTCCATGGGTGTCTCCTCGTTGGGGTTGCTTGGCCGCCGGCGTCGTCGGGGGGCAGGTCAGTCGATTGCCCAGGCCGTTGCGCGCTGCGCGCCGGCGTCGACCGTTGCCACGGCGCTCATGTTGACGATGCGGCGTACCGTCGATGAAGACGTCAGGATGTGCACCGGGCGCGCGGCGCCGAGCAGGATGCCGCCCACCGTGATGCCGCCGCCCGCGGCGATGCGCATCAGGTTGTACGAGATGTTGGCGGCGTCCACGTTGGGCATCACCAGCAGGTTGGCTTCGGTGGGCAGGCAGGATTCGGGGAACTCGTGTTCCAGGATGGGCTTGGACAGCGCCGCATCGCCGCGCATCTCGCCTTCGACGGCCAGCGACGGCTCGCGCGCCTTCACCAGCGCCAGCGCTTCGCGCATCTTCACCGCCGCCGGCGCGGTGGAGCCGCCGAAGTTGGAGTGGGAAAGCAGGGCCACGCTAGGCGCGATGCCGAAACGCCGGACCGCCTCGGCCGCCAGCAGCGTAATGTCGGCGATCTGCTGCGCCGTCGGGTCGAGGTTGACGTGGGTGTCGCAGATAAACAGCTGGCGCCCCGGCAGCATCAGCATCTGCATGACGGCGAGCGTCTCGCTGCCGGGCTTGAGGCCGATGGTGTCCCGCACATAGCCAAGGTGGTCCTGGAAGCGGCCCACGGTGCCGCACAGCATGGCGTCGGCCCGGCCCTGGCGCACCAGCATGGCGCCCAGCAGCGTACCGCGGCTGCGCACCTCCGTCTGTGCCAGCGCCCGCGAGACGCCGTCGCGGCAACTCAGCTGGTAGTACGCCTCGGCCGCGTCGCGATAGACGGCGGGGTCCAGTGGGTCCACGCACTCGCAATCCACGCCGGGCTGCAGGCGCAGGCCGAATTGCGCAATGCGCTGGACGATGGCAGCGGGGCGGCCGACAAGCAACGGGCGCGCGATGCCCTCATCGATCACCACCTGGGCGGCGCGCAGCACGCGCTCGTCCTCGCCTTCGGCGTAGATCACCCGCTTGGGCGCGCGTTTGGCGGCGGCAAACACCGGCCCCATGGCGCTGCGCGACTGGTAGACGAACTGGCCAAGGCGCTGGCGATACGCCTCCATGTCGGCGATCGGACGCGTTGCCACGCCGCTGTCCATCGCGGCCTTGGCCACGGCGGGCGCCACCGCTTCGATCAGGCGCGGGTCGAACGGCTTGGGAATCAGGTATTCGGCGCCGAAGCGCAGGCCCGCCGCGCCGTACGCCTGCGCGACCACTTCGGGGATTTCCGCATGCGCCAGTTCGGCGATGGCGCGCACGGCGGCCAGCTTCATCTCCTCGTTGATGGTGGTGGCGCCAACGTCTAGCGCACCGCGGAAGATGAACGGAAAGCACAGGACGTTGTTGACCTGGTTCGGATAGTCCGAGCGGCCGGTGCCCAGGATGGCATCGGGGCGCACCGCCAGCGCGGCCTCCGGCGCAATCTCCGGGGTGGGGTTGGCCATGGCCAGGATGATCGGGTCGCGCGCCATGACCTTGACCATCTCCGGCTTGAGCACGCCGCCGGCCGACAGCCCCAGGAAGATGTCCGCGCCGCCGATGATGTCGGCCAGCGTGCGCGCGGACGTGTCCTGCGCATAGCGCGCCTTGTTCGGGTCCATCGCCTCCTTGCGGCCCTGATAGACCACGCCGTTGCTGTCGGAGACGAACACGTTGCCGATTGGCAGGCCCAGGTTGACGATCAGGTCCAGGCAGGCCAGTGCCGCGGCGCCGGCGCCGGATGCCACCAGCTTGACTTCGGCGATATCCTTGCCAACGTGCTTGAGCGCATTCAGGATGGCCGCGGCGGCCACGATGGCGGTGCCGTGCTGGTCGTCGTGAAAGACCGGGATCTTCATGCGCTCGCGCAGCTTCTTCTCGATGTAGAAGCACTCGGGCGCCTTGATGTCTTCCAGGTTGATGCCGCCAAAGGTCGGTTCCATGCGGGCGATGGTGTCGATCAGCGCATCCGGGTCGTCCTCCGCCAGTTCGATGTCGAACACATCGATGCCCGCGAACTTCTTGAACAGGCAGCCCTTGCCCTCCATCACCGGCTTGCCCGCCAGCGGCCCGATATTGCCCAGGCCCAGCACCGCGGTGCCATTGGTAATCACGGCGACCAGGTTGGCGCGCGACGTGAGGTTCATTGCCTCGGCCGGATCGCGCACGATCTCCATGCAGGCGTCGGCCACGCCCGGAGAGTAGGCGAGGGCAAGGTCGCGCTGCGTGGCCATTGCCTTGGTCGGCGTCACGGAGATCTTGCCGGGCGTGGGGTAACGGTGGTAGTCGAGTGCGGCTTCGCGAAGGTTTTCGGTCATGGTTGTCTCTGTGGCTCGGTCGGGGCGCCAGATCGGCGATAGACAGTCTTGTGATCTCTTGGGCGTGGCGCACGGCGAAAAWGCCGCGCCGTGCGCCTCTCGCGTATTGCTTATTGCTTATTGCTTCTTCTTATTTCTTCTTCACAGGCGGCAGGTCGGTGCAATGCCCCTCAAACACCTCGGCCGCCATCCCGATCGATTCGCCCAGCGTCGGGTGCGGATGGATGGTCTTGCCGATATCCGCGGGCTCGCAGCCCATCTCCACGGCCAGGCAGATCTCGCTGATCAGGTCGCCGGCATGCGTGCCGACGATGCCGCCGCCGATCACGCGATGGGTGGCTTCGTCGACGAGCAGCTTGGTGAAGCCTTCGTCGCGGCCGTTGGCGATGGCCCGGCCCGAAGCGGCCCACGGGAACACGGCCTTGCCGAACTTGATGCCCTCGGCCTTGCACTGGTCTTCGGTCTTGCCGGCCCAGGCCACCTCGGGATCGGTGTAGGCAACCGACGGGATCTGCCGCGCGTCGAAGAAGGCGGGCTCGCCGTGCGCGGCCTCGGCGGCCACATGCGCTTCATGTACCGCTTTGTGCGCCAGCATCGGCTGGCCAACAATGTCGCCGATCGCATGGATATGCGCGACATTGGTCCGCATCTGCTTGTCGACCTCGATGAAGCCGCGCTCGGTGACGGCCACGCCGGCCTTATCCGCGCCGATGGCACGGCCATTCGGGCTGCGGCCCACCGCCACCAGCACCAGGTCATAGACCTGCGGCGCCGGTGCCTCCTTGCCTTCGAAGCTGACTTCGATGCCGGTTGCGGTGGCCTTGGCCCCCACCGTCTTGGTCTTCAGCATGACGTGGTTGAAGCGGTGCGCGTTCTTCTTTTCCCAGACCTTGACCAGGTCGCGGTCCGCGCCCTGCATCAGGCCATCCAGCATCTCCACCACGTCGATGCGCGTGCCCAGCGTGGAGTAGACCGTGGCCATTTCCAGCCCGATGATGCCGCCGCCCACCACCAGCATGCGCTTGGGGATGGACTTGAGCAGCAGCGCGCCGGTGGAGTCGACCACGCGCTCGTCGTCGGGCATGAAGGGCAGCTTTACCGCCTGGCTGCCCGCCGCGATGATGGCCTTGGCGAACTTGATCACGCGCTTGCCGCCGTCGGCCGCCACCACTTCCAGGTGATACGGATCGAGGAAGCTGCCGACGCCGGTCACCACCTCGACCTTGCGCGCCTTGGCCATGCCGGCCAGGCCGCCGGTCAGCTTCTTGATGACGCTGTCCTTGAAGCCGCGCAGCTTGTCCAGGTCGATCTCGGGCGCGCCGTAGCGGATGCCGTGGTCCGGCAGGGTCGCCACTTCATCCATGACCGATGCGGTGTGCAGCAGCGCCTTGGAGGGGATGCAGCCCACGTTGAGGCAGACTCCGCCAAGCGTGTCGTAGCGCTCCACCAGGACGGTCTTCATGCCCAGGTCGGCGCTGCGGAACGCGGCGGAATAGCCCCCCGGGCCGGCGCCCAGCACCAGCATTTCGCATTCCATGTCCGCCTTGCCGGTGTAGCTGGCAGCGTTGGGGACGGGCACGGGGGCCGGCGCTGGCTTGGGCGGCGCCGATGGGGCCCCCGGCGCCGGCGCGCCGGGCGCGGCAACGGTTGCGGCGGCCTCGGCAGCCTCCAGCACCAGGATCACCGATCCCTCGCTCACCTTGTCGTTGACCTTGACCGTGATCTCCTTGACCACGCCGGCGTGGGTGGATGGGATCTCCATCGAGGCCTTGTCGGACTCGACCGCGATCAGGCTGGTATCCACGGCGATGGTCTCGCCGGGCTTGACCATGACCTCGATCACCGTGACATCCTTGAAATCGCCGATATCCGGCACTTTGACTTCGACACGTTGGGTCATTGCAGCGCGCCCCTCAGAACAGCACACGCCGCAGATCGGCGAGCAGGTTGGCAAAATGGACATTGAAGCGGGCAGCCGCGGCGCCGTCGATGACACGGTGGTCCCATGACAGCGACAGCGGCAGCGTCAGGCGCGAAGCCCAGTTCTTGCCGTCGCTGGAGTGCTGCTTCCAGAAGCTCTTGCACACGCCCATGATCGCGACCTCGGGCGCGTTGATGATGGGGGTGAAGTTGATGCCGCCAATGCCGCCGAGCGAGCTGATGGTGAAGGTGCCGCCCGACATCTGGTCGGGCTTGAGCTTGCCCTCGCGCGCCAGCTTGGCCAGCTCGCCCATCTCCCGCGCGATATCGGGGATGCTCTTCTTGTCGACGTCGCGGATCACCGGCACCATCAGGCCGTTGGGCGTGTCGGCCGCAAAGCCGATGTGGTAGTACTGCTTGAGCACCAGGGTGTCGCCGTCCAGGCTCGCGTTGAACTCGGGGAATGCCTTGAGCGTGGCCACGGCCGCCTTCATCATGAAGGGCAGCATGCTGATCTTGACGCCGCGCTTCTCCAGTTCCTTGTTCATCTGCACGCGGAACGGCTCCAGGTCGGTGATATCGGCTTCGTCGTGCGTGGTGACGTGCGGGATCACCACCCAGTTGCGGTGCAGGTTGGCGCCCGAGATCTTCTTGATGCGGCTCAGTTCCTTGCGCTCGACCGGGCCGAACTTGGCGAAGTCGACCTTGGGCCACGGCAGCAGGTCCAGGCCGGCGCCGCCAGCCGCTGGCGCGGCGGCGGGCCTGGTGGCGGGCGCCACGGCGCCGCCCGGGCGGGCGAAGGCCTCTACGTCGGCGCGCAGGATGCGGCCGTGCTCTCCGCTGCCGGGCACCTTGCCCAGGTCCACGCCGGTCTCCCGGGCGAGCTTGCGTACTGCCGGGCTGGCATAGGCAAGGGAAAAAGCGGTTTCGTCGACGCCACCGGATGCGGCAGCGGCAGCGGCGGCGGCGGGTGCGGCAGGGGCAGCAAGCGCGGCGGCCACGGCGCCCGGCGCCGTCGCTGCCGGCGCGTCGCCGGTGGCCAGCGCCATGATGACGCTGCCTTCGCTGACGGTGTCTCCCACCTTGACGCGGATCTCCCGCACCACGCCGCCCAGCGGGGCCGGCACGTCCATGGTGGCCTTGTCGGACTCCAGCGACAGCAGCGGGTCCTCCGCCTTCACGGTATCGCCGACCTTGACGAAGATCTCGATCACCGGGATGTCCTTGAAGTCGCCGATGTCGGGAATGCGCACTTCGGCCAGCCCGGCGGGCGCGCTGACCGGGGAGGGCGGCGCGCTCACGCTGGGCTTGGCGGCTTGCGCCGGCGCGGCGGCGGCAGTGCCGGCCCCAGCGCCTTCGAACTGCATCAGCACGCTGCCTTCGCTGACGGCATCGCCCAGCTTGACGTGGATCTGCTTGACCACGCCGCCATGCGGCGCGGGCACGTCCATGGTGGCCTTGTCCGACTCCAGCGAGACGAGCGGGTCCTCGGCCTTGACCAGGTCTCCCACCTTGACGAACAGCTCGATCACCGGCACGTCCTTGAAGTCCCCGATGTCGGGCACCTTGATTTCAATGGCTTGGTTCATTGTCTTTATTCCTTCGCCTGTCAGACCGTCCACGGCGCTGCGCGCTCGCTATCCACCCCATATCTGGCAATGGCCTCGGCTACCACCGCGGGTTTGATCGCGCCGTCATCGCACAGCGCCTTGAGCGCGGCCACGGCCACGTGGTAGCGGTCCACCTCGAAGAAGCTGCGCAGCTTGGCGCGGTAGTCGCTGCGGCCAAAGCCATCGGTACCGAGCACCACGTAGCGGCGCCCGGCGGCGTGCACGTATTCGCGCACCTGGTCGGCGTAGTTGCGCATGTAGTCGGTGGAGGCGATCACCGGGCCGTCATGGCCATCCAGGCTCGCCTCGACCCAGCTCTTGCGGCGCGGCTCGGTGGGATGCAGCAGGTTCCAGCGCTCCGTGGCCATGCCGTCGCGGCGCAGCTCGTTGTAGCTGGGGGCGCTCCAGATGTCGGCGGTCACGTTGAAGTCCGCCTTCAGCAGCTCGGCCGCCGCGATCACCTCGCGCAGGATGGTGCCGCTGCCCATCAGCTGCACGCGCAGCCCGCCCTTGCCGGCCTTGCCACCGTCCTTGAGCAGGTACAGGCCCTTGAGAATGCCTTCCTCGGTGCTGGCGCCGGCGCTCGCTTCGGCCAGCCCCGGGTGCGTGTAGTTCTCGTTCATCAGGGTGATGTAGTAATACACATCCTCCTGCTGCTCGTACATGCGGCGCATGCCCTCGCGCACGATGGTCACCACTTCATAGGCGAAGGTGGGGTCGTAGGAGACACAGTTCGGGATGGTGCCGGCGATGATGTGGCTATGGCCGTCCTCGTGCTGCAAGCCTTCCCCGTTGAGCGTGGTGCGCCCGGCGGTGCCGCCCAGCAAGAAGCCGCGCGCGCGGATATCGCCTGCCAGCCACGCCAGGTCGCCCACCCGCTGCAGCCCGAACATCGAGTAGTAGATGTAGAACGGGATCATCGGCACGTTGCTCGTGCTGTACGAGGTCGCGGCCACAATCCAGCTGGACATCGCGCCGCCCTCGTTGATCCCTTCCTGCAGCACCTGGCCGTCCTTGGACTCGCGGTAGTACATCAGCTGGTCGGCATCCTGCGGCTTGTAGAGCTGGCCGACCGACGAATAGATGCCCAGCTGGCGGAACATGCCTTCCATGCCGAAGGTGCGCGATTCGTCGGGCACGATGGGCACCACGTGCTTGCCAATGGCCTTGTCCCTGACCAGCGTGCCCAGCATCTGCACGAAGGCCATGGTGGTGGAGATCTCGCGCTCGCCGGTGCTGTCCAGCAGGCGCTGGAAGTTGGACAGCGGCGGAATCTCCAGCGAGGTGGACTTGCTGCGGCGTGCCGGCAGGTAGCCGCCCAGCGCCGCGCGCCGGGCGCGCAGGTACTGCATCTCCGGGCTGTCCTCGGCCGGCTTGATAAAGGGCACGTCGGCCAGTTGCTCGTCGCTGACCGGAATCTG
This sequence comes from Cupriavidus sp. YAF13, assembly GCF_052113425.1. Lineage (NCBI taxonomy): Bacteria > Pseudomonadati > Pseudomonadota > Betaproteobacteria > Burkholderiales > Burkholderiaceae > Cupriavidus > Cupriavidus sp. YAF13. Next base: position 201,937 of record NZ_JBFRDD010000003.1, read on the forward strand.
GAAGCGGTCGCGGAAGCCGCGCAGGGCGTCCTGCGTCATCTTCTTGGCCTGGTGGGCAATCATCTGGCCTTCGCCGGATTCGCCCATGCCATAGCCCTTGACCGTCTTGGCCAGGATCAGCGTCGGCTCGCCGGTGTGCTTCACGGCCGCCGCGTAGGCGGCAAACACCTTCTCGGGATCGTGGCCGCCGCGCGTGAGGCCCCAGATTTCCTCATCGTTCATGTCGGCGACCAGCGCCTTGAGTGCCTCGTACTTGCCAAAGAAGTGCTCGCGCACGTAGGCGCCGCTCTTGCTCTTGAAATCCTGGTACTCGCCGTCGACGCATTCCTCCATGCGCTTTAGCAGCAGGCCGCTCTTGTCCTTGGCCAGCAGCTTGTCCCAGCCGCCGCCCCAGACCACCTTGATCACGTTCCAGCCAGCGCCGCGGAAGACCGATTCCAGCTCCTGGATGATCTTGCCGTTGCCGCGCACGGGGCCGTCCAGCCGCTGCAGGTTGCAGTTGATGACGAAGATCAGGTTGTCCAGCCGCTCGCGGCCGGCCAGCGAGATCGCGCCCAGCGATTCGGGCTCGTCCATCTCGCCGTCGCCCATGAAGGCCCACACCTTGCGCGCTGCCGTGTCCGCCAGGCCGCGGCCTTGCAGGTACTTGAGGAAGCGCGCCTGGTAGATCGACATCAGCGGCCCCAGGCCCATCGACACGGTGGGGAACTGCCAGAAGTCCGGCATCAGCCAGGGGTGCGGGTAGGAGGACAGCCCGGTGCCCCCGGTCTCTTGCCGGTAGCCCAGCAACTGCTGCTCGGTGAGCCGCCCTTCGACAAAGGCGCGGGCATAGATGCCCGGCGCGCTGTGGCCCTGGATGTAGAGCAGGTCGCCGCCGTGGGTGTCGGTGGGCGCGTGCCAGAAGTGGCCAAAGCCGATGTCGTAGAGCGTGGCCGCCGACTGGAAGCTGGCGATGTGGCCACCCAGCTCCGACGATTCCTTGTTGGCGCGCAGGATGATCGCCATGGCGTTCCAGCGGATGATCGAGCGCAGGCGATGCTCGATGGCGCGATCGCCGCTCGATTGCGCTTCATCCTTGGGGGCGATGGTGTTGCGGTAGCCCGTGGTCAGGGAGCGCGGCACATAGAGGCCATCGCGCCGCGCCTCGTCCACCAGCGTATTGACCAGCTGGTTAGCACGCTCGGCTCCGCGGTGTTGGGTCACCGCTTGCAAGGACTCCAGCCATTCCGCGGTCTCGATAGGATCGAGATCGCCCGCTTCTCGTGCGCTCATAGTGTCTCCACGTGTTCTGTTTTGGTTGTGTCGGGTGCTGCAGTGGCAGAGCTATTCAGCAAGAGGTGTGCCACTGCAAGCGCGGTTGTGCAGGTTGCGCAAGTGATTGATTGGAAAGGGATCCCGCCGTGACCGGCCGGCTGCCCGGTCGGGAATCCATATTCAGGCGGGGTGATCGTTATGAGATTTCATGCGGGGGTGTCAGGGATTACCCGCGCCTGGCCGCCGCGGGGTTGTTGCGAAGGCGCTTGCGCAATGTCCTGGGCCTCCAGGGCCCCCACGGCATCCGGGTCCTGCGTGGCGCCAAGCTCGCCTTCCCATTTGGCAACGACAGCCGTGGCGATGCTGTTGCCGATGACGTTGGTGGCGGTGCGGCCCATGTCGAGGAACTGGTCGATGCCCAGGATCAGCAGCAGGCCGGCTTCCGGCAGGTTGAACATCGGCAGGGTCGCCGCCACCACCACGATGGAGGCACGGGGGACGCCGGCGATGCCTTTGCTGGTGACCATCAGCACCAGCAGCATGGTGATCTGCTGGGTCAGGCTCATCTCGATGTTGTAGGCCTGGGCGATGAACAGCGCGGCAAATGCCTGGTACATCATCGAGCCGTCGAGGTTGAACGAGTAGCCCAGCGGCAGCACGAAGCCGGTCACCTTGTTGGGCACCCCGAACTTCTCCATCTGCTCCATGGTCTTGGGGTAGGCCGCCTCGCTGCTGGCGGTGGAGAACGCCAGGATCGTCGGCTCGCGGATCAGCTTGAGCAGCGTGAACACCCGCCCGCCCAGGAACAGGTAGCCCGCCGCGGTCAGCACCAGCCACAGCACCAGCAAGCCCAGGTAGAAGCCGCCGATGAACTTGCCGTAGGTAAACAGCACGCCAATGCCCTGCACCGTGATGGCGGCGGCTACCGCGGCAAACACGCCGAGCGGCGCGAAGCGCATCACAAAATCGGTGACGCGCAGCATGATCGCCACCAGTTCCTCGATCGACGCCACCAGGTGATGGCCCACCTTGCCCTTGAACGACGCAATGGCAAAGCCGAAGAACAGCGAGAACACCAGGATCTGCAGGATCTCGTTCTGCGCCATCGCCTCGAACACGCTCTTGGGGAAGACGTGCGTGATGAAGTCCTTCAGGTTCAGCGTGGAGGTCTTGAGGTTGGTGGCGGTGCCGATTTCGGGCAGTGGCAGGTTCAGCGCATGCCCGGGCTGCAGCAGGTCCACGAAGAACATGCCGAGCAGCAGCGATATCAGCGACGCGGTGATGAACCAGCCGAGCGCCTTGATGCCGATGCGGCCCACGGCGCTGGCGTCTTTCATGCCGGCGATGCCCGCCACCAGCGTGCCGAACACCAGCGGCGCGATGATCATCTTGATCAGGCGCAGGAAGACGTCGGTGACGATGGAGAAGTAGCCGGCGATCTCCTTGGCCATTGCCRCATCGGGCACGAGGCGGTTGCAGAGATAGCCGGTGACGATGCCCAGGACCATGGCGATCATGATCCGGGTTGTGAGCTTGTTTGCCTTCATGATGCGTTGTCTCCAGGGGTTGCGGCCAGATCCTGGTCTGACCGTCGGTATCGGGGCAGGGCGGGGCCGGTGGCGCCATGCCTGGCGCCGGACGCGCCGTGTCCCCCGGGGTCAGCGTGCGCGGGGCGCCAGGCTCAGCGGGGTTGGCTGCGTCAGCACTTCCGGGCGCAGGATCTGGTCCAGTTCCTCCCGGGTCAGCAAGCCCTTTTGCAGCACGATCTCGTACACGCTGCCGCCGGTGGCATGGGCCTCCTGTGCCACGGCGGTGGCGTTGGCATAGCCGATGTACGGGTTCAGGGCGGTCACGATACCGATGGAGTTCTCGACCGTGGCCCGCAGGCGTTCTTCGTTGGCGGTGATGCCGTTGACGCAGCGCTCGGCCAGCGTCAGGCAGCCGTTGCGCAGATGGCTCACGCTCTTGAACAGGCTGTGCGCGATGATCGGCTCGAAGGCATTGAGCTGCAACTGGCCGGCTTCGGCCGCGAAGCTGACCGTGATGTCGTTGCCGATGACCTCGAACGCGATCTGGTTGACCACCTCCGGGATGACGGGATTCACCTTGCCGGGCATGATGCTGGACCCGGCCTGCATGGCCGGCAGGTTGATCTCGCCCAGGCCGGCGCGCGGGCCGCTGGACAGCAGCCGCAGGTCGTTGCAGGTCTTGGAGAGCTTGACCGCCACGCGCTTGAGCACGCCGGACAGCTGGACAAAGGCGCCGCAATCCTGCGTGGCCTCGATCAGGTTCGGCGCGGTCATCAGCGGAATGCCGGTGATCTCCTTGAGCCGCTTGAGGATCAGCGGCGCGTAGTCCGGGTGCGCGGTGATGCCGGTGCCGATGGCGGTGGCGCCCATGTTGATCTCGCAGATCAGCAGGGCGGCCTCGCGCAGCCGCTCCTCGTCCTCGCCGAGCATCACGGCGTAGGTGCTGAACTCCTGGCCCAGCGTCATGGGCACGGCGTCCTGCAATTGGGTGCGGCCCATTTTCAGGACATGCCTGAACTCTTCGGCCTTGCGCTCGAAGGCGCCCCGCAGCACGCCCATGGCATCCACCAGGCCCTGGATGCCGAACCAGGTGGCGATCTTGAGGGCGGATGGGTAGACGTCGTTGGTGCTCTGGCCAATGTTGACCTGCTCGTTCGGGTGCAGGTACTGGTACTCGCCCTTGTTGTGCCCCATCAGTTCGAGCGCGCGGTTGGCGATGACCTCGTTGGCGTTCATGTTGGTCGAGGTGCCGGCGCCGCCCTGGATCACGTCGACGACGAACTGATCGTGCAGCTTGCCGCCAAGCAGTTCCGCGCAGGCGGCGACGATGGCGTCGCAGCGGGGCTCGTCGAGCAGGCCCAGTTCGTGGTTGGCCAGCGCGGCTGCCTGCTTGATGTAGGCCAGGGCCTTGATGAGCTCGGGGTAGATGGAGATAGGGGTGCCGGTGATCGGGAAGTTCTCTACCGCGCGCAGGGTGTGCACACCGTAGTAGACATCGGCCGGGACCTCGCGATCGCCCAGGAGGTCATGTTCGGTTCTAAAGGTTCCAGCGGTCATTGCATTGCTCCTCGCAAATTTACATCAGGGAGGAGTTGACTCTAGGTAATCCGCCGGCAGGTAGCGACCTTGATGCGAATTTGTCATGGCGCGGCACGAAATACTCATGCGGCACCCGCGCTATCGGCAAGGCGCCAGGAGCGGCCGGAGCGCGGCAGGCGGGGGCTTCGCCGGGTGATGATTTTTCCGCATACTTCGCCGCGAATTTTGCATCGCCATATCAGGGCTTATACGGATACGGGCGCTTTTTGGTTGCCGTATCATCGCCCGCTCATCACTTATCATCACCATCTGGCGGGCACTTACCGAGCGCCCGAAATCCAACGCATGGAGACCACCATGAAGCGTTTTGCACGTCTTAAACCCCTCAGCGCCTTGCTGCTTGCCGCCTGCCTGACCACCGGCGCTGCCCATGCCCAGCTTGCTCCCTCCGCCCCTGCCGCCGGCGCGCCGACACAGGCCAGCGAAGCCCGCAAGGCCAATATCGTGATCATCGGCACCGGCGGCACCATTGCCGGCGCGGGCGCCGCGGCCACCAACACCGCCGCCTACCAGTCGGCCGTGGTGCCGGTGGACAAGATCATCGCCTCGGTGCCGGAGATCTCCAAGGTCGCCAATGTCAAGGGCGAGCAGGTCTTCCAGATCGGCTCGGAGAGCTTCAACAACGAGCGCCTGCTCAAGCTTGGCAAGCGCGTCTCGGAACTGCTCAAGCAGCCGGACGTGGACGGCATCGTGATCACCCACGGCACCGACACCATCGAGGAAACCACTTACTTCCTCAACCTCACGCTCAAGAGCGACAAGCCGGTCGTGGTGGTGGGATCGATGCGTCCGGGCACGGCGCTGGGCGCGGACGGCGCGCTTAACCTGTATGACGCGGTGCTGGTGGCGTCCAGCCCGGAGTCCAGAGGCAAGGGCACGCTGGCGGTGCTGAACGACGAGATCCACACCGGGCGCGACGTCACCAAGACCAACACCTTCAAGATCGAGACCTTCCGCTCGCCGTTTGGCCCGCTGGGCTACGTGGTGGAAGGCCGCACGCTGTACTACCGCCTGCCGGCGCGCCCGCACACCATGCAGACCGAATGGGACATCGACAAGATCGACAAGCTGCCTGAAGTGGCCCTGGTGTACGCCTACGGCAACGTCAATCCGGCCAGCATCGATGCCGCGGTGAAGAACGGCGCCAAGGCCATCGTCTATGCCGCCACCGGCAACGGCAGCGTGGGCGACTACATGGTCGAGCCGCTCAAGGCCGCCCGCGCCAAGGGCGTGCAGATCGTACGTGCCTCGCGCACCGGCAGCGGCGTGGTGGTCCGCAACGCCGAGCAGCCGGACGACAAGTACGACTGGCTGGTGACCGACGACCAGCTGCCGCAGAAGGCCCGCATCCTGATGGCGCTGGCACTGACCAAGACCAACGACACCAAGGAACTGCAGAAGATCTTCTGGAAGTACTAAGCGAGTACTAACCGAGTACTAGGCGAGCACCAGTCGAGTACTCGGCGCCTTGCGCTTGTCCGCGCGAGGCCGGGGAGGGATGTTGCAATTTCGGAATAATGTGGCGCAAAATTTGCATGGTGCTATCGGGCTTCCACCGATTTGTGCAGCGCCGCGCTGCCGTATGATCTGCCATGGACAGCGCGTCCCTCCCCCTGATGTTGAGTACATTCCAATATGGAAACCAAGTGGCTTGAAGACTTCCTGTGCTTGGCTGAAACGCGCAGTTTTTCGCGCGCGGCTGCCGACCGGCATATCACCCAGTCGGCGTTCAGCCGGCGCATCATGGCCCTTGAGGAGTGGCTTGGCGTCAGCCTGGTCGACCGCAGCGTGCATCCGGCAACCCTGACCACGGCAGGCTGGCTGTTCCGCCGGCTGGCCGCCGACCTGCTGCGTGACGCTTATGCCGCACGCGCGCTGCTGAGCAGCCGCCAGCCCCTTGCCGAGAGCGACAAGGTCATCCGCTTCTCGGTGGCGCACACCCTGGTCTTTACCTTCTTCCCGTCCTGGCTCAAGTACCTGCACGGGCGTTTCGGCTCGTTGAGCGCCTGCGTGCATGCGGTAAACGTGCCAGAGGGCGTGCAGCAACTGGTGGATGACGATTGCGACATCCTGCTGGGCTACCACCATCAGCAGCTGCCGATCCTGCTTGACCCGAACGGCTTCCCGTTCCTGATGCTGGGCGTCGAGCGGATCCTGCCGTTCTCGGCGCCGGACAAGCAAGGGCAGCCGATCTTCCGGCTGCCGGGCACGAGCGCCAATCCCTTGCCCTTCATGGCCTATTCATCCGGCGCGTTCCTTGGCAACGTGGTCGAGATGATCCTGCTCAATGCGCCGGAGCCCTACGGGCTGCAGCGCTGCTTCGAGACCCATATGTCGGAGGCCCTGAAGGCCATGGTCGTGGCCGGGCACGGGGTGGGCTGGCTGCCGGAGAGCTGCGTCAGCGACGAGCTGAAAGAGGGCAAGCTGGTGGTGGCGGGGCCGGCCTCGTGGGCAACCAGCCTCGATATCCGCCTGTACCGCTCGGCGGCCAGCCCGAAGCCGCTGGTCGATGAGCTGTGGTCCTTCATCAGCCACGTGCGGGACCCGCAATTGATGCTGATGGGCAAGACCGCGGAATCGAGCGACTGCGGGATGCTGTAAGGCGGGGTCCCGGGCCGCGGTGGTTGGCGGCCCGGGCGGATACGTGGGCGATTGGCCCGGGGATTTATCGCCGGTCGATCAGCCAGCCGATCAGCACGCCGACAGCAGCAGCCACGCCGATGGCCGTCCACGGGCTTTCATGCACATAGTCGTCCGCGACGCGCGCCGTGTGGCGGCTCTTTTCCACGACGACGTATTGCACATCGGCGATTTTCTTCTTTGCCTTCTTCAGGCGTTCCTGCACCTTGCCCGGCGCATCCGCGGCCGGCGCGCCGGGGGCATGGGTGGCATTGGTGGCAGGCACCAACAGGCTATCGACTTCACGCAGGGCGCTACCGGTATTCGACATGTTTTTTTCTCCTCGTTGAATGGCTAACGCAATGGCTAACGCAATGAAAGACCTGATGGCGTTAAAAGGTCCGGCTCATTGTGTCTGGCTAGCATAAGGAACATCCAGCGCGTAAATAAGAGCCAATCGGGATTAGTTGATGGAACCGCCTCCCGGCGGTCCACGCAGGCTTGCGCGCTGCTTGCGCCCGCAGATCAGCCGAGTTCCAGGCAGAGGTATTTCATCTCCAGGTACTCGTCGATGCCGTAGCTGGAGCCTTCGCGGCCGAGGCCCGATTGCTTGATGCCGCCGAACGGCGCCACCTCGTTGGAGATCAGCCCCGTATTGATGCCGACCATGCCGTACTCCAGCGCCTCGGCCACGCGCCACACGCGGGCCATATCTTTGGAGAAGAAGTAAGCGGCAAGACCGGACTCGGTGTCGTTGGCCATGGCGATGACTTCCTCGTCGTCCTTGAAGCGGAACAACGGTGCCAGCGGGCCGAACGTTTCCTCGCGCGCGACGCGCATGGCAGCGGTGGCGTCAGCCACCACCGTGGGCTCGAAGAAGGTGCCGCCAAGCGCATGACGCTTGCCGCCCGTCAACACGCGCGCGCCATGGGCGAGCGCATCGGCGATGTGGCTTTCCACCTTGGCGACGGCGTCGGCGTCGATCAGCGGCCCTTGCGTGACGTCGCGGTCGATGCCGTGCCCGGGGCGCAGGGCGCTTACCGCGCGCACCAGCCGGCTGGCCACCTCGTCGTACACGGCGTCGTGCACATAGATGCGGTTGGCGCAGACGCAGGTCTGGCCGCTGTTGCGGAATTTCGAAGCCAGGATGCCGTCCACCGCGCGGTCGAGATCGGSGTCCTCGAACACGATCAGCGGTGCATTGCCGCCGAGTTCGAGCGAAAGCTTCTTGACCGTGCCGGCGCATTGGGCCATCAGCAGTTTGCCGATGGCGGTGGAACCGGTGAAACTCAGCTTGCGCACCACCGGGCTGTCGCACAAAACGCCGCCGATCTGGACCGGGTCGCCGGTGACGACCTGCAGCACGCCACGGGGCACGCCGGCTTCTTCGGCCAGCGCGGCCAGCGCCAGCGCGCTCAGCGGGGTCTGTTCGGCGGGCTTCACGATCATGGTGCAGCCCGCGGCCAGCGCCGGGCCGGCCTTGCGCGTGATCATGGCGGCGGGGAAGTTCCACGGCGTGATCGCCGCGCACACCCCCACCGGCTGGCGCAGCACCAGCATCTTCTGGCCGGCGCGCGGGCTGGACAGTACGTCGCCGTCCACCCGCTTGGCTTCTTCGCCGAACCATTCGAGAAAGGAGGCCGCGTAGGCGACTTCGCCACGCGCTTCGGCCAGCGGCTTGCCCTGCTCGGCGGTCATCAGTTGCGCCAGGTCTTCCTGGTGCGCCAGCATCAGGTCGGCCCAGCGGCGCAGCACCGCGGCGCGGGCCTTGCCGGTCAGGTCGCGCCAGGCCGGCAGCGCGCGCGCGGCGGCCTCCACGGCTTGCCGGGCTTCGGCGGCGCCGCAGCCCGGGACGGTGCCGACCACATCGTGGGTGGCCGGGTTGTGCACTACCAATACGGCGCCGCTGGCGGCGCCGGTCCATTCGCCATCGATCAGGCAGGCGCTGCGCAGCAGCTCGGGTCGTTGCAGTTTCAAGGTGTCTCCCATGGTGTCTCCCTTTATGCGGCGATGCCGGCCAGCACCTTCGTCAGCACCGCCAGTGCGGCGTCGAACTGGGCTTGCGGGATGGTGAGGGGGTAGAGGAAGCGGATGGTGTTGCCGTACGTGCCGCAGGTCAGCAGGATCAGCCCGGCCTCCATGGCGCGCTGCTGCACCCGCTTGGCCAGTTCAGCGCTGGGCTGCCCGGTGGCCGGATCGTAGAACTCCACAGCGATCATGGAGCCAATTCCGCGAATGTCGGCAATAACCGGGCAGGTGTGGCTTGCCTCCTGCAGTACGGCCTTGAGTTGCTCGCCAAGCGCGGTGGCGCGCTCGCAAAGGCGCTCTTCCTCGATGGTTTCGATGACCGCATGGGCGGCGGCCACCGCCAGCGGGTTGCCGGCGTAGGTGCCACCCAGGCCGCCAGGCAGCGGCGCGTCCATGATGCTGGCGCGGCCGCAGACGGCCGACAGCGGCATGCCGCCCGCCAGGCTCTTGGCCATGGTGATGAGGTCGGGCGCCACCGGGTAGTGCGACATGGCAAAGAGCTTGCCGGTGCGGCCGAAACCGGTCTGCACCTCATCCGCGATCAGCAGGATGCCGTGCTTGTCGCACAGCGCGCGCAATTTCTGCATGAAGTCCACCGGCGCCGGGTGGAAGCCGCCTTCGCCCTGGACCGGCTCGATGATGATGGCCGCCACGCGCTGCGGGTCGATATCCGTCTTGAACAGCGACGCCAGCGCCTGGATGGATTGCTCGGTGCTCACGCCATGCAGCTCGCACGGGAACGGCGCGTGATAGATGTCGGAGGGGAACGGCCCGAACCCGACCTTGTACGGCGCCACCTTGCCGGTCAGTGCCATGCCAAGCAGGGTGCGGCCGTGAAAACCGCCCGAGAACGCAATGACGCCAGGGCGCCCGGTATGCGCGCGGGCGATCTTGACCGCGTTTTCCACGGCCTCCGCGCCGGTGGTGAACAGGGCGGTTTTCTTCAGGCCATCGATCGGCGCCAGGGCGTTGATGCGCTCGGCCAGCGCCACGTAGCTCTCGTAGGGCACGATCTGGTACGCGGTGTGCGTGAAGCGCTCGAGCTGCGCGCTCACCGCCTGCATCACGCGCGGATGGCGGTGACCGGTATTGAGCACGGCAATGCCGCAGGCAAAGTCGGTGTACTGGCGGCCTTCCACATCCCAGAGCGTGGCGTTTTCCGCGCGGTCTGCATAGAAGTCGCACATCACGCCGACGCCGCGGGGGGTGGCAAGGGCGCGGCGCTGATTCAGTTCGAGGTTCTTCATGGGCTCTCCGTGGTGCTTGATATGGCCTGGGCGGCGCTTGCCGGCCGGGCTCGGTTTTCGCGGGTTTCCGCAGGTTGTCGCTGGCTGCCGATCGATCACGATCGCAGCGATGCAGTGCATTTCAACTTCCTTTGGCACTACAATCCAGTACCGCATTCACATATCTGATGGTGCCAATTGAGATCGATCTGCGGCGACCTGCTGCTTCAGCGCCTGGGTCCGGACGGTCCCGCAGCCCTTGCGAAACCGTTGAACCGCAGTCTTTACGAGTGCATCCGCGGCGCCATCCTCGACGGCAGCCTGGGGCCCCAGACCCGTTTGCCGCCATCGCGTGACCTTGCATCCGAGCTCGGCATGTCGAGAAATACCGTGATGTTTGCGTACGAGCAGTTGCTGGCCGAGGGCTATGTGCACGCCCGTACCGGCAGCGGCACCTTCGTGGCCGCCACCGCGCCGGAGGCCTATCTCAATGCCAAGGCCAGCCAGCCCAGCGGCGCGCAGGCCCGGGCCATGCCGGGCCTGTCGCCGCGCGGCGTGGCATTGCTGGCCAATGCCTCGGCGTCGCCATCGCAGTGGGGCGCCTTCATGCCGGGCGTGCCGGATGTGACGCGTTTCCCGCACCAGCGCTATGCGCAGATCTCCGCCCGCCTGTGGCGCAATCCACCACCCGAGCGGCTCAGCTATTGCCATGGCGGTGGCTTGCCCGCCTTGCGCGAAGCCGTGGCGGCGCACTTGCGGGTGGCGCGATCGGTGCAATGCGACGCCGCCCAGGTGCTGATCACTGAAGGCATTCACCAGGGCATCGACCTGCTGGTCCGGATGCTTGGCATGTCCGGCGAGCACGCCTGGGTGGAGGAGCCCAGCTACTGGGGGATTCGCGGCTTGCTGCAGATGAACGGCATCCACATGATGCCGGTCCCGGTCGATGAGGAAGGGCTGACGATTCCGGCGGGGAAGGACGCAGGCCAGCCGCCGCGCTTTATCTTTGTCACGCCATCGCACCAGTATCCGCTCGGCGCCGTCATGAGCCTGACGCGGCGGCGCGCGCTGCTCGAATACGCCCGGCGCCAGGGCAGCTGGATCGTCGAGGACGACTATGACAGCGAGTTCCGTTTCTCCGGCCAGCCAATCCCGTCGCTGCAAGGCATGGAACCGGATGCGCCGGTGATCTATATCGGCACATTCAGCAAGACGCTGTTCCCCGGGCTGCGCATGGGCTACATGGTCCTGCCGCGCGCGCTGGCCGGGGCCTTCCAGACCGCGCATTCCGAGCTGTACCGCGCCGGCCACCTGATGACGCAAGCCACCGTGGCCGAGTTCATGCAGGCGGGCGACTATGCCGCGCACATCCGCCGCATGCGGCTGCTGTACGGCCGCCGCCGCGCCATCCTGGCAGGGCTGATCGAGCGCTATCTGGGACCCGAAGCGCTGCACCGGTACGGCAGCAACGCCGGCTTGCACCTTGTTCTCTGCCTGCCTGACAGCGCGGACGATGTGGCCATTGCGGAGCAAGCCGGGCGCCGGGGCATCCTGGTACGGCCACTGTCGCGGTATTTTCTGGGAGGTGCGGTGCAGCGGGGGCTGTTGCTCGGGTATGCGTGCGTGCCAGAGGAGCAGATAGGGCCGGCGTTCGAGGTACTGCTGGGTTGCTTGCGGGACGTGCGGCTGCCGGCGCACTGAGCAGGACGGGGAGGGCGGCCCCCGGTTCGGTCCCTGACGCCACGGCTTGCGCCGCTGGCCGGCCGACGCCATTTTTTGAGCAGGAAGACCTTTGTGCAAGGTATCATTCGTTCCCGGTTAACCTTTGGTTGGCACCTGGCTCACGCGCCGGCGTGGCGCAAGTACGGCGCACGCCACTCCCCGAGCCAAGGATGTTTCGGTTAAGTCTCGCCAGGGTTTTTTTGTGATCCCGGCGCGGTTTCAACGATATGGCCTGTTCAGCGGTTGCATGGTGGCCGGTTTCGCCGCCAAGCGGCACGGACGTGGCCACCACCGGGTTTTGCCGCCCATACAAAGTGACGGAGCGCCGGCCACCGCCGAAGGCCGCTCCGCTCGACGCGCGACGCATGAGGGCTTCCTGCATGCGCCGCTATTCCTAGCCTGCTTGTCGCCAGAACTGGCGCCCGCCGGTTCGCATGCTTGCGAACCACCAGATGAAAGTTCCCCGATGTTTGGATTTCTCCGTAGCTACTTCTCCAACGATCTCGCGATCGACCTCGGCACCGCCAACACCCTGATCTACATGCGCGACAAGGGCATCGTCCTCGATGAGCCCTCGGTGGTCGCGATTCGCCAGCAGGGCGGCCCCAATCCCAGGAAGACCATCGAGGCGGTGGGCAAGGAAGCCAAGCAGATGCTGGGCAAGGTACCTGGAAACATCGAGGCCATCCGCCCGATGAAAGATGGCGTGATCGCCGACTTCCGGGTCACCGAGCAGATGCTCAAGCAGTTCATCAAGATGGTGCACGACACCAAGCTGCTGCGGCCGTCGCCCCGCATGATCATCTGCGTGCCGTGCGGCTCGACCCAGGTCGAGCGCCGCGCCATCCGCGAATCCGCGCTGGCCGCCGGCGCCAGCCAGGTCTACCTGATCGAGGAACCCATGGCGGCCGCGCTCGGCGCGGGGCTGCCGGTGTCGGAGCCGTCCGGCTCGATGGTGGTGGACGTCGGCGGCGGCACCACCGAGGTCGGCGTGATCTCGCTGGGCGGCATGGTCTACAAGGGTTCCATCCGCGTGGGCGGGGACAGGTTCGACGAGGCCATCGTCAACTACATCCGGCGCAACTACGGCATGTTGATTGGCGAGCAGACCGCCGAGGCCATCAAGAAGACAATCGGCTCGGCGTTCCCGGGTGCCGAAGTCCGCGAAATGGAAGTCAAGGGCCGCAACCTGTCCGAAGGCATCCCGCGCGCGTTCACGGTATCGTCCAACGAAATCCTGGAAGCGCTGACCGAACCGCTCAATCAGATCGTGTCGGCGGTCAAGATCGCGCTGGAGCAGACTCCGCCGGAACTCGGCGCCGATATTGCCGAGCGCGGCATGATGCTCACCGGCGGCGGTGCGCTGCTGAGCGAACTGGATCGCCTGCTGGCCGAGGAAACCGGCCTGCCGGTCCTGGTGGCCGATGACCCGCTGACCTGCGTGGTGCGGGGCGCGGGCATGGCGCTCGAACGCATGGACAAGCTCGGCAGCTTCTTCTCCTACGAGTAACGGCTGGCAGGCCGCAACGAAGAAGGCCGGCCCTCGGGCCGGCCTTGCGCGTCGCAGTCCCGGCGCTTCGAAAGCACCGACAGCGCCAGCGCCATTGCGCAACCGCGCTTAATCCCCCAATGCCACTCCCTCGCGGCGCGGGTCGGCGCCGCCGGCCCAGGCCCACGTGCCATCGGGGCGCTGGCGGCGCATGATGGCCTGCGTGCCGCTGGTCATCTCGATCTGCGCGACCTCATGCCCGCGGTCTTTCAGGCCTTGCACCAGGGCCGGGCTGACCAGGCCGGCTTCCAGCTCCGTCGGTCCGTTGCGGCTGCCGAAGTTGGGCATGTTGATGGCCGCCTGCACGTCCATGTTCCAGTCCAGCAGGCCCACCAGCGTCTTGGACACGTACTCGATGATCTGCGAGCCGCCGGGCGAACCCACGGTTGCGACCAGCTTGCCGCTGTCGCGGTCGAACACCAGCGTGGGCGCCATCGACGAGCGCGGGCGCTTGCCGGGCTGCACGCGGTTGGCGACGGGCTTGCCGTTCTCGCTCGGCACGAAGGAGAAGTCGGTGAGCTGGTTGTTCAGCACGAACCCCCGCACCATCAGGTGCGAGCCGAAATAGCTCTCGACGGTAGTGGTCATGGAAATCGCGCCGCCGGTGTCATCCACCGCGACGATCTGCGATGTGGACACGCGCGGCGGCGAGCGGTCCGGCGCCAGCGCGACTGTGGCGCCAGGTGGCACGCCGGCCTCCGCCTTGTCCATGCTTTCCTCGCCGATCAGGCTCGCGCGGCTTGCCAGGTAGTCGCGGCTCAGTAGCCCCGCCACGTTGACGGGCACGAAATCCGAGTCCGCCACGTAGAGGCCGCGGTCCGCATAGGCCAGGCGCCCGGCCTCGGCAATGGCGTGCACAGCGTCGATGCCCGGCTCGACCCCGGCAGGCGTTGCAACCTGCTTCGGCTTGAGCGCGGCGAGCGCGTATTTCGGGTTCCTGGCTTCCAGCGCCTGCAAGGAGCCGAGCATCTGCGCGATAGCGATACCACCTGAGGAAGGTGGCGGCATGCCGCAGATCTTCCAGCGCTTGTAGTCGCTGCAAATGGGCGCGCGCTCCTTGGCGCGGTAATCCTTCAGGTCAACCAGCGAGAGCGAGCCCGGGTTGGCGCTGCCGTTGACCTGCTTGACGATCTCGCTGGCAATCGGGCCGGTATAGAGCACGTTCGGCCCGCGGTGCGCGATCTCGCGCAGCGTCCTGGCCAGCGCCGGATTCTTCAGCATGGTGCCGACCGGCCTGGGCTTGCCGTCCGGCGTCAGGAAGTAGGCTGCCATCTCGGGCGAAGCCGGGAGGAACTTGTCCGCGGCGATCTGCGTATAAAGGCGCGGCGAAATCGGGAAGCCCTGCTCCGCCAGCGCGATGGCCGGCTCGAACAGCTTGGCCCAGGGCAGCTTGCCATGCTGGCGGTGCGCCAGTTCCAGCGCGCGCAGCACGCCGGGGGTGCCCACCGAGCGCCCGCCGATCTGCCCTTCGCTGAAGCTCATGGGTTTGCCGTCGGGGCGCATGAAGAGGTTCTCGCCGGCGCCGGCGGGCGCGGTCTCGCGGCCGTCATAAGCCTGCACGCGCTTGCCGTCCCAGTACATGATGAAGGCACCGCCGCCGATGCCGGTGGCCTGCGGCTCGACCAGCGTCAGCACAGCCTGCATGGCAACGGCCGCATCGATGGCCGTGCCGCCCGCGCGCAGGATCTTGCGGCCGGCTTCGGTGGCCAGAGGATTGGCGGCAGCGGCCATGTGCTTGTCGGCATAAGTGGTCGTCATGCCCGGCCGGTAGCCGGACGAGACTTCCGGCGCCGCGGGCAAGGCCGTTGCCGTGGGCGCGGTTGCGGCCGGCGGCGCCGAGGACACCCCGGTTTGCGTCGAGCATGCGCTTAGCAGGGCAAGCGCCAAGGCCAGCGGGCTGGCCCGGCGCATCAATGAAAACTGCTGAGTGGCCATTTCATTATTCTCCTGAAAGGAAAGGCATTCTAGAAATCGATGCTTGCACCCTCGGGGGTGGCAGAGCGGCGTACGGCCTCGATGGCTTCGAGCCGGCGCCTTGCCTCCTCGGGGAAGCGGGCAATAAGCGCGGCGATCAAGGTCTCGCATTGCGCCAGCGCGGGTACCTTGGTATCGAACGGCGAGCCGGTCTGTACAAAGCTGCTTAACGTGGCCGTGGCGAAGCCGGCAATCGGCGACTTCCACTCGTCGGTAAACAGGACGATCCTTGCGCCCAGGCGATGCGCCGCGGCGGCAAAGTCGATGACGCTTTTCTGATAGCGGCGGTAGTCAAAGACGACCAGCGCATCGTTTGGCCCGATGTCGACCAGTACCTCGTTCGCCCGCTCCAGGGCAGGCTCGACGAGACGGACCTTGGGCCGGATATGCGTCAGGTGCGACGCGAGCCGCGAGGCCAGGAACAAGCTCGATCGTCCGCCGGTGCAGAACACGGCGGACCGCGCATTGCCGAGCAACTCGACGGCGGTGTTGAAGTCCTCCGGCGCAGCGTGCTGCGCCACGCGCTCGACCGACATCGCCAGGCTTGCCAGCGAACGCCTTTGAAAATCCTCTCCGAGTGCCGGTTCGCCCAGCGCGCCGAGCCGCGAGAGCGGTGAATTCATTGCCTCGTCGACCTCCGCCAGGAGCGCTCGCTGAAATGACGGGTAGCCGTCGAACCCCAGCTTCACGACCAGCCGGTACACCGTGGGATCGCTGACCCCGGCTTGTCCCGCGAGGTTCGAGATGGAGGTCAGCGCGGCGCTCGGGTAGCTGGCGAGCAGCGTTTCCACTACTTTCAGCTCCGACGTGGTGAAGCCGGCGGCCTGGTCTGCCAGCATTTCCCTGATTGATAACCTGGCCAAGCCGCTCTCCGAAAAAGAGACTGCCGGGCCACTATGCGGTGCGGCAGTATGACGTAATAAACATTACAGATCGTGAAACAAAGCGGAGAATATCATTTGGGTAGCTCGGCAAAAACCGCGTAGAAACCCTCGGTTTCATCTGGCGGACGCTGCGTGTATTGTTTGTCGGTGAAGCACCCGGCTCAGCCCTCAGTTTTTTGTAGCGTACGTTACAAAGTGCCGAACGCATCATGATGTCAGTAGCCAAGAGTCGGGACTCAACGAGAGAGAGGAGCGAAGACTTTGAAAGAGACGCCATTGATCGACTGGCTTCTCGGGCGCAGTCACTGGGCGCAGCCCGACCGATCGGGCCTCCCCTTGAACCGGCAGTTGTTCGACGACATCCGCGGTGCGATCCTTGCTGGCCAGTTGTCGGCCGGTACCCGCCTGCCGCCAACACGCGAGGTCGCCAAAGGCCTGAGCATCGCCCGCAACACCGTCCTGTATGCGTATGAGCGCCTCACCGAAGAAGGCTATACGCTGACACAGGGCGGCAGTGGCACCTACGTCGGCAAGGCACTGCCCGATCCCGCGCTGCGCGAGCGCGTGTTCGGCTTGAGCCAGGCGAGCGAGATCGCGCCGCCGCGCGAGGCATCGCGCCTGTCCGCCAGAGCCCGCGAGCTGCTCAATGGCGCCGGCGCATCGGACCGGCAGGTGGGCTCGTTCGTGCTGGGCATTCCGGATGTCAGGCAGTTTCCGCGCGCAACCTGGCAGCGCCTGATCACCCAGGTCTGGAAAACCGCCTGCCAGGAACAACTGGGCTATGGCACGCGGCATGGCTGTCCGCCGCTCAAGCACGCGCTGGCGCAATACCTCGCGCTCGCGCGCGGCGTCGACTGCTCGCCCGAGCAGATCGTGGTGACGCAGGGCAGCCACCAGGCCATCGATCTGTGCGCCCGTTTGCTCGCCGATCCGGGCGACGTGGTGTGGGTGGAAGACCCGGGCTACTGGGGCGCGCGCAGCGTGTTTCGCGCCGCCGGCCTGAAGGTCGAGGCGGTGCCGGTTGACGCGCAGGGCATGCAGCCCCCCATCGCGCCGCAGATCGCGCCCAAGCTCATCTTCGTCACCCCGTCGCACCAATACCCCAGCGGCGTGGTAATGAGCCTGGCGCGCCGGCGTTTGCTCACGGAGCTGGCGCATCGCTACGGCGCCTGGATCATCGAGGACGACTACGACAGCGAGTTCCGTTACCACGGCGCGCCCCAGCCGTCGCTGCAGGGCCTCGATCCCCATCGCAACACCATCTACGTGGGCAGCTTTTCCAAGGTGTTGTACCCCGGCCTGCGGCTCGGCTTCCTGATCCTGCCGCCGTCACTGGTGGATGCCTTCGCCGTAGCGCACTCCGAGTTGTATCGCGGTGGGCAGTTGCAGATCCAGACCGCGCTGGCGCTGTTTATCGCGGACGGGCAATATGCCGCCCATATCCGGCGCATGCGCAAGATCTATGGCGAGCGCCAGGCGCTTCTCACGCAGGCATTGCAGCGCCGGCTTGACGGCGAGATCGATATCGTCGGCACCGATACCGGGCTGCATCTGACCGTGCTGCTGCGCCGCGCGGACGATCACCTGGTATCGCGCGCCGCGCTCGCCCACGGGATCGTGGCGCGCCCGCTGTCGTCCTACTACGCGGATCCCCGGCGCGCGCAGAACGGCCTGGTGCTGGGCTACGGCGGGGTCAGGGAGGAGGAGATCGCCCCGGCGGTGGCCCGGCTGGCGGTGGCCATCGAGTCGGTTGGCCGGGCCTGATGTGCGAACAGGCAGTCCGCCGCGCTCACCAGTTTCACGAACGGCCCGCTCAACGTCCGGTTGTGATGCGCAATGATGGCCTGCGCCGGCAGCACCGGCGTGTCCATGCTGGTATGTCCGTCCGCGACCAGCACTGGCCTGAAGCCTAGCTCCGCGGCGGCACGGCAAGTCGTGTCGACGCAGTACTCCGTCTTCATGCCGACAATGACCAGCTCGGCAACGCCGGCATCCGCCAGCCAGCCTGCCAGCCCGGTTCCGGCAAAGCAGTTTGGCCGGGTTTTATCGAACACCGTGTCCGCCATCGCATCCACCGCAAGCTCGGGAAGCAGTTGCGACAGCGCGCTGCCGGGCTCCAGCGGAGATCCCAGCGGGCCGGTGTGGCGCACGGCAAAGACGGGTGCGCCCGCTTCGCGGGCTTTGGCGATGAGCGTGTTGACGGTGGCGAGGACACGCTGCCCTTCATAGGGCTTGTGCGGGCCGTTGAACATGCCGACCTGCATGTCGATGATCAAGAGGGCGGAGCGCCCGGGGCTTGCACTGCCTGGCATGATGTTTCTCCTGTGATGCCAGCGCGGGCGGAGAAACCAAAAGGCCCCGTCCATCGCTGGCGGGGCCTTGGGGTGAAGACTTGAGCGGATTATGCCTGGCTCATGGTCCGACCACACGACCCGCCATCAGCGGTCGTGGTGGCGGTCGTGGTAGTGGTCGTGGTGTTGAGAGCCGGGAAGCGCATTTGCGGATCATGCAGCAGGCCGGGCGGGGCGTCAATATCCGGCGTGGCTTCAGCGCGCCAGCGCACGCCGGCGAATGTCCTCGAAATCCGCCGGCGGGGCGTGCCGCGTCAGGCGCGGGCCGGCTTGCGAAACCTGCGCGGGCAGGTCGTGCTTGAGGAGCTGGCGCAGGGTGGCGGCAGCGTCGAGCAAGCCGGGCAGGTCCACGCCGGTGTCGTAGCCCATGCAGTCGAACAGATGCACCATGTCCTCGGTGGCGACGTTGCCGGTGGCGCCGGGCGCGTAGGGGCAGCCGCCGATGCCGCCAAGCGACGTGTCGAAGCGGCGGATGCCGGCTTGCACGGCGGCTACCGCGTTGACCAGCCCCATGCCGCGCGTGTTGTGGAAATGGGCGGTGAATTCGAGCCTGGGAAAGCGTGCCTGCACGGCCTCGCACAGGGCCTGCACCTGGTTGGGGTACGCCATGCCGGTGGTGTCGCACAGCGTGATGCCGTGCACGCCCAGTTCGGCAAAGCGGGCGATCCATCCAAAGACCGCTTCGGCCGCGATCTCGCCTTCCATCGGGCAGCCGAATACGCAGGACAGCGAGACGTTCAGCGGCACGCCGTGTTGCGTGCCGAGCGCGATCACCTCCTGCAACTGGCCCAACGATTGCTCCTGCGTCATGCGCAGGTTGGCCAGGTTGTGGGTCGCGCTCACCGACATGACGAGGTTGAACTCGCCGGTGGCGGACTCCAGCGCGCGCTGCGCGCCGCGCACGTTCGGCACCAGCGCGGTGTACACCACGCCGGGCGCGCGCCGGATACGGTGCATGACCGCCTCTGCATCCTTGAGCGCCGGGATGGCTTTGGGCGACGTGAACGACGTGACTTCGATCTTGGCGAAGCCCAGGCCGCTCAGCGCGTCGAGCAGGGCGACCTTGTCATCCGTCTCGATGAAATCGCACTCCATCTGGAAACCATCGCGAGTCGCCACTTCATTGAACTGCAGGCGGATGCCTTGGCCGTGATGCATGCTTGCACTCCTTTTGCGGGTTGCGGATCACGCGCCGGCCAGCCACCGGCGGTGTGATCCTGGTTGTGTTCGCCAAGCCATGGTGCCGCCGTCATGGCCCGGGCCGTTCCCGCCACTCTATGGGCGCGGCGCCGCCGGCGGAATTGCGATCTCCGCAATCCGGCTTCGCAAAACGCGAAGGACCCGCGCTAGAATGCGCCAATGACCTGGCCCCTCAATCCCGCCCGCGTAGATTTCGTGACGCTGCGCCTGTTTTGCGCGGTCGTGCAGACCGGCAGCATCACGCAAGGCGCGGCCGCCTGCCACCTGGCCTTGTCGGCGGCCAGCCGGCGCTTGTCGGATTTCGAGGAAACCACGGGCTTGCAGTTGCTGGAGCGCACGTCCAAGGGGGTGACGCTCACGCCCGTGGGCCATATGGCCATGCAGCACGCCATGCGCCTGTTCCAGGGTTTCGAGCGCTTCAGCGCGGAGCTGCAGGACCATTCGCGCGGCTTGCTGGGCCATGTGCGGCTGTGGGCCAATATGTCCGCCCTGACGGAGTTCCTGCCCGCCAGGCTCGCCACCTTCCTGTCGCAGCACCCGGGTGTGCATGTCGAGCTCGAGGAGCAACTCAGCGGCGATATCGCCCGCGCGCTGGTGGACGGCCTGGCGGATATCGGTGTGTTCTCGGAAGGCACGCCCACGGATGGCCTGGACATCAGCGACTTCCAGACCGACACGCTGGTGCTGCTGTGCTCGCGCCGCCATCCCCTCGCGCGCAAGCGGCGCGTCGGTTTTGCGAGCTGCCTGGAGTACGACATGGTCGGGCTCAATCGCGGCAGTGCGTTGCTGGAGCTGACCTCGCGCGCGGCGGAGCAGGCCGGGCGGCCGCTTCGGCTTCGCATCCAGGTCCGCAGCTTCGACGCGATGTGCCAGATGATTGCGGCCGACCTTGGCGTAGGCGTTCTGCCGCAAGCCGTGTGCCGTGCCCAGGCCAAGGCGCTGGGGCTGCATATGATTGGCTTGTCGGACGATTGGGCCAGCCGGCGGCTGCTGCTGGCAACGCGCTCGGGCGTGCCTTTGTCGTCCGCCGCGCGGCTTCTCGGGGAGCATCTGCGGCAGGCCGGCGGGCCCTGACCAGATCCCCACTCGGCAGGCTTATTCCACCTTGGCGCCCGACTCCTTGATGATCTGGCCCCAGCGCGTGGCCTCGCTCTTCATGTAGGCGGTGTATTGCTGGGGCGTGCCGCCAAGGATGTCGGAGCCCTGGGCGATCAGCTTGGCGCGCACCGCCTCATCTTTCAATGTCCTGTCAGTCGCTTCCCGCAGTTGCTTGACGATGGACTCCGGCGTTCCTTTTGGCACCAGGATGCCTTGCCACGCGCCCATTTCCAGCGAGCTCATGCCGCTCGCTTCCTTGATCGTCGGGATCTCCGGCAGCAGTGTCGAGCGCCTGGCGCTGGTGATGGCCAGGGCCTTCAGCTTGCCGCCCTTGATCAGGGGCTGGGCGTCGCTCAGCGGCAGGAACATGAACTGCGTGGAGCCGGCGATCAGGTCGGTGATTGCGGGCGCGCTGCCCTTGTAGGCGACATGGGTCACCTGGATGCCGGTTGCCTTGGCAAAGAGCGCGCCACCGAGATGGAGCAAGGCGCCTGCACCGGATGACGCGTAGTTCAGCTTGCCGGGGTTTGCCTTGGCGTAGGCCACCAATTCGTGGACGTTCTTCACCGGCAGGCCTGGCGTGGTGACCAGGACCAGCGGCACGATGGCGGTGAGCGAGACCGGCACGAAATCCGTGAACGTATCGAATTGCACGTTCTGGTACAGCGCCGGGGCCAGCACCACGGCGGAGGTGCTGTAGAAGATGGTGTAGCCATCGGGCGTGGCGCGCTTGGCCTCGGTTGCCGCGATGTTGCCGCCGGCGCCGGGCTTGTTGTCCGGCACGATGGACGTGGACAGTTGCTTGCCGAGGCCCTGCGCGACGATGCGCGCGTTGATGTCGGCCGAGCCCCCGGGCGGGAAGCCCACGATCATCCGGATCGGCTTGCCGGGATAGGCGTCAGAGGCCAGCGCGGGCGTGGCCGCGATGGCGGGCAAAACAAGGGCTGCCGCCAGCAATGCATGGGCGAGTTTGTGCATGGTGTCTCCTTTTTATTTTGAAAGCGGATTCGGGCGAAGCGAGGAGAGGCTGGCTATGGCTGGTTGGATAGCAGCCAGCCAAGCGCGTCCTGGATCGTGGGGTTGTCCTGGATGGGGTGGGCATCCAGCGCCGCGGCCGTGGCCTTGAAGCGCGCTTCGACACCGGGCAGGACCAGTGAGGGAAGCCCGGCGCGCGCGAGTTCCTTTTGCGCTTCCAGCACCTCGTGCGTGCGGCGCTTGGCGTGGATGGTGTGGGTGCGGACCAGCATGTCGATAAAGCCGGCCAGCGGCGCCTCATCGATGTCGCGCAGCACGCCATAGAGCTTGTCGCGCACGCCTTGCTTCTCGGCGGCCATCAGCAGCTCCACGGACAGGGCCTCCATGCCCTTGGTGAAGACGCTGCGCAGGATCTTCAGCGAGATTGCATCACCGGCCACGCCGCCTTCCACGGCTTCAGCCTTGCCGCCGGCCGCGTTGACCAGCTTGCAGAATTCAGGGGCGGATGCGCCGGCGCACAGCAGCGGGGTGCGATGCAGCGACAGTGAGATGGCGCCCATCACGGCCACATCGACATACGCGAGCCCGGCGGTGGATGCCGCGGCGGCGGCCTTGCGCTTGTCCTCGGGGCTGGCTGTCGTCAGGTCCGCGTAGCTTGCGCCCGCTTTCATGTGCGCATGGCAGTTGCCCGCCACGGCCAGCGCGGCCGATCCGAATACGCAGGACAAGACCCAGTCGGCCGATGCAAGCCAGGGGCCGATTTCCGCATGGACGGGAAGGCCCCAGGCGGTGGCGAGTTCCTTGCCCGCGGGGGAGAGGTGGCTGTCGCAGAGGTGGAACCGCACGCCCGGCAGGCTTGCCAGGGCGGTGGCGTAGCAACGGCCGACTTCCCCCAGGCCAATGATTGCGATGTTCAAGACGATCTCCTGGCTGATTTCGGCCAAGAGTACATAAAAAAAACAGTAGCAACAATCGGAAACGCCTGGCTTACGGGTATACCTCTAATTTCTGGGCGTGATTTTAGATTTTTACGGCTGGCTTGTGCTGAATTTGTATTCAGTTTGTTTTGTCGCCTGCTTCGCCGCCGGCGCTGGCATCGTGCTGCAGCCCCGCCTGCGCCGAGTCCAGGCGGCGGCTCATGAAGCGCTGGTTGGAGATATGGAGGTGGACCGACATCAGCTGCGCGGCCAGCTCGCCGTTGTGCAGTTCCATCGCCAGCACGATGTCCTGGTGATGATGCAGGCTGCGCCTGAGGTCATCGAGTTCATAGAGGAAGAACGAGCGGACGATGACCGGCATGTCGATCATCGTCTCCAGCATGGACTTCAGGCGGTTGGAGCCGGATGCCTCCAGCAGCAGGCGGTGGAAGGCGCTGTTTGCCGCCTGTATTTCCGCGATGGCGTCATCCCCTTTGGCGCCGGCTTCGATCACGGCGGCCATGCGCGCGTTGCAAGCCTTGAGCGCGGCGATGGTCTGCGCATCCGCCCGCTCCGCGGCAAGCCTGGCCGCATAGGGCTCCAGCAGCGAGCGCAGGCTGAACATCTCCTCGATGTCCCAGCGCGTCCAGCCGGCGACAAACACGCCGCGGCCGGTCTGCGCCACGGCCAGCCCGTCGTCGATCAGGCGCTTGAGAGCGGCCCGCACGGGCGTCCTGCTGACGCCCATTTCCTCGGCGATGTGTTCTTCCTTCAGCTGTGTGCCCGCCGTGTAGTGGCCTGCCACGATGCGCTTTTTCAGCTGCTCGTAGGTCTGTTCGCTTCCTTTTTTCATAGCTGGCTTTGTTCTTTCCGGGGCGTGCCCATGCCGGGCGGCGCGCGATGTCCTCGGCGCGACTGGGATGCAATTTGCGCGCAAGCGTGCACACCATGCGCGGCGGCAATCGTATCAGACCGCATGTCGGTGCCGGAAAACGCCCCTTGCGGAGGCGGGCAGGAATGGCCATCGCCTATGTGAGGCGTATGGTGCACTTAATGCCGTTTTATGTATTCAATTTGTATCCATCCTTTCTGCCTGCGGAGAGAGCACTGCTTTTTTTGGGCTGTATTTTTCTTGTTCAATCCTTTCCTTGCCATTGATTGTACTTTTTTTGTATTATCCGGAGATCGCAAGCGTGCCGCAGGCGGGCCTGGCGGGGCTGGTGGTCAACGGTTCGGTACGCGACGGCAACGCCATCATCGAGATGGGTTTCCCGGTCTTCTGCCGGGGGCTGTCGATCAAAGGCACCAACAAGCATCAGCCAGGCCGCGTGAACGTGCCGGTGAGCCTTGGCGGCGTGGTGGTGAATCCGGGCGACATCATCGTGGGCGACCGCGACGGCCTGGTGGTGGTCGATGCGAGCGAGGTAGACAGCGTGATTGCCAGGAGCGCCGAGCGCGAACTCAAGGAAGCAAAGATCCGCGAAGAGCTGGAGAAGGGCAAGACGATGGTCGAGCTGCTCGGGCTGGGGGATACGCTGCAGCGTTACGGGCTGGTTTAACGGCGGGAGGGATCCAGATGGCGGCCACCAGGCCGACCGCGCCTGGCGCCATCCTCAGTGCAGCCGCGTGCCCGCCGCCAGCAAACGTTCCAGCCCCTGGGCCAGCGTCATGCCCAGCGCGCGTCCCCAGCCGTGGATGGCGAGCACGTGCCGGCGATAGACGGCATGGTGGAGCAGGGCGGCTAACCTGCCTTCGATATGCCAGCCGCTCTCCCTGCCCGGCGCGGCGAGGTTGGCGATGGCGCTGCTTCCCGCCAGGCAGACCAGCGAGCCATAGTCGCGATACCGGAACCCCTCGGTGTGCTTGCCCGCCAATCGCCGTGGCAACGCTTGCGCAAGATACAGCGCTTGCTGATAGGCAACCTGCGCGCGCGTCGGGAGTTCCGCATCGAGATCCTGCGGCCGGCAACTGGCGCAGTCGCCGATCGCGTAGATATGTTCGTCCTCGACGCTCTGCAGGGTGGGCAACACGCGGATCTGCCCTTTGGCATTGACCGGCAGCCCGAAGCTGGCCAGCATGCCCGGCGCGGCGATGCCGGCCGCCCACACCACGACATCCGCCTGCATGGGTGCCTGGCCGGCCATGGTCAGGCCGCTCTCGCTGACGGACGTCACGCGGGCGTTGCACTGGACGCGGATGTTCAGCCGCGCGAGCTGCTCGCCGGCGCGATCCGCGATCCGGGCGCCGAGGCCGGGGAGCACCGCGGGGGAGGCTTCGATCAGGCAGATGTCCACGCCCTTCACCGGGTCGAGCCGGTGGATGCCGTAACGGTTCAGGACGCTGGACGTGCGGCGCAACTGGGCCGCGAGCTGCACGCCGGTGGCGCCCGCGCCGACGATGGCGACGCGGACTGTGCCGGTGCGTGCCTGCGGCTGTGCCTCGGCCTGCGCGGTCTTGCGGCGCAAGGCGGTGAACACGCGGTCGCGCACCTGCTCCGCGCTGCTCACGCTGTCCAGCGTCAGGGCGTGCTCACGCGCGCCGGGCACGCCGAAGTACTGCGTGACGCCGCCAACGGCAAGCACCAGCTTGTCGTAGCCGATGGACTGGGTCTGTCCGCCCGCGCCATGCCCGGCGCCGGCGATAGCCACGGAGATGGTGCGGTTGATGCGATCCACCGCCTGCAGGTCGCCCTGCACGTAGCGGAAGCGATGGCGCTCGGCCTGCAGCGCGAAGGACGTATGGTGAACCACGGGTTCGAGCCTGCCGGCGGCGACTTCATGCAGCAGCGGCTTCCACAGGTGCGTGGGGCTGCGGTCGACCAGCACGATTTCGGCGAGCCCTGGCTTGCCTAGCCGCCTGGCGAGGCGGGTGGCTACCTGCAGTCCGGCGGCGCCGCTGCCGACGATCACGATGGTGCTCATGGGAAACTCCGTGATTGAGGTCTTGTTGCTGCGAGCGGCTCCGGCCGCCGCTTGCCATCCACGATGCACTCCAGCGCGTGGAAGTCAGGCCAGGGCGCATCCGGCGATCCTGACAGCACGAGGGATCCCCCTGCCTGGCGCGGCGCATCGTCATACGCTGGCTGAACACTGGCCGTGTGCATGCCGACGGCTTGCGCGGCGCGCAGGCTGCTCGGCGTGGCGCCAACCAGCAAGGCGCGGTGCGCGGGCACGTCGGCGGTGCGCAGGATCAGCCGGTAAAGCTCGATCTCGGTTTCGCGGGGCAGCAGCGCGTCCGCCGTGGCGACGACAGTAAAGCGGCCCATCCAGTCCGGCCCGATGGCGCCGTCGAGCAGCACGCGCAGCGCACGCGATGCGACCGGCGCGGCGAGCGCCAGCCGCGCACCGCCCAGCTCCGCGCTGCGCATGAGCTGCATGGCCTGGGCACGGATTTCGGCCGGCTTGACGGCACGCGCGCCGGTGCAAGCGTCCTCATGCCAGCGGAGCAGGGCGTCGCGTTCTCGCGGTGCTGCGCCGAAGCCGGACTTGCGCAGTTCGTCCGCGCGGATGAGTACATCGTCCAGGGTAAGCACCAGCAATTCCAGCGACATTTCTCGTCTCCCTATGCACTACGTTGCGATACGCGGACGCGATTGCGTTTCCGGTCAGGGCACTATAAGGTAGCCGCTTCATATTGAAAAATTGGTTTATAAAACCGACCAATAGGTTTTCTACTATGAATCGCACCACCACCTTCCGGCAGCTCAATGCCATCGATGCCATTGCCCGCCTGGGCGGCGTTTCCCGCGCGGCGGAGGAATTGCACATCACGCAGCCAACGGTGTCGCTGCAGCTCAAGCTGCTCGAGGAGGCGATCGGGGCGCCGCTGCTGCAGCGCGCGGGCCGGGGCACGCAGCTCACGCCCGCCGGTGAGGTGATGGCGGGCTACGCTGGCCAGATCCTGCGGCTGTGGCGCGAAGCCACCGAGGAGGTGGCGGCGCTCAAGGGCAACCTGGCCGGCACGCTGCGGGTCGGCGCCATCACGACGGCGGAGTACCTGCTGCCCTCGATGCTGGTGGCATTCACCGCGGACCAGCCCGACGTCAAGATCAAGCTCCATGTGGGCAACCGCGAGGAGATCGTGCGGATGCTGGCCATGCATGAGATCGACCTTGCCATCATTGGCCGGCCGCCCACGGACATCCGCACGCAGGCGACGCCGTTCGCCAAGCACCCCATGGCATTCATCGCGGCGCCGGACCACCCTTTGATGGCGCGCCGCAATCTCACGCTGCAGGACCTGGTGGAGGAGAACCTGTTGGTGCGCGAGCGCGGCTCGGGCACGCGCAATACCGTGGAGCGGCTGTTCAAGGAGGCCGGCCTGCGGCTGCCCTTGGGGTCCGAGTTGTCCAGCAACGCGGCGATCAAGCGGATGGTGTCGGCAGGGTTGGGGCTTGCATTTCTCTCCCTGCACGCCTGCACACTGGAATTCCAGGCCGGGCTGATCGGGCTGCTGCCGCTGCAAGGCAATCCCATCGAGCGCGACTGGTACGTACTGAACCTGCCGGGCGTGCGCCTGCCGCGCGTGGCGGTGGCCTTCCGTGGCTACCTGGTGGAGCAGGGCCAGGCGGAAATCAACCGGCAGCTGGAGTCCTTTGACGTGATACTGCGCCGCCTGCACGCGCGCGCCCGGCGCCAGCGCAAGGCGGCGCCTGCGCAAGGGGCGCGGTGATGATGATGATGATGAAAGCCGGCATGCCGATGCGCCGTGCCTTGGCGGCGCTTGCGCTCGGGCTGGCATGCACGGCGGCGCAGGCCCGCGGGCCGGAGGTGCCGTACAATCCGCCTCCCGTTCAGGATCTGGACCAGATACAGCAGGCTGCGGCGGCATTCGTGGCTGCGCAGAACCAGCAAGCGGGCACCCGCTGGGCAGCGGGCGAGCCGAACAACAAGGTGCTGGTGCCCCGCTGCGCCGATGCCTTGCGCGTGCAATGGGTGCCGAAAAGCCAGGGGCTGTCCGGCCAGAGCGTAGCGGTGCGCTGCCCGCGTACCGCAGGCGGTTGGACCCAGCACTGGGAGGTCTTCGTCCCGGTGAGGCAGGCCGCACGTTGATGCGTTGGCACGTTGGCACGTTGGCGTCTGGACAATCCCCTGGTTTGGGCAATCACTTAACAAGCAATGAAAAACAAGCGTCTTCTTATTGCCGCCGCGGCAATCGCCATCCTGGCTTACCCCGCGTATCTCTACTGCTATTACGGCGTGGCCTATGGCGGCAAGGCGTACAGCCCCAACGGGGCCTTCTACTATCAGAAATACAAACTGGCCAGCTGGCGTAGCTGGGTGCCGACCATGGCCTTTCCGGGACAAGGCTCGGACAAGCTCTACTATGTGAATGGCTATGTGCGGGTGTACACCGCCGACGGCAAGCAGATCGGCCAGGCATCGGCGTCCGGCGTGCCGTTGGCGGAGGTGTTCTGGGCTGGCGATGCGCTGGTGGTGATGGACGGCAGCTCCGATCAGGATGGCCCCATCATGCTGCCGGGGCGCTCGGACTGACTGGCGCAAGGCATTCAAGTTTGCGGGTGGCCCGCCGTTAGGAGGGGCACCCGTTGATTTCGAATGTAGACCTTGCGCCCCGCCACTGAATACGACCGCCCCGCCAGCAGGCTGCAGCCGGCCGACATCGACGCCAGCGGGCAGCATGCCGAGCCGTCCGTCATCGACTGGCTGCTGCACGACGACCAGGTGATCCGCGAATGCTTCCGCCATGCTGCCGCGATCCTGAAAAATGCGACGGGTGCCGCGATGACGGCGGTCACGCTGCTCGACGAGGAGCACCAGCACTATCGGGCCGCGGTGGGCATGCCGCTTTCGCCTATCTCGCGCAAGCACTCGCTCTGCGATCATGTGGCGCGGCACGGCGACCTGTTCGTGCTGGAAGACGCCCTGGCCGATCCGCGCTTTAGCGAATGCATGCTGGTCAGATGCTTCCCCTTCGTGCGTTTTTACGCAGCGATCCCGATCAAGGCGCCCTGCGGCACGGTCGTCGGCGCGCTCTGCGCGATGGATTCGGCGCCGCACCGCATCACCCTGGCGCAGTGCGAGGTATTCAGGCACCTGCGTGCCATGGTCGAGAACGACCTGAAGCTGCGCACTGCCACCGCGATCGATCCGCTCACGCAACTGTTCAACCGCCGCGCCATGCTGGAGAGCGTTCGCCGCAGATGGCATGAAACCGCGGAGGGAGAGGAAATCGGCGCGGTCATGGTCGACGTCGACTGGTTCAAGCGATACAACGACACCTACGGGCATCCGGCGGGCGACACCTGCTTGCGTGAGGTCGCGTCGGTGCTGCAATCGATCGCGGACGCGCACCGCATGATCGCCGGGCGCCTGGGCGGGGAAGAGTTCGGCCTGCTTCTGTGCGGCGCGCCACGGTTGGTGCTGGAGGCGGCGCTGGAAGACCTGCGCCTGAGCGTGGAGCGCTTGAAGATCGATCACCGCGGCTCGCCGTTCGGCAGCGTGACGCTGAGCATCGGCGCATCGCTGGCGCGCAAGAAGGGCGCCGTCGAGCCCGGGGCCCGCGAGGGGTTCGCGCTTGCGGACCGCGCGCTCTATATGGCGAAGGCCGACGGCAGGAACAAGGTGGTCATCATCTAGATGGGCAACTGGCTAACCGGCTAACTCGCTAACTCGCTAACTCGCTATGCGGCCGCCGTGCCTCCGGCGGCCTGCGCCCATTGCACGAACCCGGCATGGCGCGCCAGCACCCGGCGTGCCGTGTTGTAGTCCGGGGAATCGATACGCGGGCCCTGCGCGGGCTTGCCGTCGCGCACTGCCTCATACCTGCGAACCCTGTCTTGCGCCTGCGCGACCTGCTGCGCCGATGGTGTCAGCGCCGCGTGTATCGCGGCGACCTGATGCGGGAACACGGTGCATTTTGCCTTCAGCCCGATCCGCCGGGCCCAGGCGAGGTCCTCAGCCAGCGCCGCGGCATCCTGGTAGTTGAACGGACAGTCGATCGGCACGCAGCCTGCGGCAATGCAGTCCACCAGGAAGCGCGCGCGCACATGATGCAGCTCGACGCCGTCCGGGCCGCGCACCGCATCGAGATCCGCGCTCAGGTCTTCCGCCGCCAGCAGGCAGGCACTCACGCGCGGGCTGGCCGACAGGATGGCTGGCGCGGCAACGATGCCCCGCGCGGATTCCAGCGTCGGCACGATCTCGGTGTGGCCATGCGGCAGGCCAAGCTCGCGCTCAAGGCCGGTGATCCGCTGGTCGAGCGCCAGGATCTGCGCGCCCGACTCGGTGTGCGGCAGCAGGATCGCCGCGGGCGCGCCTGGCAGCACGCCGCGCAGGTCATCCAGCCCATCGCCATCCAGCTTGTTGACGCGCACGGCGCCCACAATGCCGCGCGCCCGGCATTCGCCCATCAAGGCGGCGATCCGCGCGCGCGCCGCGGGACGGTCCGCGGGGCTGGTGAACTCCTCCAGGTCGGCGACCACCACATCCGGGCCGCTCTCCAGGGCGGCGTGCTGGCGCACGGGGTCCAGGCCGGGCACGAACAACCAGCTGCGCCGCAGCCCTGGCGGCCGTCTTGTCGCTTGGGCGCTCATGGCGTTTCTCTTGTTGCGGGCGCGTGGCAATCGCCCTGGTACAGCACGGCACTGGCCGGCTCACCTGCCTGCAGGCGGGCCAGGATCGCCGGTTCGGCTTCATCGGAAGCCAGTGCCTGGCCGATGATGCCGGCGGCGACGTCCGGTGCCAGGAACAGCACGCCGTTGTCATCCGCCAGCACGATGTCGCCCGGGTTGACGGTGGCGCCGCCGCAGATCACCGGCGCATTGACGGCGCTGCCGCCGTCGTCGATGCGCTTGGTGGTCAGGACGCTGGTGCCGCGCGCGAACACCGGCATCCCCATGGCGCGCAACTCCAGGATGTCCGTCACCACGCCGTCGACGATGATTCCCCTGGCGCCGGCGCACAAGGCCGCGGTGCCGGTGACGGCGCCAACGGGGGCATGCGCATGGTCGCCGCAGGCGTCGATCACCAGCACATCGCCGGCCGTGAGGCTGGCTAGCGCCCGGTTCACGGCAATGGCGTTGGGCGTGGCCAGGCGCAGCGTGACGGCACGGCCAACGACCTTCACGCCGGGCGCGAGCGCGCGGATCTCGTGGCTGGCAAAACCGTCTTCAAGGAAGTGCCCGAGCGTGGGGAAGCTCACGCGTTCAAGCTGGCGCAGCAGCGCCGGGTCAAGTCTGGCTTGCATGGCCGGCACTCAGGACAGCGAGGCGGTGGCATCCACCCCGGAGGCCGCCGCCGGGGCATGCCTCCTGAGCGTCTCGGCCAGCAGCAACAGCGCAGCGGCGGAGATCAGCGCGGAGCCGATCATGTACCAGGCAACGGACGAGCCGCGGCCCGTGGCGGACAGCAGCGCGGTGGTGATGATCGGCGTGGCGGCGCTCCCCAGCAGCCCGGACAGCATGTAGCTGATCGACAGGCCCGAGTAACGCACCTTGGTGCCGAACAGCTCCGCCAGGAATGTGGCGATCGGGCCGTAGTTGGCCGCGAAGGCGCTCATCATCAGCAGGTAGCCGAGCAGGGCGAACGAGAACACCTTGGTGTCCAGCAGCCAGAACAGCGGAAAGGCGAGCAGCGCCTCGGCGATGATGCCGCCGATGATCACCGGCTTGCGGCCCACCTTGTCCGACAGTAGGCCAAACAGCGGCAGCAGCACGACGCACAGCGCACATGAGATCAGCGCGATGGTGAGCATCTGGTTGCGGGAGAAGCCAAGCGTCTGCGTGCCGTACGTCAGCCCGAACGCCACGATCAGGTTGAAGGCCGTGCCGGTCGACATTGTCGCGATGCCGCCCAGCAGGACTTGCTTCCACGATTTTGTCAGCACTTCCGCCAGCGGAATCTTCACTTGCGCGGCGGTGGCCTTGACCTTGCTGAACGACGGCGTTTCCGAGGTGTTCAGGCGGATGTACATGCCCACGCCCACCAGCAATACGCTGGCCAGGAACGGAATGCGCCAGCCCCAGGACAACAGCGCCTCATTCGATAGCACGGCATTGCAGAGCAGGAACGCCAGGTTGGCGATCAGCGTGCCGGCGGGCACGCCGATCTGCACCCACGATCCGTACAGGCCGCGCTTGTCGGCCGGGGCATGTTCCACCGCCATCAGCACCGCGCCGCCCCACTCGCCGCCCAGGGCCAGGCCCTGTATCACGCGCAAGGTGAGCAACAGGATGGGCGCCCAGATGCCGATCGAGCGGTAGTCCGGCAGCAGCCCGATGGCAAAGGTGGCCGAGCCCATCATGATGAGCGAGATCAGCAGCATGGACTTGCGGCCGACCTTGTCGCCGAAGTGGCCGAACAGCGCGGCGCCAAGGATGCGGGCCACGTAGGCCGATGCGAAGGTGCCGAAGGCGAGCAGCGTGCCGGTGAGCGGATCGAAGGCCGGGAAGAAGACCTTGTTGAAGACCAGGGCCGAGGCCGTGGCGAAGATGAACAGGTCATACCACTCGACCGTGGTGCCGATGACGCTGGCCGCGGCAATCTTCTTCATGTTCCGGGGCGCTTGCCCGGCTTCGGGCTGGTGGGTGGGGACGTGATCGGGGTTCATAAGGCTTTCCAGTAATGCGGGCGGGCTTGGGCACGCGTGAGGTAAGGGGGCCGATGCGGGGTGATGCGGAGTGATGCTTTGAATGCTTTTGTTCTGGTGGTCCGGCCAATCAAGCGTAGATGACTGAGAAATTAAGCGTAATAGGTAGTTGTTCTAGGTCTGGTGGGCGGGTGGTCCGGCCTGTTGCGGCGAATTTCACCACTTCAGCTTCGTTAACGCAAGCCACGTGCCAGTATAAAAAGTGACTTAATGACACTTTTTATCGGGATCTGCGCGTGGAATTGGTGCGAAAGTGGGCGGCTGGAGGAGCCGCGCTGGGGCCAGGCTTGCACCAGCGATGTGCGCCCGGACCCGGATTGCCCGGGCCCGGCAAGCTTTGTCTGGCCTATTCGGCGATGTCCTCGGACAGGCGCGACACAATTGCCAGCAGGTGGAACGACATGGCGTGGCGCGCCCGGATGGGGTCCCGCGCCACGATCGCGCTGACGATGCGGTCGTGCTCGCCAACCGCCGCGCGCCAGGCAGACGCATCCACAAAGTGTTTGTCGAGCCGCTTATACAGGGGGCTGGCCTCGCACAGATCCCATACGTGCGTGACCACCGACGCCAGCGCCGCATTGCCGCAAGCATCGGCGATCGCCTGGTGGAAGGCTCGGTCGTGCGCGAAGTCACCGGCTTCCGGCGACTGGTCGGGGTTCATCGTCCGGTGCGCCTCCTCGATGGCGGTGATCTGCTCCGGCGTGCCTTGCTGAGCGGCCAGCGCCGCGCACTCCGGCTCGAACAGCGTGCGCGTCTCGATCAGCTCGAACGGGCTGGCTTCCAGCGCCGCGCCCAGGCGGGCATCGATCTCGGCCGCCGGATCGGGCGCGGCGCCATGGGCCGCCGCCTGCCCGCTCTCCTTGGGTTCCAGCACGAATACGCCGCTGCCGACGCGCACCTCGATATAGCCGCCGATCTCGAGCGCGATCAATGCTTCGCGCAACGTCGAGCGTGCGACGTTGAGCTGCTCGGCCAGCTCGCGCTCCGCCGGCAGGCGCTCGCCGGGGGCGAACTCGCCTGCGCTGATTTTCTTGGCAATCTGGTCGGCGATCAGCCGGTAAAGGCGCTGCGCTGAAACCGCTTGAAGTAAGGACATGAAGGCAAGGCCGCTGCAAATTGACTGATGGTCTGATCAATACAGCAAAACCCGGTGTCTGTTCAAGGGGCAGGGCGGGTTTCTCCCGGCGTTCCGGGCTGCCTGAGGGGTGCCAGCGGGAGTGGTCCGGCCAATACGGCCTCGGATTGGCAGCAAACCGGCCACGTGCTCCGGATTCCATCGGTCGTCTTTTCCGCACATCGCAGCACGCGTCCTGGGCAAAACGTGAAGACATCGCCCTCAATTGGACGGACCACCCAGTCAAAAAATCAAAAAATTTGGCAATTTTTCCGCGAAGGCCATAGAATTGGTCCGGCCACCGGTTGAGTTATAACGCCCGTGACACAAAAAGCGGCTTTAGCGCCATCCGGAGGGTCGCACTGGTCTGACCCGAAGCCTGACCCGAAGCGCTTTCCCCCGGTTTCCCGGCCGGCCCCTCGTGGCGCCGGCCGCCCAGATCCAGACAAGACAGCAGGACACCAATGCAATGGAGCACGCAATGAAGAACGCAGACCTGGTACGCCGCAAAGATGCCGCCACGCCCCGTGGCGTTGGTGTGATGTGCAACTTCTATGCCGAGCGCGCCGAGAACTCGGAGCTGTGGGATGTCGAAGGCAACCGCTACATCGACTTCGCGGCCGGCATCGCGGTGCTCAATACCGGTCACCGCCATCCGCGCCTGGTGCAAGCCATGCAGGCACAGATGGAGCGCTTCACGCACACCGCCTACCAGATCGTGCCCTACGCCAGCTATATCGAGCTGGCCGAGAAGATCAACGCCCGCGCGCCCGGCGCGTTCGCCAAGAAGACCGCGTTTTTCACCACCGGCGCCGAGGCCGTCGAGAACGCCATCAAGATTGCCCGTGCGGCCACCGGGCGCCCCGGCGTCATTGCCTTCTCCGGCGGCTTCCACGGCCGCACCATGATGGGCATGGCGCTGACCGGCAAGGTCGTGCCGTACAAGGTGGGGTTCGGCCCGTTCCCGGGCGACGTGTTCCACGCGCCGTACCCGTACGGGTTGCATGGCGTGAGCGTGCAGGATTCGATCAACGCCCTGCACCAGCTGTTCAAGGCGGATGTGGACCCGAAGCGGGTCGCGGCCATCATCTTCGAGCCGGTCCAGGGCGAGGGCGGTTTCAACGTGGCGCCCGCCGAGTTCGTGCGCGCGCTGCGCGGCATCTGCGACGAGCACGGCATCCTGCTGGTGGCTGATGAAGTGCAGACCGGCTTCGGCCGCACCGGCAAGCTCTTCGCCATGGAGCACTACGGCGTCACGCCGGACCTGACCACCATGGCCAAGAGCCTGGCCGGCGGCATGCCTTTGTCGGCCGTTTGCGGCCGGGCCGAGATCATGGACGCGCCGGCCCCCGGCGGGCTGGGCGGCACCTACGCTGGCAACCCGCTGGCGGTGGCCTCGGCGCTGGCGGTGCTGGACGTGCTGGAGAGCGAGAAGCTGATCGAGCGCGGCGCCGCGCTCGGCCAGCGGCTGCAGGACAAGCTGGCTGGCCTGAAATCGCGCGTGCCGGAGATCGGCGAGGTCCGCGGCCTGGGCGCCATGATTGCCGTGGAATTCCGCAAGGCCGACGGCCGCCCCAATCCCGAATTCACGCGGCAAGTGCAAGACCGCGCGCTGGAGCGCGGCCTGCTGCTGCTCTCCTGCGGCGTCTACGGCAACGTGGTGCGCTTCCTGTTCCCGCTGACCATTCCTGACGCCGTGATGGACGAAGGGCTGGGCATCCTGGAGGCCGCGCTCCTGCAGTAACTGCCCAAGCCCAAGCCCAAGCCCAGGCCCGCAAACCTCGCATTCAAGACTTCGAAGGATCGCCGCACGCAAGCTGAAGCGGGCGGCGATCGCAAAAACGGAATTCACGACCATGAACAAGCAATCGCCGCAAGCATTGCCGGCGCGCGCAGAGCGCAACGGCGGCCAGATCCTGATCGACCAACTGATTATCCAGGGCGTGAAGCGCGTCTTCCTGGTGCCGGGCGAAAGCTACCTGCCTTGCATCGACGCGCTGTACGACCATCAGGACAAGATCCAGCCCATCGTCTGCCGGCAGGAAAGCGGGGCGGGCTATATGGCCGAGGCGCAAGGCAAGCTGACCGGCGAGCCCGGCATCTGCTTTGTCACGCGCGGCCCCGGCGCCACCAACGCCAGCATCGCCGTGCACACTGCCTACCAGGATTCGACCCCCATGATCTTGTTCGTTGGCCAGGTCGGCAACGATTTCTACGAGCGTGAAGCGTTCCAGGAGGTCGACTACCGCCGCATGTTTGGCCAGATGACCAAATGGGTGGCGCAGATCGACCGCACCGACCGCATTCCCGAGTTCATCGCGCGCGCCTTCGCGGTGGCCACCAGCGGACGGCCCGGCCCGGTCGTGCTGGCGCTGCCGGAAGACACGTTATGGGGCAAGGCAACGGTGGCCGATGTGCCGCGCTACCGGCGTGCCCACAGCGCGCCGACGCCTGGCGCCATGGCCTCGCTGGCGGAGCTGATCGAGCAGGCGGAGCGCCCGTTCCTGCTGCTGGGCGGATCGGGCTGGACCCCGGAGGCCTCGCGGCAGATGGAAGGGTTTGCCGAGCGCTTCGCGCTGCCGGTCGGGGTGGCCTGGCGCCGCCTGGAGTGCTTCGACAACCATCATCCGAACTTTGCCGGGCACGTGGGCTGGGCCATGCCCGAATCGCTGCGCAAGCGCGTACAGGAGAGCGACCTGCTGATCGCGGTGGGCACGCGCATGGGCGAGGCCACCAGCGAGGGCTATACGGTGGTGCAGAGCCCGCTGCCGAAGCAGAGGCTGGTCCACGTGTACCCCGACGCCAATGAGCTTGGCCGCGTGTTTCATCCCACGCTGCCGATCGCCGCGGACGTGGTCTCGTTTGCCGCCGCGGCGAGCGAGCTCTCCCCGTCGCGTTCCCCGGGCGCGCGCAACGCCGGGCACGACGCCCACCAGGTGTACCTGGCCGAGCAGGAACCCAAGGCCGCGCCGGGCGCGCTCAACCTCAACGTGGCCGCCTGCCACGTCCGGGACAACGTGCCGGAGGACACCTGCATTACCGTTGGCGCGGGCAACTACGCCTTGTACCCCCATGCCTACTACCGCTTCAAGGGCGTCGGCACCAGCCTGGCGCCGACCGTGGGATCGATGGGCTATGGCCTGCCGGCGGCCATTGCCGCCAAGCTCGAGAACCCCGCTCGCACCGTGATCTGCTATGCGGGCGATGGTTGCTTCCAGATGAACCTGCAGGAACTCGGCGTTGCCATGCAGTACCGCGTCGGCATCGTCGTGCTGGTCTTCAACAATGGCATCTGGGGCACCATCCGCGCGCACCAGGAGCGCGAGTTCCCGGGCCGCACCGTGGCGCTTGGCTTCGACAATCCGGAGTTCAGCGAACTGATCCGCGCCTATGGCGGGTATGGCGAGATTGTCGCCAGCGATGAAGCGTTCGGTCCCGCTTTTGCGCGCGCCCTTGTGTTCGCCAACACCCAGCAGCTGCCCGCCTTGCTGGAGCTGCGCTATGACGCGGACGGCATCGCGCCGGGCATGACCTTGTCGCAGATCCGCTCGGACGCACTCGCCCGGCAAGCGGACGCACTCGCCCGGCAAGCGGACGCGGCGTAATGGCCACGACGGCAAAGAGAGAGAACATGAACATGCTGGCAATCAATGGCGAGCGCCTGTGGCAGTCGCTGATGGACCTCGCCGCGATCGGCGCCACGCCCAAGGGCGGCAATGCGCGCCTGGCGCTGACGGCGCTGGATGGGCAGGGGCGAGACCTGGTGACCGGTTGGATGCGCGCAGCCGGACTGAGCGTGACGGTCGACCAGGTCGGCAATATCTTTGCCCGCCGGGCAGGGCGCAACAACGCGCTGGCCCCGGTCATGACCGGCAGCCATATCGACACGCAGCCCACCGGCGGCAAGTTCGACGGCTGCTATGGCGTGCTGGCCGGCCTGGAGGTCATGCGCACCCTGAACGATCACGGCATCACCACCGAGGCCCCGCTCGAAGTGGCCATCTGGACCAATGAAGAAGGCTCGCGTTTTGTCCCGGTGATGATGGGTTCCGGCGTGTTTGCCGGCGTCTTTCCGCTGCAGACGGCGCTGTCGGCCACCGACGTGGCGGGCAAGCGGGTGGCGGATGAACTGGCGGCCATCGGCTATGCCGGCGACGCGGAAGTTGGACGCAAGGTCGGCGCCTACTTCGAAGCCCATATCGAACAGGGGCCGGTGCTCGAGGCCGAGGACAAGGTGATCGGCGTGGTGACCGGATCGCTGGGCCTGCGCTGGTACGACGTCACCGTGACCGGCATGGAGGCGCACGCCGGCCCCACGCCGATGCCGCTGCGCAAGGACGCGCTCTATGGCGCCACGTTCCTGATGCAAGAAGTGATCCGCATCGCCAACGACTTCGCGCCGCACGGACGCGGCACGGTGGGCGTGGTCAAGGTCCATCCGTCGTCGCGCAATGTCATTCCCGGGGCGGTGACGTTCACGGTCGACCTGCGCCACCTCGACCCGGCGCGGCTTGCCGGGATGGATGCGCGCTTTCGCGCGGCTTGCGCCGCCGTCGCGGATGGCACCACCACCGGCGCGGCCCTGGATGTGGTGGTGCAAGACGTGCAGTACTTCGCGCCCACGCCATTCGCGCCCGAGCTGATCGGCCACGTGCGCCAGGAAGCCGCCGCGCGAGGCTACAGCCATCAGGACATCGTCACGGGCGCAGGCCATGACGCGGTCTATATCGCCGGCGTGGCGCCCGCCGCGATGATCTTCGTGCCGTGTAAGGACGGCATCAGCCACAACGAAATCGAAGACGCCAAGCCGGAGCATCTGGAAGCCGGGGCCAATGTGCTGCTTGGCGCCATGGTGGCGCAGGCGAACGCGAGCGCCTAAACGGGCCGAAACCCCAATGCATGCCAGGAATCCACGATGAGTGACTTAAGAGATCTCGCCTATTGGCGCACGCGGGCCGCAACGGTGTCGATCCGTTCGCAAGCCTATATCGATGGCCGCTGGGCTGACGCCGCCGACGGCGCCACCTTCGAGACCATCAACCCTGCCACCGGCAAGGTGCTCGCCAGGGTTGCGGCCTGCGGCGCGCAGGACGTCAACCGCGCGGTAGCCGCGGCGCGCAAGGCGTTTCAGTCCGGGGTCTGGTCGGACATGCCGCGCAGCGCCAGGAAAGCCACGCTGCTAAGGCTGTCGCACCTGATCGACACGCATCGCGAAGAGCTCGCGCTGCTGGAAACGCTCGACATGGGCAAGCCCATTGCCGAGACGCTGCAATACGACATCCCCGAAGCCGGCCGCACCTACGCCTGGTACGCCGAAGCCATCGACAAGATCTACGACGAGATCGCGCCGACGGGCCCCGACGTGCTGGCCACCATCACGCGCGAGCCGCTGGGCGTGGTGGCGGCGGTCGTGCCCTGGAACTACCCGCTGCTAATGGCCAGCTGGAAGGTCGCGCCCGCGCTGGCCACCGGCAACAGCGTGGTGCTCAAGCCCGCGGAGCAGTCCCCGCTCACCGCGCTGCGGCTGGCGGAGCTCGCCGAAGAAGCGGGCATCCCGGCGGGCGTCTTCAATGTGGTGCCAGGTCTCGGCGCCGCTGCCGGGCAGGCCCTTGGCCGCCATCCCGACGTGGACTGCATTGCCTTTACCGGCTCCACCGCCACCGGCAAGCGCTTCATGGAGTACTCGGGCCAGTCCAACCTCAAGCGCGTCTGGCTCGAGTGCGGCGGCAAGTCCCCGCATCTCGTCTTTGACGACTGCCCCGACCTGGACCGCGCGGCGCAGGCCGCCGCCATCGGCATCTTCAGCAACCAGGGCGAGATCTGCATCGCCGGCTCGCGCCTCTATGTGCAAAGCGGCATCTATGACGCGTTCATGGAGAAGCTGGAAGCGCACGCGGCGCGCATGCAGCCGGGCGACCCGCTCGATCCCGCCACCGCCATGGGCGCCATTGTCGACGGCGCGCAGCTGCAGCGGGTGATGTCCTATGTGAAGAGCGGCGAGGACGAAGGCGCCCGCCTGCGCGCCGGCGGCAAGCGCGCGCGCACGGACAGTGGCGGCTTCTACATGCAGCCCACCATCTTCGAGTGCCCCACGCAGTCGCTCACCATCGTGCGCGAAGAGATCTTTGGCCCAGTGCTGGCGGTGACCCGCTTCGAGTCCGAGGAAGAGGCCATCCGCATGGCCAACGATTCGCCCTACGGACTGGGTTCGGGACTCTGGACCTCCAACCTGTCCCGCGCCCACCGGGTTTCGCGCAAGCTGCAGGCGGGGCTGGTGTGGGTCAACTGCTATATGGACAGCGACGTGACGGTGCCGTTTGGCGGCGTGAAGCAGTCGGGCTCAGGGCGGGACAAGTCACTGCATGCGCTGGACAAGTACACGGACCTGAAGACCACGTGGATCAGCCTGGCGTGACCAGGCAAGGCGTTGGCCGGTGAGTGCCGGTCAGTGCCGGCCAACGCCGGTCAGCCCCTCAGAGCAGTTCCATTTGCCGGGCGGCGGGGGCGGGGCGGTGTGCCAGCGTCAACGCCGGCACACCGCCAACCGGCCACGCCAGGCTAAAGCCCTGTTGCCGTGCCTTGTAGGCGGCCTCTTCCTTGCCAGCCGCCTGGAGATGCCTGTACATGGCGCGGGCATGCGTCTTGACCGTCGGCGCCGAGATATTCAGCAGGCGGCCTACGGTCTTGAACCCATGCCCTCGGGAGAGCAGTGCCAGCACGTCGTACTGGCGTTGCGTCAAGCCCAGTTGCGTTGCCTCTTGTGTCAAGCGCTGGGTCCCGGCGGCGGGCCGCGTTGACAGCGCGGCGGTGGGCAAAGCGGGGAACAGTGAAAGCTGGCTTGCGCCCGCGCGCTCCGGCTGACGGGTGGCGATACGCTGGATGGCGGTCCTGAGCACGTCGAGCGGGGCGGATTTTGGCAGGCAGCCGCTGAAGCCTTCGGTGATCTCGCCTTGCGGCAGCTGCAGCGGCACGGCATCGCAGAGCAGCAGCACGCGCGGCGCGGCCCATAGCTTGCGTGCCTGGCCGAGCCAATGCCAGCCCGTGTCAGCATCGGCGGGCATGCCAAAGACGATCAGGTCAACGTTGCCGCCGGCATGCGAATGCTCAGGGTTTTCCCCCGGGTCGATGGCAACGACTTGCACGATGCCTGCAATACCCTCCAGCAGAGCGAGCATTGCAATCCGGAGCAATGGATGGCTTTCAACGAGCACCACGTTCATGCCGTAACTCCCCGTACAAGCGCAAATGCAAATGCAAGTGCAACGGAGACAGGCTGAACCCGCGGGGATGGCACGACACTGCCAGCACCGACCAGCGCCGACCAGCGCTTGCTCAGGTTTTGCAATCCCCGGGTTTCCGACCCTGCCCTGGCGGACCCGCCAGGACGGCTCTGTGCGTCGTAGAGCCTGCCCGCATACGTAATGTTTTGTATCTCGGAGGATATTAGGTTCGGATTGTGCTTGAAATCAAGTGGGCATGTGGCATGGATGAAACATCAATATGCGCGCCATGCTTTGCCGGCATTCGCCCCTCTCGTCGACCTCCGCGTCGGAAGTCAACCAGCGTGGGCCTGGCGTTTCGTCACGCCTATGACTTGATCCGCAAGGCCGAACCGTCACGCTGGGCGTCTTCCTCCAGCATGGCAAGCGCGCCGACGATGAGCGCGTGCATGCCCTGAACAAGCTCCGCCTCCATCTCGGCTTCTTCCGCCGCGCGGTCCGCCTCCACAAGGGGTTCCCGGCCTGCTACCGAA
This sequence comes from Cupriavidus sp. YAF13, assembly GCF_052113425.1. Taxonomy (NCBI): domain Bacteria; kingdom Pseudomonadati; phylum Pseudomonadota; class Betaproteobacteria; order Burkholderiales; family Burkholderiaceae; genus Cupriavidus; species Cupriavidus sp. YAF13. The sequence goes on from NZ_JBFRDD010000003.1 coordinate 243,338, forward strand.
TACACCGTGTCGGCCACGGCAATGCAGTGGAATGCGACCGTCGCAAGCAGCCAGCGTGCCTGTTCCTTTGAAATGCCGTAGGCACGCGCGATATGGCTCTGGTGCCCGTCGATCTTGGCGAGCATGGGCTGTGTCGCAGCCAACCTGCGGATCACGTACGGCGTCAGCCCAGGGTGTGCCTTGACGAACTCCCGTACCGATGTGGTGAACACGATCAGGTAATCCTTCAATCCACTACGCCCCTTGCCGCAAGCCTGCGGAATCTGCCAGCGGCTGAAGATCTCCTCGGCGACCAGGCGCTTGAGTTCCTCAAGGCTCGGCACGTGCTTGTAGAGCGCCATATGGCTGACCCCGAGTGCGGCGGCGACGCCGACGAAGGTGATGTTCGGCAAGCCGATCTCGATGCCCGCGTCGGCGATCCGTTCGCGCGTGATGGTACGAGGGCGCCCGCGCGCCGAAGGTTGTTGTGGCGAATTCATGTTTGTTCCTTGATCGGTGGTGATAGCCATGTAGCCGCCTTGCCAGCCATTCGTCAATTAGTTTATAGTCATGCAACTAATTATCATTTCGATTCCCTGGAGTCATCCATGACCGATCCATCGAGTGCCTTGGCAGGCAGCAACCCCTCAGCCGCCATTCTGCGCGAGATCGATGCCGCCGAGCGGCCTGCGTGGATGGGGGCTCGCCTTCTCGTCCGCAAGACAGGGGGAGAGCCATCCCATCTTTCTGAATCTCTGGACGCTTCTTTTTCATGAACACGCGTGACGCGGCTGCGGCCATTCCCAAGGGACCTGGCCCGATCAGCCGGGTATTGAACCCCATTCGTGGGCAACTGATCGTCGCCGCAGTACTGGCTGGCGTGGGCGCCATGCTCACGCTGGTGCCGCTGGCCGGCATCGCGCATATCGCAAAGCTCGTCCTCGGCGGCACCGACATCGCGGCGGCGGCACGGGCGCAAGTGCAGGGCGAAGTCTGGTGGACCGTCATTGCCAGCGTGGTGAGCCTGTTCGTCGGCATGACGCTGGTGTCCGCCGGGGAACTGACCGCCCACCTGGCCGACAACCGCATCACCCATCACCTGCGCCTGGCGGCCACGCAGCGGCTGGCCCGCGTGCCGCTGGGCTGGTTCACCAGCCGCGCATCGGGCGAGGTCAAGCAGGCCATGCAGGACGACATCGGCACGCTGCACAGCCTGACCGCGCATTTCTATACGACGCTGGGGCGCGCGATGGGCGCCATCCTGATCTCGCTCATCTACCTGTTCGCGATGGACTGGCGCATGGCCATCGTCTCGATCTTGCCGTTCCCGGGTTTTTTCCTGTTCTTCGGCAGGGCCATGAAGGCCAGCGGGGCGAACATAAAGGAGTTCGTCGGCGGGCTGGGACGCATCAACAACGCGGTGGTCGAGTTCGTCAACGGCATTCCCGTGGTCAAGTCCTTCGGCGCCAGCGGCAAGGCGCACGGCGGCTACCGCGAGGCAGTCGATGCCTTCGCCCAGGCCTTCGTCGGTTTCACCCGTCCCCTCGTGGGCTCGATGGCCAACGCCAACGCGATGATCGCGCCGGTGGCGGTGCTGGGCGTGGTGCTGGTTTTCGGCACGCTGTTCGTGAGCCTGGGCTGGATCGCCCCGGTGGACGTGCTGCCGTTCGCTCTGGTGGCACCGGGCATCTCCGCGCCGTTGCTGCTGCTGCACTACATCACCCATGACCTGAACCATGCCACCGGTGCCGCCCAGCGCGTGCAGGCGCTGCTGGAGACGCCTGTGCTGGAGCAGCCGGCGCCCGACAGGCGGCAGTTGCCCACGGGCACCGAAATCCGCGTCGAGCACGTCGGCTACGCCTACGACGCGCAGAACATGGTGCTGTCGGACATCAGCTTCACCCTCAAGCCCGGCACGGTGACCGCCATCGTCGGCGCGTCCGGTGCTGGCAAATCGACCCTGGCCCGGCTGCTGCTGCGTTTCTTCGACCCGACCGACGGGCGCATCACGCTCGGCGGCGTGGATTTGAGGCATATCGAGACTTCGGATTTGTACCAGCGCATCGGTTTCGTGCTGCAGGAGGTGCGCCTCATCCATGCCAGCCTACGCGAGAACATCGCGCTGGGCCGGCCCTCGGCCAGCCAGCAGGAGATCGAGGACGCCGCGCGCGCCGCGAACATTCATGAGCGCATCCTGGGCCTGCCGCGCGGCTACGACTCGATGATAGGCGAGGACGCGCTGCTCTCCGGTGGCGAGCAGCAACGCGTGAGCATCGCGCGTGCCGTGCTGCTCGATCCGTCCGTGCTCGTGCTCGACGAAGCCACCGCGGCCGCCGACGCCGAGAACGAGGTGGCGATCCAGGACGCGCTGTCGCGCTTCGCGCAAGGCCGCACGCTGCTGATCATTGCACACCGGCTCGACACGGTGATGCACGCCGACCACATCATCGTGATCGAGAACGGCACGATCCACGAGCAAGGCCGCCACGCCGAGCTGATCGCGCGCAAAGGCCGCTATGCGCGGCTATGGACGCTGGGCGGCCATGAAGAACCCCAGGAGCTGGCGGTGCCGTCATGCTGAAAACCTTCATTCAACTGCTGGGCGACGATGCGCCCGTCTTCCGCCGCTACGCCTGGATGGCCGTGTTCTATGGCCTGCTCAGCGGGCTGACCATCACCACGCTGGTGCCCATTCTCAGCCGCCTTCTGGCCGGCGATACGCGCGGCGCGGCGCTGTGGCTCATTGTGCTGCTGGCCGGCATGACGGCCAGCTGGGGTTGGCGGCGCAAGGTGGAGAAGGCCGGCGTGCGCGTGGGTGTTGCCGTCCTGCAGGGCGCGCGCCAGCGGATCGGCGACCACGTTGCGCGCCTGCCCGTCGGCTGGTTCACCCCGGAGAACAGCGCCCGGCTTGGCCATGTCATCACAAACGGCATGATGGCAGTGGCCCAGCTTCCCGCACACGTGCTCACGCCGGTAATCAGCGGCGCCGTGACACCGATGGTGATCGTGGCCGCGCTGTTCGCGCGGCACTGGCTGATGGGCCTGATCGCGCTGGTGGCGCTGCCGATCTTGATCGGCGCGTTCCTTTTCGCCGCTCGCCTGGGCCGGCGCGCCGACCACACCTTCCATCGCCACTTCGCCCACAGCAGCCAGCGCATGGTCGAGTTCGCCCAGGCCCAGTCGGTACTGCGCGCGTTCAACGGTGGAGGCGGCAGCACGCGCTTGCTTGAACAGGCCATCGACCAGCAACGCCACGCCGGCACGCGGCTGATCTGTCAGTCGGCGGCGTCCACGGCGCTCAACGCCTGGGTCGTGCAGGCCGTCTTCGCCGCGTTGCTGATCGCCGCCGTGTCGTGGCTCAACGCTTACCTGGGCGGTGCGCGGGAAGCGGACTCGGTCGTTGCCGTCATCGTGGCGCTGCTGCTGGCCAACCGCTACATCGATCCGCTGCTGGACGTGGCCGGCTATGGCGAGGTCCTGCGCGGCGCGCGCGGCCAGCTCGACGCGGCGCGCGAGATCCTTGCGGTCAAGCCCTTGCCGGAACCGGACCAGCCGCAGGCACCGCGTGATGCGTCGATCGCGCTGCGCGAGGTGAGCTTCCGCTACGCACCGGATCAGCCCGATGTGCTGAAGGGCGTGAACCTGCGCATCGAGCCGGGCAGCATGACCGCGCTGATTGGCGCCTCCGGGTCGGGCAAGACCACTCTGGTGCGGCTGATCGCGCGCTTCTTCGATGTGAGCCAGGGCAGCGTACTTGTCGGTGGCGTGGACGTGCGGCAGATGTCCAACGCGCAGTTGGCCGGCCAGATCAGTCAGATCTTCCAGGACAACTACCTGTTTGCGGGCAGCATTGCCGACAACATCCGCATCGGCAAGCCCAATGCCACCGATGGCGAGATCATGGAGGCTGCGCGGCAGGCCGGCGTGGCCGAGATCATCGAGCGCCTGCCGCAGGGCATCGACACCCCGGTCGGCGAAGGCGGCGCACGCCTGTCGGGCGGCGAGCGCCAACGCATCGCCATCGCCCGCGCGCTGATCAAGGACGCGCCCATCCTGCTGGTGGACGAAGCCACCGCCGCGCTGGATGCGGAGAACCAGGCCGCCATCGCCGAGGCGCTGGCGCGTCTGCGCGGCAAGCGCACGCTGATCGTCATCGCGCACCAACTCTCGACGGTGGCAATGGCCGACCAGATCGTGGTGCTCGATGGCGGCAAGGTCGTCGAGCAGGGTTCGCCCGCGCCGTTGCGCGCGAGCCAGGGGCGCTACGCGCACTTCCTGGCCCAGCGCCGGGCCGCCAGAGGCTGGCGTATCGCGGCGGCGTCGAACGGAGACCGCTGCTGATGCGCGCACGTTGGTTTGGGTTGTTTGCCATCCTCTGCGGCGCCTCGCTGCTGGTCGGCGCCCGGCAGATGGCATGGTCGCAGGTGTTCTCGCTGTCGGGCGATGCCTGGCTGACGGTGACAGCCAGCCGCCTGCCCCGCTTGACGGCGCTTGTCCTGACCGGCGCAGGCCTGTCCGTCTGCGGCGTGATCCTTCAGCAGATCGTGCGCAACAGGTTCGTCGAACCGGCCACCTCGGGCGGACTGGATGCGGCCAAGCTCGGCATCCTGGTGTCGATGACGCTGGCGCCCGCCGCCGGCACGATGGGCCGGATGCTGTTCGCGCTGGTCTTCTGCTTCGCCGCGAGCCTGGTCTATGTGGCGATCATCCGCCGCATCAAGTTCAAGAACACCGTTCTCGTGCCGGTCATCGGCCTCATGTACGGCAGCGTGCTGAGTGCCGTGGCCGAGTTCTACGCCTACCGCTACAACATCCTGCAGAGCATGCAGGGCTGGCTGCTCGGCGATTTCTCCAAGGTCGTCCAGGGCAACTACGAGATCATCTACCTGATCCTGCCGATCGTCGCGCTCACCTACCTGTATGCGCACCGCTTCACGGTGCTCGGCATGGGCGAAGGCATGGCCACCAGCCTGGGGCTGAGCTATTCGGCAACGGCGGCGCTGGGCCTGATGCTGGTGGCGGTCACCGTGTCCGCCACGGTCATCACCGCCGGCGCGATCCCCTTCGTCGGGCTGGTCATCCCCAACCTGGTCGCGCTGCATTACGGCGACAACCTAGGCCGCACGCTGCCCATCGTCGCTCTGGGCGGCGCGTCGCTGCTGCTGGCCTGCGACATTCTCGGCCGCCTGCTCATCTACCCGTTCGAGGTGCCCATCGGCCTGACCGCAGGCGGCGTGGGCGGCGTGCTGTTCCTGGTGCTCATCATCTGGAGGAAGCAATGAGGCGCGCTGCCCCCCGATATGCCCTCTGGATGGTGGTCATCGCCTTGGCCGCGGCTTTCGTCCTCGTGCGGTCCGGATTCGACCTCGACTACGTCATTCCCAAACGGCTCGCCCGGCTGGCCGCCATCGTCATCGGCGGCATCTGCGTCGCCTTCTCCTCGATCACGTTCCAGACCATCGCGGGCAACCGGATTCTGACGCCGGCGATCATGGGGTACGAGGCGGTCTATCTGCTGTTGCAGGCGCTGCTGATCCTGGCCATGGGCACGCATGGCCAGGTGGTACTCGGCCAGAGCGGCAACTTCTTCCTCTGCATCCTGTTGATGCTCGCCTATTCGTGGGCCATCCATCGGTGGCTTTTGCGCAACGGCAGGTACAACGTGTATTTCCTGCTGCTGCTGGGACTCGTGCTGACCATGGTGATCGGCACTGTCACGCAATTCGTCCAGCTCAGGATCAGCCCGGGCGAGTTCGCCGTTCTCCAGGGCTTTGGCTACGCATCCTTCAACAGGGCACAACCCGAGCAGTTGCTCTATTCGGCTCTTCTGGTCGCGGCCGTGTGCCTGCCAGGGCTGAAGACCCTGCCGATCCTCGACGTGCTCTCGCTGGGCCGCGACCAGGCCATTTCCCTTGGGGTCGACTACCAGCGGTACGTGAGGCTCTACTTCGCGCTGATCGCGGCTCTCGTGGCGGTCTCGACCAGCCTGCTCGGGCCCACGGCCTTCATGGGGATCTTCGTGGCGAACATCGCCTATGCGATGGCCCGGACTTCCAGGCATCGGGTCACGCTGCCCATAGGCTGCGCGATCGCCATCGGCATCTTCATCGTGGCCCAGCTCCTGGTCGAACACGTTTTCAACTACAAGACCACCGTCAGCATTCTCGTCAACCTGGTGTGTGGCGCGTATTTCCTCGCGCTGATGGTTCGCACCCGAGGCACCGCATGATCACCGTTCACAACCTTCACAAGGCCTACGGCGCCAAGACCGTCCTATCCGGCGTCAGCGCGCAATTCCCGGCGCAGCGCGTGACTTCTCTCATCGGCCCCAACGGCGCAGGCAAAACGACGCTGCTGCTGACGATCGCGCGCCTGCTGGAGCCGACCCAGGGCGACATCCTGATCGGGGATCGCAAGGTTTCCAGCATCCGCATCAGCGAATACGCTAAGCACGTCGCCACCTTGCGCCAGGCGCCGGACTTCAACCTGCGCCTGACGGTCGAGGAACTCGTCGCGTTCGGGCGCTTCCCCTACAGCCGCGGCGCGCTTACCCCCGAGGACCACGACGCGATCGACGAGGCCATCGCGTTCCTGTCGCTGGAAGCACTGCGCGGAGCCTACATCGACGAACTCAGCGGAGGGCAGCGCCAGATGGCTTTCCTGGCGATGACCATTGCCCAGCAGACGAACGTTCTGCTGCTGGACGAGCCACTCAACAACCTCGACATGAAGCATGCCGTGCAGATCATGCGCGCGCTTCGCCGCCTGTGTGACGAACACGGGCGCACCGTGATCCTGGTGATCCATGACATCAATTTCGCTGCCAACTACTCGGATCACATCGTCGCATTGAAGGGCGGAATGGTCCGCTTCTGCGGCCCCGTCGTGGAGGCCGTGACCGAGACACGGCTGCAGGAACTGTATGGACTGGACTTCGAGATCGTGCGCAGCGATCGAGGATGCGTGTGCAACTACTTCAATCCATCAGGAGAACTGAAATGACCCGGAATCACAGAAACAGGCGTTGGGCGTTAGCCCTGCTGATGGCCGCGACCGTCGCGGTGCAGGGGTGCGGCCAGAAACCAGCCGAACCGCCAGGGGCAGCCGCACAGCCCGCTTCTGCCGGCCGGTCCCCGCAGGAAGCGTTCGCGCCCGTCACGGTTCAGCACAAGCTGGGAACGACCGTCGTCGAGCGCCTTCCGCAACGCGCGGTCGCCCTCGACATGAATGAAGTCGATTTCCTCGACCAACTGGGTGTCCCTGTCGTCGGCATGCCGAAGGATTTCGTCCCGCACTTCCTCGCCAGGTACAAGGACGCTCCGGACGTTCAGGATCTGGGCTCGATCGTTCAGCCCAATCTGGAGCGGGTTCATGCGGCCAGGCCTGAACTGATCCTGATGACCTCGCTCCAGGCGAACCACTACAAGGAATTGAGCGAGATCGCTCCGACGATTCACTTCGATGTGGACTACCGGGATAGCCAGGCCAAGCACATCGAGGTCATCAAGGACCACCTCATGACCCTGGGGCGAATCTTTGGCAAGGAAGGCCTCGCCCGCCAGAAAGCGGCTGAGCTGGACGCCAAGGTCGAGGAGGCCAGGCGCACGACCCAGGGCCGTCTCGAGAAGGCGCTTGTCGTTCTGCACAACAACGGCGCCTTCAGTTCCTTTGGCGTGCATTCCCGTTACGGGTTCGTCTTCAATGCCCTGGGCGTGAAACCGGCTAGCCCGACTGCCGAGACCGGCCTGCATGGCCAGCCGATTTCCAGCGAATTCATCCAGCAGGCCAACCCCGACATCCTCTTCGTGGTGGACCGGACGGCCGTGATGGAGCGCCGTCCGGTCATGGATGCCGGGAGCATGGGCAACCCGCTGCTGCGCCAGACCAACGCCTGGAAGAACGGCCGTGTGGTCTTCGTCGATGCTGAAGCTTGGTACGTCACCGCCGCCAGCCCGACCTCCTTGAAGCTCGTGATCGACGACGTCATCAAGGGCTATCAGCACTGATTTGTTCCGGGGCTTGTCGCTAGCCCCAAGCCAAAAACGTAATGATTCGTATTCGTTATCACTTTCTCACTCGCAAGACGTGCTGAGAACCAACCCAATCTCAACTGAATCAACGGAAAAGAGCTTGTCATGACCAAACGTCACCCTCGCATCGCGCGACCTGCACAGCAGGCGGTGCGCCCCCATCCCGCCTTTGCCCTGAACCGCGCCACCGCTGCCGCCGTGCCGACGGTGCTGCTGCTGGGGCTGAGCGCGGGCGCCCTGGCCCTGGCCGCCACGCCGGCACTTGCACAAAGCACCGGCCAGGCAGTGGATGCCCGGAGCCGCTTCAACGTGCCGGCCGGCCCGCTGGGCGAGGCGCTCAATGCCTATGCCGCTGCGGCGGGTGTCGCACTGACCGTGGATGAGAGCCTGCTCCAAGGCAAGATCAGCCAGGGGCTGTCCGGCAGCTACAGCGTGCGCGAGGGCTTCACCGAACTGCTAGGCGGGTACGGACTGCAGGCAGTGCGCGAGGCCAACGGCCGCTACACGCTAAGCCGGACGGCCCAACCGACGCAAAGCCCAGCCGCAGAGAGYGGGGTGACGTTGCCGGTGGTGACGGTACAGGCGAGCTCAGCGATCGACGCCTACGCCGGCGGGCAGGTGGCGTCCGGCAGCCGCGTGGGGCTGCTGGGCGACAAGGATTTCATGGAAACGCCGTTTTCCACCATCAGCTATACGGACAAGTTCATCGAAGACCGGCAGGCCAAGGACATTACCGGCGTGATTGCCGCCACCGATCCCACGGTGTTCAGCAACGGCGTCACCGGCGCCTGGAGCGAGAACTACTCCATCCGCGGCTTCGCCTCCAACACCAGCGATATCTCCATCGGCGGCCTGTTCGGCATGGCGCCGTACTACCGCACCACCCCCGAAATGTTCGAGCGCATCGAGGTATTGAAAGGCCCATCGGCCCTGCTCAACGGCATGCCTCCGGGCGGCTCGGTAGGCGGCACCGTCAATCTGGTGCCCAAGCGCGCGGGCGATGAGCCGCTGACGCGACTGACGGCGACCTACATGTCCAACGCGCAGTTCGGCGGACATGTGGACCTTGGGCGGCGCTTTGGTGAGAACAAGCAGTTCGGCATCCGCTTCAATGGGGTCTATCGGGATGGAGAGGGGGCGGTCGACCGGCAGGAAAAGAAAACCCGGTTCGCGTCCCTCGGGCTGGACTGGCGGGGCGAGCGTGCTCGCGTCTCTGCCGACCTCTACAGCAGCGATGATCGCGTGGACGGCGTGACCCGAGGCATCAATCTGGCCCCCGGCGTGGCAGTGCCCAAGCCACCCAGGCCCGAAACCCTGCTGAACCCGGATTGGTCCTTCGTCAACACCAAGGACAAGGGTGTGATCGTCCGCGGCGAATTCGACGTGAGCGAACAACTGACGGCCTATGCAGCCTTCGGCACCAGCAAGACCAACTACAAGTACAACGGTGCCGTATCGGCGCAGGTGCTCAACGCGGCGGGCGACTTCCGAACCACCATGGGTCAACTGGCCTTCGATATTGAAAAGACATCGGGGGAAGTTGGATTGAAGGGCAAGTTCCGAACCGGCAGCGTCAAGCATCAATGGGCGTTAAACGTCACGCGCTACTCGGACACCGAAAGGGACTATGGCCGCAGATCGGTCCCGGGCGCGGACTGGACCACCAACATCTACAACCCGGTCTGGGGGCCAGCCGCCGGCATGCTTTGGCCGCCGACCCTCCACACGGAAACGCGCCTGACCAGCTACGGCGTAGCGGACACCCTGTCTTTTGCACAGGACAGGGTGCAACTGACGCTGGGCGTGCGTCACCAGGAAGCGCTCACCGATACCTTCAGCCTCACGACCGGGGCGCGCAGTGCCCGCTATGACGCAAGCGCCGTGACGCCTGCGGCCGCGCTGCTGGTCAAGGCCACTGACCATATATCCGTGTACGGCAATTATATTGAAGGGCTGAGCAAGGGCCAGACCGCGCCGGCAACAGCCGCCAATGCGGGAGAGCTGTTTCCGCCGGCCAAGACCAAGCAGAAGGAAGTGGGCCTCAAGCTCGACCTCGGCGAATTCGCCCACACGGTCAGCTTGTATGAAATCAAGCGGCCAAGCAGCTATACCGACATTTCCACCAACGTCTTTTCCTTTGGCGGAGAGCAGCGCAACCGGGGTGTCGAGTGGGGCTTCTTCGGCTCGCCGCTGCGCGGCGTGCGCTTGATGGGTGGCATCGCCTATGTGGACCCCAAGCTCACCAAGACCGCCGGTGGCGTCAACCAGGGCAAGCAGGCAACCGGGGTGCCCAAGCTGCAAGGCAAGCTGGGCGTGGAGTGGGACACCTCCACCGTGCCGGGCTTGACGCTGACCGCCAATGCGACCGCTGTATCCAAGCAATACATCAGCGCCGACAACTCGCTGTCGGTGCCGGGGTACACCGTGTATGACCTGGGCACACGCTATGCCACCAAGATCTCCAGCCATCCGCTGACCGTGCGGGCCAGTGTCTACAACGTGACCAACAAGGCCTATTGGGGAATGCCGCTGTTGTCCAGTCTGGCCCTGGGCGCCCCGCGCACCTTCATGCTCTCGGCCACAATGGACTTCTGAAGCCAATCATCACCGCCGGCGTCTTGTCGACGGCTCCTTCTTGCTGCGACAAAGCCCTCCATTGCCTTGCCGAATCCGCCAGTGCTTGTCGCGGACTTCCACATCTGCCTTCCGCATCTTGCTCGTGGGCCTGCGCTCCTGACCCACCGGGCCACGCATTCCGGACACCTTTCCAAGTGACGGGATGATTGGGTTAGCGCCCCCCCGGCGCGAACCCATACCCTTGCTGCGCACGGTGCAAGGACCGTGCAAGAACCATATCGTCAAACAGGACGGAACAGCGAGGAGAAACGCATGAAAAGAATGGGAACACTCTTGGTAGTGGCGGTGGCAACGATGCCGGGCATAGCGGCGGCACAATCGGGGGTAACCATCTATGGCGTAGCCGATCTCTACACCGAATATGTCAAGTCCGGGGCAAATCATGCCGCGCGGCTCGAGGACGGCGGGCTGTATCAATCGCGGTGGGGCTTGCGGGGCAAGGAGGAACTGGCGCCGGGACTGTCCACGGTATTCACGCTGGAGACTGGACTTGCACTGGACAGTGGCACCGCCCAGCAGGGAGGACGCCTGTTTGGCCGCCAGGCCTGGGTCGGCCTGAGCAGCAACAACTGGGGCGCGCTGACGTTTGGCCGGCAGAACACGCCGATCTACTACATCGAGGGGCAGGCGTCGGCCTTTGGCTTCTCGCCGTATGGCCCGCTCGGTCGCCTGCAGAACGGCGGCCCCGCGGGCAGCAGCCTGACCGCGCGCGCGGACAATTCCATTCGGTACGAGAGTCCCGAACTTGGCGGGCTGCAGGGCAGTGCGATCTACTCATTCGGCGCCGAGCGGACCAGCGCGCCACGCGATGCCGACCGGCTGGCAGCCTTGGCGCTAACCTATGCACGCGGACCGCTCTGGCTGGGCCTTGCCTATGAACGTACCTACAGCATCAACGCGGTAGCGAATGGCGACCGCGACGAGCGCGCGATCGGCGCCACGTATGAATTCCCGTGGGTGAAGGTGTTCGCCAATGTCCGCCAGGCCACACGATGGGTGCCAGGCCAGGCGACGCTGAAGGACCGCGGTTTCCATGTCGGCACGACTATTCCCGTGGGAGGCGCCGGACTGGTGCTGGTGGCATATGGCATGCAGCAATCGGTCGGCACGCCGAATCGTGGCCAGCAGATGTCGATCGGCTATCAGTACTCGCTGTCCAAGCGTACAACGCTCTATGCCAACGCCAGTAAGATCTGGAACACGAACGGGGCCAACTACACGTTTTCGAACCTCCCCAATGAGGTCACGGCAAGCAGCGTGTCCAACCCGCGCGGGGTCATGATGGGCATGCGCCATCTATTCTGATGTGCGCACGTCAGCGTACGCCACCCGGTCGCCATCGTCGGCCAGAGGCCGGTGCGTCGTAATCTCGTCATGCATAGGAGGATCCATGAAACGCTCTACCTTCGTAGTGGCCTTCGGGCTGCATCTGTTCTGCGCGTCGATCGCATCCGCGGCCGTCGTACAGGTGCAGACCCTTGGCGCGGACACCGCGGTGCGGCTGACCGATGCCGCCAAACGGTTTGCCGAGGACCGAAAACTTGCCGTCAGCATCGTCGTGGTCGACGTTTCCGGCCACTTTCTCAGCGGCGTGAGAATGGATGGCGCCCCGTTTGCGACCTTTGATGTCGCGCGCGGCAAGGCCATCGCTTCGGCGGCAACGGGAGGCGCGTCCGGCGCCGAACTCGTGAAGCGCTATCAGGCCAATCCCATCGTCTTTGGCCAGATGAGTTCGCTGGTGTATGGCGGCCCCGTCTTTCCGTCGCAGGGTTCACTGGGCATCTACGTCGGTGGCCGCCTGGTCGGGGCCGTCGGCGTCAGCGGGGGGCCATCGGACATGGACGAGGAGATCGGGCGCCGCGGCGTGGTCGCGATCGGTGCGGCCGAGGCGCCCTGAGTGGCGTATGGGCTATGGTGGTGCCTGCTGGTGGTCGACACCGGCAGGCGCTCCGCATTGGCACTTCAGGATGTCAGCGTTCGCTGCGGGCCTGGATGTCCGTCAGGAAGCGCTCGATCCGCGTGATGAGGTCCACCGGTGTCTCGTCCATCGGATAGTGTCCCGCGTTGCGGATCACGTCGATGGCCAGGTCGCGGAATGCTTTGCCGTACGTCTGCTCCATGACGTCAGCAGTCAGCGACGGGTCGTGCTCACCAACCAGCAGCAGTGTGGGAACACGGATGCCGGCAATTTCAGCAGAGAAATCGGTGTCGGCCCATGCCCGGAAGTAGGCGGCGAACGCGTCGGCATCGGCATGCAGCGTCGAGGCTTGAACCAATTTTTCCACCCAGTACCGGCTCAGGCGTTTGCCCGTGGCATTGTCCACGATAGCAATTCTTGCCGCTAAATCGTCAGCGGCACGTTCGAACAGCGAGCGTGTCGGCTCGTCGAACGGCACGCGCGTCGGCGGCACAGGCGTGACGCCGACCATGGCCTTGACACGTGCGGGGGCCAGCATGGCGACAGCCTGCATGGCCTTTCCTCCCATGGAGTGTCCGATCAGCGAGAAACGTTGCCATCCCAATTCGTCACCAAGCGCCAGCACGTCGGCGGCGATCTCCTGCATGTCGAATCTGCCCTGGATCCCTCGCCGGGCACCATAGCCTCGATAGTCGATGAAGGCGTAGGTGAAGCGGTCACCGTCGAGCACGTCCACAACAGGCCCCCATCCACGCGCATGGCCAAACCAGCCGTGCAAGGCGATGACATGGTGTGGGCCGTTGCCGATGGTGACCACGGTGCCGTTTTGCTGGTAATGCATTGGTTTTCTCCGGTCGTCGATGTTTCGCCGCATATTGCACGACGAACCGCGGCGTCGGCGGAGCCCCTGTCAAGTTCTTGGACAATCCGGTAAGTAGACGCCGCGCGGCATCAGGCGATCGTTTGCCGGCATACCGATACCGCAGAACGGAGGACGTATTGGTAAACGGCTCCCCAAATGGGCAAGCGTCTTGTTTCCAGATCCGTAGAGTGTGAGCCTGGGCTGACCCGATCGCCCACGCCTCGCGATTCACCAGGAGACAAGAGTCAATGCAAAGCCGGAAGCGTCCATCGTTCCTCACCGCCCCTCAGCGGGTGGCCACATTTGCCGCCATCACTGCGGCCATCAGCGCCGCACTGGCCGTGGCACTCGCAGGCCTGCGGCCCGGAGCCGCCAACGCAGCGGAAGCGGACACAAGCACACAGGCCAATTGGAAGCCTTCGAAGCCTATCGTCTTCATCGTGCCGTTCCCGCCGGCAGGCATCAACGATGTACTGGCCAGGGCCGTGGCGCAACGCCTGTCGAAGGCGCTGGGACAACCTGTCGTGGTGGAGAACCGACCGGGCGCCAGCGGCAATATCGGCGCGGAGGCGCTCGTGCGCGCGGCGCCGGACGGCCATACGATCGGCATCCTGAACAGCATCCACGCGGTCAACGCCGCTTTCTACCGCAAGCTGCCCTACGACGTGACGCGCGACGTGGTACCCGTGGCGCCACTGGGCGAGTCGCCGCTTGTACTGGTTACGAATCCGCAGACGCCATACAAGTCCGTCACCGAACTGATTGCCTACGCCAAGGCGAATCCTGGCAAGGTCAACTACGGTGGCCCGACCAGCTATCCACTCGAAATGATCAAGACGATGGCCGGTGTCGACATCACCAATATCCCCTACAAGGGCAGCGGCCCAACGATCAACGATATGATCGCCGGACACATCGACCTGGCGACGGGCCCGCTGCTGGAGTACATGCCCCATGTGAACGCCGGCAAGCTGAGGCTGCTGGCCGTCGGTACCGCGAGCCGGCTCCAGGGCCTGCCCAACGTGCCGACGGTGGCCGAGAGCATTCCCGGGTACGACATTACCGTCTGGTATGGCGTGTTCGCCCCCAAGGGCACGCCGGCGCCGGTGACCGAGCGGCTGCGCAGCGAGGTCCGCGCCATCATGAACGATGCCGAGATCCGCGCCAGGCTGGCCGGCCTGAGCATTGACACCGCCTTCAGCCAGACCGGCGTGACCGGCCTGACCAGCCGTCTGAGCAGCGAAACGCGGCGCGCGCACCAGATCGTCACCAAGACCGGCGGCTACCTGAACTAGATCGGGCATTGCCTTGTTGTGAGGATTCCAACGTGAAACATCCCATGGAGCGCCGCCGGCTGTCTGCCCGCTTGCTCGCGTTGTGCACGCTGGCCGTGCCTGCGCTGGCGCAGCCCGCATCGGAGGCAGGCGAAGCGCGGCCCGCGCGGCTGATCGTCGAGCAAGTCTGCGCGGCATGCCACGGCAATACCGGCCAGAGCACGCAGAAGGAATACCCCAGCCTGGCGGGTCAGAACGAAGACTACCTGTTCAAGCAGTTGAGGCAGTTCAAGGCCGGAGCCGGCGAGCCGGCACTGCGCCAGGACGCCACGATGGCTGCCGTGGTGCAAAGCATGAGCGAAATGGAGATGCGCGAAGTGGCTCGCTACTTTAGCCGCCAGGCACCCGCGCGCGGACAGGCCGCCCTGCCGCACTTGGTCGGGGCTGGCATGGCCATCTATTGGAAGGGCAATTCGTCCAATCACCTGCCGGCCTGTGTGACATGCCATCGGCCAAATGGGGAAGGCATCGCGCCCGACTTTCCGCGCATTGCCGGCCAGCAGCCGGAATACGTGGCCAGGCAGCTCCACGCGTGGAAATCCGGCACGCGTGGCGGTCCCGGCAAGCTGATGAGCCTGCTTGTGCCGTTGATGACGGACGAAGAGATCCTCGCAGTTGCGCAGTACGTCGCGCAACTGCGCTGATGTGCTGCATCTTGCCGTCCAGCGCAGTGGTGCCGCCGACGGCCCAATCAAAAGGAACAAAAACGATGATGATCGACAGGAGACATTGGCTGAAGGCTGCAGGTGCCCTCGGCCTGGGAGCCGCATCGCTGCGGGCAGCAGCGCAGGCGACGTCGGGGCCGGGCGCACCGGTTGCCGAACCGGGTGCAGTTCCACTCCCCGCAATCAAACCGGGCAAGATCCACCGCATCGAGTCCGCTACGGACACCGTGCACGTCGGCATTCTCGACCCCAAGGCAGCGCCGGCCGCCAGCATCGAGTCGGGCGATCTCGTGATGTATCCCAATACCTGGGTTAACTGGGCCAACGGCGCCTCGTACGGCATGAGCTACGAGGATCGCGAACCCGTGCGCAAGCGATTTCCGCAAGGGCCATACTCGAACGTCGGGCCCGTGGAACTACGCGGGGCGATGCCCGGCGACGTGGTGGAGTGCCGGATGGTCAAGTTGCGTCCGATCGGCTGGGGATGGAACTCCGCACCCAAAGGGGTCGGTGCACTGCCTAACGACTTTCCAAAGCCGTACCTGCGCTATTTCAAATTCGACGAGAGCCGGCAGTACACCGAGTTCGCGCCGGGCATCCGCATCAAGCTGGCGCCGTTCCAGGGCGTGATGGCGGTGCAGCCCGCCGGCGACGAACCGGTCAGCGCTATCCTCAGCGGCCGGTATGGCGGCAATCTCGTGTTGCGCGAGCTGGTCGAGGGTACGTCGCTGTTCCTGCCGGTCCAACGGCCGGGCGCGATGATCTGGACAGGCGATTCGCATGCCGCCCAAGGCGACGGTGTGGTCAATCAGACCGCCATCGAAACCGCGATGGAGGACATGCAGATCCAGTATTTCCTGCACAAGCAGCGGCCCTTGTCCTTGCCGATGGCTGAGACGCCCAGCCACTGGATCATTCTTGGCTTCGGCAACAATCTCGACGAGGCGCTGGTCGCCTGCCTGCGGCAGATGCTCAACTGGGTGAGTGCTGCGACCGGCATGGATCCTCAGGACGTGTACTCGCTCGCTAGCATTACCTCGGGATTCCGCATCACCCAGTACTCCAACCAGACGGCCAGCAACTACACGTCGATCCCGGCCAAGACTGTGCACGGCATGCTGCCCAAGGCGGTATTCGACGCGGTGATCCAGGACAAGCTGTCGCGCTCGCTGCGCGGTTGACGGCAGTTGACGGTAATGGGCGCCGGGCGGCGTCGGGCGCCTCAGTCGCCGTGTGCGCCGCCCGGCATGCCGATGCGGCGAAACTCCGACGGGCTAAGCCCCAAGTGTTGGACGAAAAAGCGCGTGAAGTGTCCTTGCGCGCTGAATCCGAGTTGGTCTGCTACGTCCCCGATGCTGGCATGCCGTTCTGCCAGCAGCCGTGTGGCGATGCCGATCCGGATCCAGTCGAGGTATTGCTGCGGCGAAATGCCCATGCACGCCTTGAATTGGTGGAAGAGCCGGCTGCGGGACATGCCCACCGCGCTGGCGACCGTCTCCACGTTGGGATTTTCCCCCGCGTGGCTGCGTATGTACTCGGTCGCGCGCTTGATCCGATAGTCCAGCGGCCTGGTGTTTGCCAGCACTTCGGTCATGGACCGCCGCTGAAGATGGCAGGCCGACACCCTGCGTGCCAGTTCCGCGACGGCGGCCTCGCAATCTACCGAGCCAATCGCCGAATCGTCAGCCAGGTCCCGGGCCAGGCAGGTACCCAACTCTGTCAATGATGCGACGGTATCCGCATCCATGCGCACCAGCGTTTTGCCAAAGCGCAGGCCGCTGGCAGGATTGTCGACGCCGAGCGTGCGTCCTAGCCATTCCGGCTCCAGCAGCAAGGCGAGTAGCAGCGAGGGCGAGCCCTCCTTGGCGCTCTTCGCATGCGTCGACCAGGGATTGATCAGCAGTGCGCAGCCGTCGGTCAGCGTCTGCGCGTGGCCGTCGATCTTGAATGTCGCATCTGTGCCGCCAAACTTGAAGATCAGATGGAACTCCGCATGGGCATGCGCGACGAGCGGCCCCGATATCCGATGGAGGGTGGCACGGCCGAAGCTGCCGTGGACGATGCGTAGCTGGCGGTCATTTGCCATTCAGGGTGTCTCCTCATCAATGTCTTGGGGGAATCGTGCGCACGCGCGGCAGGCCGTGGAGTCAGGCCTCGCCTTGCGCCAACCTAGTGCTCGACCAAAACACGCCGACAAGCCACTCGATCCCCCAGTCTTGCAAACGTTTGCAATGAGTTGGAATTATGTCATCTGTCTGGCAGTCGTCAAGGGGGGAGAAGTCTCTGTTGATTTGGCCAAAAGTGAGGCAAGGGCTACACGGAGACGAAGGGAAGGGGACTGTCGATGATCCAAGCGTCGAATACGCGCATTTGAATGTGACCTCCCGGGCATGCTACTCCCAAGGAACGTGAATGCCCGCCTGGCTGGCAAGTTCCTCCAGCGCGGCAGCAGTGACAGCCGCCAAGGCAATCCCGCTCACGCCCCGCTCCCGGGATTCGGCGTAGCCGCGTTCCCCCGGCAGCCGAGGAGGGCCTTCGATAGACGCCGGCAGATTGTGGATGGCCTGCGCGAGCTCGGTCAGCTGCGCTTGAAACATGGAGGGGTCCAGCACCTGAGCGATATCGATCACGAGCATCCACGCGTTCTGCGTGTGGCGATGAACGGCAGGGGAAGCCAGCAGCGCGGGTGCCAGGATCGGATGGTTGGTCAGCAGGCTGCAGGCGATCTCGGCCATCAGCGCGAGGCCCGAGCCTTTCGGGCCGCCCAGTGGCAGCGGCGTTGCCGCCTGATGGGCGTCCGTGGTGGGGTTACCCATGGCATCGATGGCCCAGCCCGGCTCGAGCGGCCGGCCGGCTGCCCGAGCCTGCATCAGTTTGCCGAAGGCAACCGCGCCCGAAGCCATGTCGAACACGATCGGCTCGCTGAGGCCAGGGCAGGCCATGGACAGCGGAGCCGTCGAGACGCCTGCTACCGAGGCGCCATGGTAGGCCATCAACGGTCCCGACGCGGCCATCGCCATGGCAAACATGCCCGCACTGGCCACATGAGCGGTGTGAAAGCCGAGCGCGCCGGTATGCGTTGTCTGCCGCAAGAGCACCAGGCTGGCCCCGGCCTGGCGCGCAGCGGCAATGGCTTGCCCGGCGGCAATGCGCATGCCCAGCGCGCCGGCGCAGCGATCCCCCTCGACCACGGTCAGCGCTGGCAGGCTGAGCACCGGGCGCGGTTGTGCCCGGCCATTCATGTCGCCCGAGGCCAGCCACGCAATGTACTGCGGGATGCGCGCTACCCCATGTCCGGGAGAACCACGCAGGTCAGCCCACACCAGGCACTGCGCCACCAGTGAGGCGCCAGGTTCGTGCAGTCCTGCCGAGGCAAGTAGCGCCTGCGCGAAGGTCTGCAGCCGGGCTGCACTGATCATCGTCGAGGGGCGCGCGGTCATGCGGCCCCCGATGGCGCCTGGCGGACCGGGAAGAACTTGACCAGCCAGTCCGTGACCAGGTTCAGGACAGCCCGGTTGTCGTCGGAGAAGATGAAATGATCGATCTCCGAGAGCAGGTGCAGTTCGGCCGGCATCCTGGCGTTGCGGAACAGCTCGATCGACTGGTCCGTCGGGGTGACCGAATCGTCCGCCGGATGCAGCAGCAGGAGCGGACGCGGGGCAATGTCACCGACCACTGCGTTCGGCCGAAAGCCCAGCATGCTTTCGACCACCTCGAACGGGAACGCCATGAAGCTTCCCGCAGGCAGATTGCTGCGCATCGCGGGGGGGATCGGCACGATGTCAAAGCGCGAGACCTGCATCGACTGGCCCATGGCCAATCGGGCACGGCCTTCTTCCACCATTGCCTCGAAGCGCTGCCATTCGCCCGGCCCGGCATGTTGCTGACGCAGCTTTACTTCCCCATCGCCCCAACCGGCCGATGAGATGCAGGCCCCGATGCGAGGGTCAACGCCAGCCGCATAGACCGCCACGGCCGCGCCGAAGCTGTGGCCCATCACGGCAATCTTGGCTGGCTCCACCTCGGAAAGGCTCTGCAAGTAGCTGACCGCGTTGCGCGTGTCGCGCACTTGGTCCTCGCACAGTACCTTGCCGCGCTCGCCTTCGCTGTTACCGCAGCCCCGCATGTCGAAGCGCAGGACCACATAACCCAGCGAAGAAAACAGGCGCGTCGCCAGCTGCACCATACCGTCATCCTTGTTGCTGCCGAACCCATGCAGCACGGCGATGGCGGGACGTCGCTCGCCGCCGGCAAGATTTGGGGGCAAATGCAGGGATCCGGCCAGGCGGAGCCCGTCGGAGTCAAATGTTACATCCGTGTGCACGCTCATTTCTCCAGGTTTAGTGACACACGATGTTCTACGAAATCCGCGGTTCTATGACTGCCCAAGAATCCACTGACTTACCCGATCGTCCGCTGACTTTGATGATGGGCGCGATTTGCGTGTCCGTCAGCACGGCGCACGATCGCGCGCAGCGGATGGGCTGCGGGAACGAAATCAGCCAGCCGCTCAGGCCTTCGCGTCCCGCGCGCCGGACGCAAGGCAGGCAGCGATGTGGTCGATCAGCGCGAGCAAGACTTGCCTGTCGAAATAGTTGTTCATCCTGTGGCTAAGGAACGCGTCGCCGGCGGAGCTGGCGACGCGTTCTCTCACCTGTGCAATCCGCTCGGCAAGATCGGGGAGGCCGGTTTGCGTCGCAGCCCGGGCAATGGCATCGGGCCAGAAACCATATGCGTCAATGCCGCAACAGCCCGCGACGCATTCCGTTTCGAGCCAGTCAAGCAAGGGCAGGATAGGGGCGAGCCACTCGTCGATGTCCACCGCGTCGTGGTACTTCCCTTCCAGGTCGATGAACGGAATCCATTTGTCTTCGCCGATGCTGATGTCGCCTTGATTTGCCATTTCCTTCGCGTGTGCCAGTAAGGGGAGAGTCGGCAAAGTGTAGCCGAGCGCCGCGCGCCAGGACCGGCTGACAAAACCATGTCACCATGTCTCCACGCCCCCGTAGGGTCGGCAACGATCATGCAGGATGCACAACCAACGGGGTATGGTAAATTCAAGGCCGCCTATTCAGGCGCGGTACCGCTCACGCGACGGCGAGCCGGCTATGCAAGCCAGATGGTGAAACAGCCGAATCAGGTGCAATCCCTATGAAAAAGATCGCAACGACCCAGGACGAATCCCCTTTGCGGCTGATCGACGCCAGGATCCAGGAACTGGACGACTGGCGGGGCAAGACGCTCTCCCATGTCCGCGCTCTCATCAAGCAGGCTGACCCTGAGGTGGCCGAGGAGTGGAAGTGGAGAGGCGTTCCGGTTTGGTCTCACGATGGACTGATCTGCACCGGCGAGACCTACAAGAGCGTTGTGAAGCTGACTTTCGCCAAGGGCGCTTCGCTCGATGACCCTTCAGGACTATTCAACGCCAGCCTGGAAGGCAACACGCGGCGCGCTATCGATTTGCATGAGGGTGACGAGATGGATGAGGATGCCTTCAAGACGCTCATACGCGCCGCTGCAGCCCTGAACAGGTCATCGGCCCGATAGCCGGATCCGGTGCCACATGCGCTGGCGCCCATCCTGGCCGTTGCAGCTACCACGGCCAGCTGCCACGGCCAGCTAGCACAGCCAGCTAGCACAGCCAGCAACTACGGCCGCTTGTCCCCTGCCGGGCTGGCAGGGCGCTGCGCTGGCAGCTTGCCGAGGATGCAATCCACCGCGCGCGTATCCGATTTGCCTTGCCCGAGCGCGCCGACGACCGAATCGCGATACTGCGCCGGCGTGATGCGCCGGTAGTAAAGCCGGGAGGTCTGGTCGAGCCAGTACACGTAGTCGCTGTTGTTCTGGCCACCGTCGGTGCGTAGCCAATCGCTGATGTTGTTGTTTCCGATCATCATGTTCGGGCAGCCTCGCTGCACGCTGTCGAGGTAGGCATTGAAGCCTTTTGCCTCGTAGTTGCGCACCGAGTCTGGCGCGCAGGC
Source organism: Cupriavidus sp. YAF13 (assembly GCF_052113425.1). Lineage (NCBI taxonomy): Bacteria > Pseudomonadati > Pseudomonadota > Betaproteobacteria > Burkholderiales > Burkholderiaceae > Cupriavidus > Cupriavidus sp. YAF13. The sequence goes on from NZ_JBFRDD010000003.1 coordinate 264,744, forward strand.
GCATAGCGCCAGGGCTGCGCAAGCGCAGGCAAGCCAGGATGCCACCCGGCGATGCCGTAGGCTGCTGCGTGTTGTCATTGCGGGGGCTGGCATATCGCTCCTATGTCCTCTCGATCAATCGATCCCTGGTTCTCTGTTTCTGTGTGCGTGAAGCCACACCCAAGGATAGAGCGGATCCCCCGGCACCTTGCCGCGCGGCGAAAAATTTCATGGGCCGCCTGTAAAGGCTTGCATGCCAGGGCGGGCAATTCCGCCGGATATCGTAGGCTGCACTTCCATGTGCGATTGCAGCAAAAATCTGCAATCGTACTTGAATAATAGGCCGTTCCATCCTATAACCATCCCATTGGATGGTATTTGGATGGTAAATGACGATGGATGAGCGGCAAAAGGCACTTGTGGCGCAACCCCGCCCTAAAGGCGGCGAGACCGAGAAGATCACGATCAATCTCGGCCCGGTCGATCTCGGCCAGATCGACCTGCTGGTCGAGGAAGGCTTTTACTCAAACCGCACCGACCTGATCCGCACCGCGATCCGCAACCAGCTTGCGATCCACGCGCAGGCCGTCAGCGAGACCGTGACGCGGCGCGCGCTGGTGCTCGGCCTGCAGCATTTCTCCCGCCAGGACCTGGAGGCAGCGCAAGCCGCGCACCAGCGCCTGGATATCCATGTGCTGGGACTGGCCAGCATCGCATCCGATGTCACGCCCGAGCTTGCCCTGGCCACGATCGAGTCGATCGTGGTGCTGGGCGCTTTCCACGCCTCCGCCGCCGTCAAGGCCGCGCTGGCCGGCCGCATCCGCTAAGCCGCCAGGCAACGGAAAGCCCAACGCCAAAGGCACATAGAAGGACACCATGATGAAGAGGAACGAAGAATTTCTGGCTTCCATGCAGGAAGCCATGGCGCTGCTGCGCACCGCGGGGCCGCTGGAAGCCACCGAGGTCATTGCGCGCGCGTTGCGCGGCAACGGCGCAGTGCCCGCAGTCCCCAATCCCGGCTTCCAGCCTGCGCAAGTTGTCGAGGCGCTGCTGCCACGCCAGGCGCAGGAGAGTGCTGCGCAAGCGCGCGAAGGCCGCGCGCACCCTGCGGATGCGCCGCAACCCGGCGTGCAGGACACCGGCCACTTCACCACCAGGCGCCATGCCGGACACGCCGGCCAGCGTGCCTACAAGGTCTACGTGCCCGCCGGCTTCGAGGGCAAGCGCCTGCCGCTGGTGGTGATGCTGCACGGCTGCACGCAGGACGCCGACGATTTCGCGGCGGGTACCCGCATGAATGCGCTGGCGAAGCAGCACGGTTTCGTGGTTGCTTATCCCATCCAGCCCGTGACGGCGAACCCGTCCAGGTGCTGGAGCTGGTTCAAGCCGGGCGACCAGCAGCGCGAGCAGGGCGAGCCGTCGCTGATCGCGGGCATCACGCGGGACGTCATGGCCAGCCATCCGGTCGATCCCGATCGCGTGTACGTGGCCGGCTTGTCCGCTGGCGGCGCCATGGCCGCCGTGATGGTGCATGCTTATCCCGACCTGTATGCCGCGGCGGGGATTCACTCCGGCTTGCCGTATGCCAGCGCGCATGACTTGCCGTCGGCGCTGGCCGCGATGCAGGGCGGCCAGCTGGCGGGCCAGCACATGGCGAAAGCGCAAGCCGCGCCGTTGCGGCCGCTGATCGTCTTCCAGGGAGACGCGGATACAACGGTGCATGTGTCCAACGCCGACCGGCTGCTGCGGGAATTCCAGCATGACGGTGAGCAGGACAGCCAGCGCCGGAGCAGGCAGAACGGGCGCGCCTTCACGCGCCGTCAATTGAAGTCGCGCGATGGCGTTGACGCCGAGTATTGGCTGCTACATGGCGCGCCGCACGCGTGGGCGGGTGGCAGTACGCACGGCTCGTACACCGATGCGAGCGGGCCCGATGCCAGCGCGGAGATGGTGCGGTTTTTCCTGGCGCATCCGCTGAAGAGGTAAGCGGGCGGCACGGGTGCGCCGACCTGATTGCCCCTGCATGCCTCAAGCCTTCATCCGCGCCACCAGTTCCTGCGCAAACTCCAGCGACAGCCGTGACAGCGGCTCGGACTGGACATTGAAGATCTGGACCGAGGCATTGACCTTGGTCCGGATCGGAATCGCCACGATATTGGGCCACGCCTGCCCGAACACCGTCATGGCATCGACCAGCGCGATGCCGGCCCCGGCCTGTGCCAGCGCGCGCGCTACGTGCGCCTGCTCCACTTCGATGCGCATATCGAGGTCATCGAAGCCGCTGCCAAACATTTCCCGCACCAGCAAGCCGAACGGCACATCCGCGCCGTAGCCGATCAATGGCTCCCCGGCGAGTTCCGCCGGGCGCACGTAGCTGCGCCCGCTCAAAGGGTGCCCCGCGGGCACCAGCGCCACCATCGGGTTCTTCACCAGCAGCCGGGATTCCAGGTTGGGATGCGCCAACGGCATGTTGGACACGGCCAGCTCGGCCTGGCCGGAGAGCAGGGCGCGCAGCATGTTGCCCGGGATCTGCGTGCGCACGACGATGCGCACGGCCGGATGCGCGGCGCGAAACGAGGCGATGGCGCGGGGCAGCACCGTCTGCCCGAGATTCGGGCTGCATGAAATGCGCAGGCTGCCCGTGCGGTTGGTCGCGAGGTCTTCTGCGATCTCGTTCACGCGCTCGATCCCCTCATACACCACATTGACCTCGCCCAGCAGCCGCCTGGCTTCCGGCGTTGGATGCAGGCGGCCCTTCACGCGGCGGAACAGTTCCAGCCCCAGGCGCTGCTCGGTGTGCGACATCAGCCGGCTGATGGCGGGCTGCGACACATACAGGAGCTTGGACGCACCGCTGATCGAGCCCGTGAGCATCACGGCACGGAACACTTCGATCTGCCGGAGGTTCATTTTCATGATTTCAACCTATTAACCTGATGTTAAGTTGCGCGGATATATAAGCATATGACAGTAAGGATGCTGCTGCCTACACTGGGTCCTGGCAGCGCGCCTGCCCACGCGCACCAAGGCGGCGCCAGGCGCATTCGGCGCCGGCACCGCGATGGGGATGCATGGCCCATCGCGGGGCATCTTGATGCATGCCGGTGCATCGCCCCAACGTCCACTGCGGGAGACAAGGAAAACACATGAGCGACATCCATCTGACTTACATCAACGGCCGTGACATTGCGAAGCTCGCCATGACCGACAAGGAAATCCTCGACGCGGTCGAGCAGGGCCTGCTGGYGCAAGGCAACAAGCAGACGGTGATCGAGCCGCGCGTGCACCTGATTCCAGACCCGGCATTCAATGGCCACTTCAATGTGCTGCGGGGCTATGTGGCGCCGCTGGGGCTGGCCGGCGTGAAGATCGTCGGCGACTATGTCGACAACTACAAGCTGGGCCTGCCGTCGGAGATGGCCATGCTCAACCTGTTCGACCCCCGCACCGGCATGCCGGTGGCGATGATCGACGCGACCTTCATCACCGATGCGCGCACCGGCGCGGTGACCGCGCTGGGCGCTCGCCACCTGGCACGGCGCAACAGCAAGGTGCTTGGCCATATCGGCGCGCGCGGCACGTCGTACTGGAACGTGCGCCTGCTCGACAGCCTCTTCGACTTCGACGAGATCCGGGTGCATTCACGCCGCCCCGAAAGCCGCGATGCGTTCGCCGCGCGGCTGGAGAAGGATCTTGGCAAGAAGATCATCGTCACGCCGGACTGGGAGTCGTGTGTGCGGGGCGCCGACATCGTGGTCGAGGCGTCGCGGCTGGACAAGCCCACGCCGCTGCTCAAGACCGAGTGGATCAAGCCGGGCGCGTTCGTGGTGCCGTATGGGACCATGAGCGCGGTGGAGCTGTCGCTGACCGACATCATGAGCAAGCTGGTGGTGGACGACTGGACGCAGTGCAAGGGCGGCATGTTCGGCTCGCTGCGCGCGCATGTGGAGGCGGGCAAGTTGTCCGCGCAGACGCTGCACGCGGAGCTTGGCGACATCGTCGCGGGCCGCAAGCCGGGCCGCCAGAGCGACGACGAGACCAACCTGTTCTGGCACCGAGGCCTGTCGCTGAGCGATATCGCGCTTGGCCACGCCATCATGAAGAAGGCCGAGCGCATGGGCATTGGCCAGCAGCTCGTCTACGCATGATCGCCAACGCGCGCATGTATGCGGTGGCCGCGCCGGTGGCCCAGGCGTGGCGTGCGCTGTTTGCCTACGTGGGCGAGCGGGCCGGCGTGGCGTGGACCTATGTCGAGCATGCCGCGCCGGCGCCGGTCAGCGCGCTGTGGGCGCGGCCGGACTGCGGCTGCGTCTTCATGTGCGGGTTCCCGTTTGTCAGCGCGGGAAGCCGGCATCGCCTGCTGGCCGCGCCGGTGCCATCGCTGCCGCGCTATGGGGACCGGCCAGAGTACTTCACCGAGTTCATCGTGCGCGCCGATGCGGCGTTCGCCACGCTGGAGCCGGCCTTTGGTGGCCGGCTGGCTTGCATGTTGCCGGAATCGAATTCCGGCTTCAACGCGCCGCGGCACTACCTGATGGCAAAGGCTGCCGCCGGCGCCGCCACGCTGTTCCGGCCAACGGCGGCGCCAACCCCCACGCCACGCCAGGTGATCGACGCGGTGATCGGCGGCGATGCCGAGGTTGGCGTGGTCGACAGCTATGTGCTGGACCTGCTGCGCATGCATGTCCCTGAGCTGATGGCGAAGGTGCGCAGCGTGGCGGTGACGCCGGCGTCTCCGATCCCGCCGCTGGTGGCCGCGCCGCAGGCCGGCGACGCCGCCGTGGCGCGCGTGCGCGCCGTGCTGCTGGACCTGCATCGCGACCCGGCTTGCGCGGGCTGGCTCGCGCAACTGCGGCTGGCGCGCTTTGCTTGCGTCGCCGCGCAGGACTATGACGTGCTGGCGCGCTACGCCAGCGAAGCCGACCATGCGGGCTTTGCGCTGACCGGCACCTTTGACGCCAGGGCGCACCGTCCATGACCGCCACGGCAGCGAGCGCGGCTTGCGCGCGGCCTGACCATGCCGGGAGCCCGTTTTTGTGATTTCCTGATAGTCCGACTGACGTGGAGAATTGTCGATGAAGCGTTTCCTGATGACCTTGCTGGCCGCCGGGCTGCCGATGCTGGCCAGCGCCCAGGCCTATCCGTCCAAGCCCGTGCGGCTGATCGTGCCGTTCCCCGCGGGCGGGCCCGCCGACGTGCTCGGCAGGGTCGTGGGCGAGGGGCTGTCCAAGGCGTGGGGCCAAAGCGTATTGGTGGAGAACAAGGCGGGCGCGGCCGGCACCATCGGCGTGGAGCAGGCGGCCAAGGCCGCGCCGGACGGCTATACGCTGGCGGTGGTGCCGGTGGGCAATATCGCCGTCAATCCTTCGCTGTTCCGCAGCCTGCCGTACAAGGCGCAGGACCTGGTGCCGGTGACGATGCTGGCGACGGCGCAGAACGTGCTGGTGGTCGGCGCCAGCGTTCCCGCCGCCTCCCTCGCGGATCTCCTCAAGCTGGCGGCGCAAAAACCGGGAGAGCTGACCTTTGCCTCGCCCGGGGCCGGCAGCCAGGCGCACCTGGCGGGCGAATTGCTGCAGCTGGACGCCAAGGTCAAGCTCAACCACATTCCCTACAAGGGCGTGAGCCCGGCCATGACCGATCTGGTCGGGGGCCAGGTGACCATGATGTTCGCGCAGGTCTCGTCGGCGTTGCCCTACGTCAAGGCAGGCAAGCTCCATGCGCTCGGCGTGGCCAGCCAGAAACGCCTGGCGGTGATGCCCGACGTGCCCACCATTGCCGAGCAGGGCTTTCCCAGGTTCGAGGCGGTCTCCTGGTATGCGCTGATGGCGCCGGCAGGCACGCCCAGGGAGGTGATCGCCCGCATCAATCATCAGGTGCTTGAAGTACTGGCGAACCCGGCGCTCAAGGAGAAGCTGGCCACGCTTGGCATGGATCCCAGCGGCGGCACGCCGCAGGAACTGGCCACCACGATTGAGCAGGACAGCGCGCGCTGGGCCGGCGTGATTCGCAAGCGCCAGATCACGGTGGACTGAGGGCGCTGCGAGGCCGCCAGTTTGATCCGCTGCGCCAATCGCAGGCAGCGGGCGAGGGGCGGGATCAGGCCGGTGCAGTCCTGCACCCCACTCGCGGCAGGCGACAGCGCCTTTACCCCGCTACCTGGTAGTTGCCGCGCAGCTCGGTGACGTCGCAGTTGTGGCCCTCGCCGCCGCGGTCCACCACCAGGAAGCGCGCCGCGCCTTGCGTGACGATCAGCGAGTGATGCCAGGCGCCGCGCTTGTAGTTCACGCCTTGCCTGCCGTTGGTGACAAACACGCGGATGGCCGATTCGTCGATCTGGTCGCCAACGGGCGCCACGACCACGAGGAAAGCGGCTTCGTCCAGGGGCACGAAGGCCTGGCTGCCCAGCGGGTGCCGCTCCATGGCGCGGATCCCGAGCGGTAGCGCATAAGGCTGCGCGTCGAAGAAGCTGATCAGCGCCCGGCCTCCCTGCGCGTCGACGTCGACGCCGGCAAGGTCGTCATAGCGCAGCGTCATGCCGCCATTGATCACCATCGGCGCGCGCCCCTCGCTTTCAATGACATCGCCAAACGGGGCGAATGCGGCTACGGTCAGTGGCTCCACCTGCAGGCGCACCGGCGGTTGGGATGGCAGTGGGGGCTGGATCGCCGTCTCGTCGGGAGCAGACACGTTTTTCCTCTTGTCGTGGGTAAGGAGTGGCCGGGGAAGGCGCTTGTCCAACCCCTGTGGATCAACTGGTAATACCAGTAGTGCTAGTATCCGGTTGCTCATGATTGGCGTCAAGGCGCCAATATCACAGGGTTTACGCCGCTTTCCCAAGCAAACGCCGGGACGTATCCTTCGCCATCTCTAAGAAAGCAGACTGGTAATACCAGTTGAAATAACAAGCCGAGCCACCCGAGGAGGAAACCGCTGTGTCCCTGACCACCGCCCCATCGCTAGCCCCCGAGCCCGCCGCCGCCCACGCGGCGGCGGCGCAGGAAAACGCCGTCTACCGCAAGGTTGCGTGGCGCCTGCTGCCGTTCCTGATGCTCTGTTATGTCGTGGCCTACCTGGACCGCGTCAACGTGGGGTTTGCCAAGCTGCATATGCTTGGCGACCTGCGGTTCAGCGAGTCCGCCTACGGGCTGGGCGCTGGCCTGTTCTTCATCGGTTACTTCTTCTTTGAAGTGCCGAGCAATGTGCTGATGCACCGCATCGGCGCCAAGGCGACCATCTCGCGCATCATGATCATGTGGAGCGTGATTTCGGCGGCGATGGTGTTTGTGCAGACCACCACGCAGTTCTACGTGCTGCGCTTCCTGCTTGGCGCGGCCGAGGCGGGCTTTTACCCCGGCATGATCCTGTACCTGACCTACTGGTTCCCGTCGCACCGCCGCGCGCGCATGGTGGCGCTGTTCATGTGCGCGATCCCGGTGTCGGGCATCTTCGGCGGCCCGCTCTCCGGCTTCATCATGGAGTCCATGCAGGGCGTGGCGGGGTTGCGCGGCTGGCAATGGATGTTCCTGATCGAAGCGCTGCCTTCGCTGCTGGTCGGCGTTGCCGTGCTGGCCTACCTGGACAACAACATCCGCTCGGCGCGATGGCTGACGCAGGGCGAAAAAGACCTGCTGGAGCGCAACATCGCCAACGAGAACGCCACCAAAGCCGGGCACATGAGCATGCGGCAGCTGTTCTCGGACCGCCGCATCATCAAGATGGCCTGCATCTGCTTTTGCACGGTGATGGGCCAGTACGGGCTGACGTTCTGGCTGCCGTCCCTGATCCGGCAGGCCGGCGTGAGCGGCGCGCTGAATATCGGCCTGCTGACGGCCATCCCGTTTTCCGTCGCGGTGTGTTCGATGATCCTGGTCAGCCGCAGCTCCGACCGCATGCGCGAACGCCGCTGGCACCTGATCGTGCCGTTTTGCTGCGGCGCCGCCGGCCTGGCGCTGAGCGCGATCTTCAGCGACAACGTGGTGCTTTCGCTCGCCGCGCTGGCGCTGGCGGCGGGCGGCAGCCTGGCCACGTCGCCGTTGTTCTGGAGCCTGCCGACCGCGCTGCTGTCCGGCGCGGGCGCCGCTGCCGGCATCGCCATGATCAACTCGTTCGCCAACCTGGCGGGCTTTGTCAGCCCGTACATGATCGGCCTGATCAAGGACGCGACGCAGAGCACCAACCTGGCCATGTTCGTGCTGGCTGGCGTGCTGCTTTGCGGCGCGGCGCTGACCTATACGGTGCCGGCGCGGCTGGTGAACAAGTAAGCCAGGCAGGTACGCGACAGCGCTGCCCGGGGCGTGCCCCGGGCAGGCCGTCGAGTACAATTTGCCGGCGATCCGGCGGCAAGCGCCGGCCGCTCATCTTTCACGATCCTGCGCAGGACTTCATCGCACCCAATGGTCACAGCTACCGCCATCTCCGCCAACGCCGCGAACCTGATCCGCGAGTGGATCGAGGGCGGCAAGTATCCGGCCGGATCGCTGTTGCCCTCGCAGCGCGACCTGTCGGAGCAGCTCGGCATCAGCCGCACCTCGCTGCGTGAGGCGTTGTCCACGCTGCAGGGGCTCGGGCTGGTGGTCTCGCGCCCCGGCAAGGGCGTGTACGTGGCCGCCGACGCCGGCGACGGCACGACGCCGCCATGGCGTTTTTCCAAATCGCATTCGCTGACCGATATCTACCAGCTGCGCTTCGCGCTGGAGGGCTTCACCGTGGGGCTGGCCGCGGCGGCGCTGCTGGCCGAAGACATCGATGCCCTGCGCGAGAACACCGAGGCCATGCGGGGCTGCATCGACGCGTCCGACTTCACGCAGGCCGCCCGGCTGGACTTTGATTTTCATATGCGCATCATCGCGATCGCCGGCAACCGCGCCATCGCCGATATCCTGCGCAACAGCACCGACGTCATGCAGGAAAGCCAGCGCTTGCCGTTCTACCAGCGCGGCAGCCGCCATGCCACCTACACCGAGCATTGCGCCATCATCGACGCCTTGGCCGCGGGCGACGCCAGCCTGGCCCAGCGCGCCATGTCGGATCACATCGTCCGGGCGGCCCAGCGCGCCGGCGTGCATTTCCCCGCGGGCAGCCGCGCGGGCGACGGGGCGGCGCCGGGCCATCTCCCCGGCTGAGCGGGCCTTGCGGACGGAGCCGTGAGAAGCATCCTGGATTTCTCCTAAAGTTTCTGCGCGCATCGCCGTTATCCAGGCGACGAAGCAGGCGTAGTCCACATAAAAGGGGAGATGCAGCAATGATGTCATTTGCCAACCTGACCACCCGTACGCGCCTTGGCGTGGGATTCGCGGTGGTTTTGCTCTTGATGGCCGCGGCAATCGCGGCCGGGCTGGACCGCCTGCCTGGTGCGAGCGGCGGCGGCGCGCAACAGGCCATCGACGGCGCGCGCACCCTGATGTTTACCCTATGGTTTGTCGCGCTTCTGGTGGGTGCCGCCTTTACCTACGGCATTGCGCGCAGTATCGCCGAGCCGCTAGGCGAGGCCGTCTATATCGCCGAGACCGTGGCCTCCGGCGATCTCAGCAAGGAATTCGAGACCGAGCGCAAGGGCGAGTTCGGCCGCTTGCTGGCCGGCATGGGCGAGATGGAGGACATGCTCACCGACCTGGTGACCCGCATCAAGGAATCGACCGATTCCATCACCGACGCCTCCAAGCAGATCGCCGCCGGCAATGCCGACCTCTCGCAGCGCACGGAGGAGCAGGCCTCGGCGCTGCAGGAAACCGCATCGAGCATGGGCGAGCTGACCGCCATGGTCAGGCAGAATACCGAGCGCGCGCACGCGGCCAATGAACTGGCAGCCAACGCCTCGCATATTGCGCAGCGCGGCGGCACCGTGGTGGGCGAGGTGGTGGAAACCATGCAGGCGATCAGCGCCAGCTCCAAGAAGGTCGTCGACATCATCGACGTGATCGAGGGCATTGCGTTCCAGACCAATATCCTGGCGCTCAACGCTGCCGTGGAAGCCGCGCGCGCGGGCGAGCAAGGGCGTGGCTTTGCCGTGGTGGCCGGCGAGGTGCGCACGCTGGCGCAGCGCAGCGCCGCGGCGGCCAAGGAAATCCGCGGCCTGATCGGCGATTCGGTTGAGCAGGTGCGCAACGGCTCCGCGCGGGTGGAGCATGCCGGCCAGACCATGCGCGAGATCGTGACGGCGTCCAGCCAGGTCACCACCATCCTGGGCGAGATTTCGGTGGCATCGGCGCAGCAGAGCGGCGGCATCGAGCAGGTCAATCAAGCCGTGATGCAAATGGATGCGGTCACGCAGCAGAACGCCGCGCTGGTGGAACAAGCCGCCGCCGCCTCGTCTGCCCTGGCGGAACAGGCGCACCAGCTGCAGAACGCGGTGGGCGAGTTCAAGCTGGAAGCCACCCCTGGCGACGACGCCCCTGGGCAACACCGCTTTGCCGGCATGCTGCGGGGCGCGCACGCCTGATCGCCGGCGGCACATGGCTTGTGATGCGGGCGCGGCTTGCGTGCCGCATCCTGGTCAAATCGGGTTGTCATTCTGACGCGGATGGCGGGCATTTACCGCCACCGTGTTCCTGCCAGTCTCCCTCCGCGTTTCAATTCTTCTCCGCGCAGACACGATGCGCGCCTGATCCGGCGCTTCTCGGCTGCATTCTGCGCCGCAGCCACTATCCTTAAGCCGGGCATCGAAGCCGCGAGCCAGTCCATGGCGACAAGCCGTTCACGTGGACGCTCGTGCTTCTGGCCTTGTTGACGTTGTCCTGCCAAGGGCCACCGCGGCCACCGCGGCCAGCGCGGCTACAGCGGCTAATAAAAAGGAGTGCCTGATGACGAAAACCGTGAGAAGCAAACTGCTGTTGGGCGTGATGCTCGCCGGCGGGTTCCTGGTCTCGGCCCCGAGTTTTGCGCAGCCGGACCGCGGCCCTGACCGTGGCTACCAGTACCAGTACCAGGGCCAGCCATCCCGGGATGCCCGTGAGCGGGCGGGCGACGACCGTGACAACGCGCGTAGCGGGCCGGGCCAGTGGCATAAGGGCGACAGGCTCCCCGCGGAGTACCGCGATCGCCAATATGTGGTGGATGACTGGCGCTCGCACGAACTGCCGAAGCCATCGAAGGGCCACCACTGGGTCGGCATCGGCGCGGACTACTACCTGGTCGCTCCAAATGGGGCGATTGTGGATATGGGTGGACGGGGTGGACGCCGCTAAGACGTTTTGCCCAGCCCGATTGCCCTGCCTGATCCGGCCTCATGCGATCCGGCGGCCGGATTCCGGGCGCGCGCAGGGCATGGATCGCTCACATTCCATGACTACGCGCAACGTCAACGCAATCGACGTCGTCTAAACTCAATCGGGATACAAGCCTGGAGCCGCCCACGATGGCGGCTCCGGGTGCCGGCTGCGCGCACTTTGAATCGACGTGCCTGACACTTGGTTTCTTGCTGGGGCGTGGCCTGCTTCCGGGCTGGTATCCGGCGCGCGCCGTCATGGGCGCGTCGATGATTGACGGACAGTGCTTGCGTGGCTGCACGAGGCGCGGCCCTGTCCGGTTTGTCCCCCCACAGAAAAAAGAGGATTAAAGATGTCAACTCGTCGTCATTTCTTGAAAGGCATTCCGATCATCGCGGCGGCCGGCGCGCTGGGCGTTTCCCTGCCGGCCCGGGCGCAGGGAAGCGGCCCGATGGTGGATGAAAAGGACCCGCAGGCGGTCGGCCTTGGCTACAAGGCGGATTCGTCCAAGGTGGACAAGGCCAAGTATCCGAAGCATGACGCCAGCCAGCATTGCGGCAACTGCCAGCTCTTCCAGGGCAAGGCGACGGATGCAAGCGGCGGCTGCCCGCTGTTCGCCGGCAAGCAGGTCGCGACCAAGGGCTGGTGCAGTGCGTGGGTGAAGAAAGCTTGAAGAAAGCGCGAAGAAAGCGCGAATAAGGCTTGATGGCGGCTGATGGAGGCTTGATGCCGTGAAGGCGGCGCACGCGCGTCTGGGCGCGTGCGCCGCCTTTTTGGTTCAGGCATCGATCGGCCACTTGGGCCGGCGAATGTGCCGATAGGGCAGGGATCGCAAATCGAGCGAGACCGAGCCTGGCGCGTCCGCATAGATGACATGGCGCGCAATCCGCGAGAACGCGGTGTGGAAGTGCTGCGCGGACTTGACGACGATCAGTGTCTTTTCGGGCAGACGGCAGCCGAGCTGCGTGAAGACATCGGTGTCCAGCGCCTGCGCGCGCCGCGTGATCAGCACGATCTCGATGCCATCCGCCACAACCAGCGCTGCGTTGCCCACCGCCGCCGGCGCGCCCGACAGCCCCGTCATGATCATGTCCGGGACCAGCGCCTTCACGGTGCAAGCCAGGTCGATGGGCTCGCCGGACATCGGGCTGACCTTGCCGCCGATGCGCAGCGCCAGCCGCGCGCCCACGCCGGCACTAAAGGCAATGCGCACAGCGATGGGATCCCACAAGGGGCCCACCGCCACGTTGCCGATGCCACGCTCGCGCAGGCGGTGCAGCAGGAACGTGGCATCGCCCGCCGCGCCGCCGCCGGGGTTGTCGGCCGCATCCGCAATGACCACGGGCGCGCCGCCCGGCTCCATGGCCAATGCCAGCGCCTGGTCGATGGCCGCATCCGGGCCAGGGTAAGCGGGTGTCAGGGTCTCGCGCATGCGGATCAGCTCGTCGGCCAGGCGCCGCGCGAGCCGGCGCGCGGCAGCGCCATCGCCATCCGCGTACACCAGCAGCTTGGTGCCCATGTCGGGCACGTCGCCCCACGGGAAGCCATGTGCCACGGAGACCGAGAGGATGCCGTCGCGTCCTTCCAGTGCGATCAGCCGGTCGATGTAGCTGCGTGCCGGCTCCTGGTTGGTCCGGATGGTGACGACCATCCCGCAGTCGGCCACCGCCGCTACGGGGGCGATGTGTCCCGCCACCTGCGCCGCGCATAGGTCCACCAGCTCCAGCGCCCGCTCGCGGATATCGGTGTGCGGATATTCCTTGTAGGCCACCAGGATGTCGGCGTGCGCCACCATGTCATCCGACAGGTGGCAGTGTGGGTCCAGCTCGGCGCCGATCACCACGCCGGGGCCAACCAGCGCGCGCACGCGGGTGAGCAGGTCGCCCTCGCAGTCCGCATAGCCATCGGCCACCATGGCGCCGTGCAGGCCCAGCACCACCATGTCGACGGGGAGCGCTCGGCGCAGGTCGCCGAGCAGCTCATCGCGCAGCACCTCATAGGCCTGGCGCGTGGTGACGCCGCCGGGCTGCGCGCCCGCGGCCATGCCCTCGATCACCACCCAGCCGCGCGCGCGGCCGCGTTCGCGCGCGGCCCACAGCGGGCCGCTGAACATGGTCATCTCCGGCGGGTGCGTGCCTGCGGGAAAGTAGCCGCGGTCGACGAAGGCATCGAGCGCGGTCGGCAGCGGGGCGAAGGTGTTGGTCTCGGTGGCCAGCGAGCCGGTAAAAACGCGCATGATCTGCCAGCCTAGTCAGCGGTGGCGCCAGAGGCCTTGACCACCGCGCCCCATTTGCTGATTTCCGAGCCGACAAATTGGCGCAGCGCCTCGGGCGTGCCGCCGCCCGGCGTCGCCACCATCGCGGCGAGCTTCTCGCGGGTTTCCTTCTCGGCCATGATCGCGTTGACTTCCTTGTTCAGCGTATCGACGATGCTGCCCGGCGTGCCAGCGGGCAGGAACAGCGCATACCACGACACCACTTCATAGCCCTTCAGCCCGCCCGCATCCACGGTGGGGATCTCTGGCGCGAAGGGCTGCGGGCTGGCGCTGGTCACGGCCAGCGCGCGCAGCTTGCCGCTCTTGATCAGCGGCATGACCGACGGCGCCGTATCGAACATCACCTGCACCTGGCCCGCCATCAGGTCGGTCAGCGCCGGTGCGCTGCCCTTGTACTGCACGTGCTCCATCTGGATGCCCGCCATCATCTTGAACAACTCGGCCGACAGCCGCGTGGACGAGCCAGCGCCGGACGACGCGAAGAAGATGCCCTTGGGATGCGCTTTGGCATAGCTGATGAACTCCGCCACCGTCGTGGCCGGCACCGACGGGTTCACCGCCATGATGTTCGGGAAGCGCGTGAGCAGCACCACCGGCGCGAAGTCCTTCTGGAAGTCGAAGGGCAGCTTCTTGTAGAGCGAGACATTGATGGTGCTGGCATTGGAGCCTAGCAGGATGGTGTAGCCATCATTGGGCGAGCGCGCCACGCCGGCCGCCGCGATATTGCTGGCCGCGCCAGGACGGTTCTCGACCACAAAGCTCTGCCCGAGCCGTTCCGACAGCCGGTTGGCCACCAGCCGCGCCACGGCATCGGAGGAGCCGCCGGGCGCGTAACCGACCACGATCTTCACGGGTTTGACCGGGTACGCGGGGTCTTGCGGCGCCGCGCCCGCGGTCTGGTGACAGAGCACGCCCAGGGTTGCGGCTGCCAGGATTGATGCGAAGGGTCTCATGCTTTGTTGGCTCGAAGGGGATCGTGGTCGCGGATTTGCCTCCCGCACATTATTCGCAATTCCAGTCGTCCGAATCAATGTAAGCTTGCCGGGAAATTGTTGCCTATTTGGCAACGATTTATGGAGTTCGAGCCAGTCAGGAAACGTGAAACAGGAAACAGGAACGGAACATGGAAGGCGGACTGAGCGCGCGGCGCCTGCAGTATTTCTTCGAAGCGGTCAACACAGGGTCGGTGCGCGGTGCGGCCGAGCGCCTTGGCGTGGAGCCGTCGATCGTCAGCCGGCAGATCCAGTTGCTGGAGACCGAGCTAGGCGTGGCGCTGCTGGAGCGCAAAGGCCGGGGTATCGTGCCCACGGAGGTGGCCGCCATCGTGATGGACCATTGCCGCGACCGCCAGGCCAGCGAACAAGCGCTGATGGCCAGGCTCGATGAAGTAAACGGCCTGCAGCGCGGGGATATCCAGCTGGTGGCCAGCGAGGGCTTCGTCGACATCCTGATGAGCGGAGTAGTGGACGCGTTCTGCCGGCAATATCCCGGCATCCGCGTCTCGCTCAAGGTGGCGGGTGCCTCCGACGCCGTGCGTGCGGTGGCGCACGACGACGCGCATATCGGCGTCGTGTTCGGCGCGCCCGCGGACCCCGCCGTTCGCGTGGTCACGGCGCGCACGCATCCGCTGTGCGTGATCGCCTGGCCCGGCCATCCGCTCGCGCGGCAGCGCAAACGGCCCGCCTTGAAGGACGTGGCGTGTTATCCGGTGGCGCTGATGGCACCAGGATTCGGCTTGCGCCAGCTGATCCAGATGGCCGAACTGTCCGAGAACATCGTTCTCACGCCCAGCTTCGTCGCCAATTCCATCCTCACGCTCAAGCGCTATGTCGAGTGCCGCCTTGGCCTGACCTTCACCTCCTCGAATTCCGTGGTGAAGGAAGTCGCCAGGGGCGAGCTGGTGGCGTTGCGCACCACCAACCCCATCTTCGAGGCCGCGCAGTCGCGCCTGATCGTCAGGGCCAACCGGCCGCTGACCAGCGCGGCACGCGGCATGCTTGAGCGCATCGAAGCGTCGCCGTTGTTTGGTGGCGGGAAGTGAGGCAAGGCGGGCTTGCCCGGTGCCAGGCGGCATATCGGCGCCGGGCGCGGCAGGGAGCATCGGGGGTTCCGCTTTTGCTTGTTTGTTTTTTGTTTGTTTGCTTGCTTTCAGTGCGCCGGTTCTACCCGGCGTTCCGCCTGGCGCCCAAGCCGCACGCTGTGGTCGTGCAACGTGGCCTTCATGCGCCTGAGCGAGGCCGTCAGCGCGTTGCGTTCCTCTGTGCTGAAGGGGGCCACGGAGACGGAGTGGAGCGCCTTCAACCCTTTCCAGACGCGGTCCACCTTAGGCTCGGCAGGCGCGGGAATCAACGGCTGGCCGGCGGGATCGTATGCGATCCAGCCGTCGGCGTGCAAGGCATCCAGCAGGCTTTCCGAGTGCGCCGCGGATATCAGCATCTGGCCCAGGTAAGGCTCATGGCGAACGAACTCTTCCTGGCGGATAGCGCGCAGCAAGATCCATTTCGGATAGTCGAGTCCAGCATCGTACAGAGTCTGGTCCAGCACACGCTGCCATTCGCGCACGCTGTCCATCAAGGCAAGAAGTACGGATTCCGTCGGTTCGAGAGCCTTAGGCTGCATTGCTTTGTCTCCTGTCTTTCGGGCTTGCCGCCAGACCAGGGGCCGGTGCGTGGCCGGCCCGGGCGGCGCAGGGGATTTGGGCGGGCGTCGCCTGCCTTGATTTCCTGCGGGGCAGACATTAGCAGACAACTTCTGCCATGGCGAAGTGCCCCTGCGGGCCGAAAGGTCTGGCAGTGCATTGCACGGCTCAAACCAAGGGAAAGTCCCAAGTGGCTTGCCCGGTGCGCATCACGCCGGCGTTCGCGCCGCGAACTTCGGTGCGGCTGCTGGCCGGCGTTGTCTTACAGTTCGATGACAAGGCCCGGATTGAAAGCCGGGTTTTCGAGCTTGCCTTCCCGTGCGTAGCCACGCGGGTTGCACACCACGCGGGTGGCGCCCAGGCGATAGTCGAAGCTGTCATGGGTGTGCCCATGCACCCAGAGCGCAGGCTGCCATGCCGCGATTTCCTCGCGCAGGTCGGAGACGAAGCTGGCGTTGAGGTGCGAGCCGGCGAACTTGGGGCTGATGCTCAGCGGTGACGGCGCGAAGTGCGTGATGACGACGGTCTGGCCGTCGTGGGGCGCCTGGAACCGCTGCGCCAGCCAGGCTACCGAATCCCTGAACAGCGCCTGCGACGTGGCGGGCGTGAAGCGCTCCTCGAAATCCGGCGCGACGCGGATGCGCGAGAAGTCGCGCATCAGTGTCTGGGCGTCGCGCAGGCCATCCGCGCGCTGCTGCGGGGAGGAGAACAAGCGGTAGTCGGACCACAGCGTGCAGCCGAGAAAGCGCACGCCGCGGTAATGCCATTCCGAGCGCTCCAGCACCTGTACCTGCGTGCCGGCCGCGCCAGCGCGCAGGGCGTCCATGGCGGTGGCCAGGTCGCTGCCGTAGAACTCGTGATTGCCAGCCACGTACAAGGTGGGCACGGTGGCGGCCGCGGCCCATGCCATGGCTTCCCGGGGGCGCTAGATGTCGCCAGCCAGTATCATCACGTCGACATCGGGATTCGGAAAGTCCATCGGATAGACCGAAAGATGCAGGTCCGAAACCAAACCAATTTTCATGCGTCTCTCCTTGGAGGAAGCTGGCGATGCCAATCCTGGCGCCATGCCTGAACCGCAACCCATCGCCATGAATCACCATCAACCGCCATCAACGCCTGCGCAGACCCACAGAGTAATGCAACAGCCAGATTCGCGACACTCGCCGGACGTTCCTGCGCTGGCAGGCACGGTCGGGCGCTACTGCGAAGCCCAGCCCCGGCGTGAGCTCCAGCCGCATTTCCGGTGCGTGTGGACCAGCGCCTTGCCAGCTGACCACGCGGGTGCGATCGCCGTCGTGCCGGACGGCTGTGTGGATGTGCTCTGGCGCGCCGGCCGGCTGCTGGTGGTCGGGCCTGATATTACCGCGGCCCGGCCGGACCTGGCGCCCGGCGCGGTGGTGCTAGGTGCGCGCTTTCAACCGGGCGCGGCGCTGCCCTGGCTGGGCCTGCCCATGTCGGAGATCGTCGGGAGCCAGGTCGAGCTGGCCGATCTGTGGGGCCCGCGCGGGCGGGAATTTGCCGGGAGGATGGAGGAGGCCGCGGCAGCAGGGCGCGAGGTGGAGGTATTCCAGAGCCAGCTGGCGCAAATGGCGCTGAGCGTCGACGCCCCGAGCCGCGAGGCGGCAGCCATCTTCGCGCTGGTGCAGGCCAATGCCGGCATGGCGGGCGAGACGATTCCCCTGCTCCTGCGCCGGCTGGGCCTTGGCGAGCGCACGCTGCGGCGCCGCAGCGTCGAGCATTTCGGCTATGGCGCGAAGACGCTGGAGCGGATCCTGCGGTTCCAGCGTGCGTTGTCGCTGGCGCTGGAGTCGACGCAACGGGCAGGCAGGGCGGACAGGTCCGATTTTGGGCTGGCCGCGCTCGCGGCGGATGCGGGCTACGCCGACCAGGCCCACCTGAGCCGGGAGATCCAATCGCTGTGCGGCATGACGGCGTCGACCCTGCTGCGCCAGTTGCGCGCGCCAAAGGCTTGATTGGCCGTTTTGTTCAAGCCTTCGCTGCGGCATCCGGGTGAAAATGATGTTCCTTATCCATCACCAGGGAGTTCGCCATGGGCACCAGAGGCCAGGACCGGCAGATTGACAACATCGAGTTCAACGTCAGCGACATCGCGCGCAGCAAGGCGTTCTATGGCGCAGCCTTCGGCTGGACCTTTACCGACTACGGCCCCGCATACTGCGAGTTCAGCGATGGCCGGCTGACTGGCGGCTTCACCACCGGCGAAGCGGTCCGCCCCGGCGGGCCGCTCGTGATCCTGTATGCGGATGACCTGGCGCAGGCGCAGCAGGGCGTGGAGGCTGCCGGTGGCACCGTGGTCCGGGCGGTCTTCTCGTTCCCGGGCGGGCGGCGTTTCCACTTCCGCGACCCGGACGGCTACGAGCTGGCGGTGTGGTCGGCGGCATAGTGCAGGCGCGTCGCCTGGCGCTGCCTTAGCGTTCATTCCCGTCATTTGCCTATCTGCCGGCGACGCCGTCGCCTGCAGATATTCGCGTTATCCCGTATTGTGTCGGCTTGCCATGCCCTCTCCCGCATCGGGAGGGTGAGCCGTGGTGCATGTATCAAACAATCGGGCAGGGCGCCGGCGCATCGCGCGCGGCTTCCCGGGCGCGGCGGTAACTGGCAAAGACAGTGTCGAACACAGCAGAATCCAATCTCCCCCCTCGCACGGCGGACGCGCCCATGACGTCGCTGGAGCGCCGCGGCATGGCCGCCATCCTGGTGGCCGTCTCACTTGCTACGCTCGATACGGCAATCGCCAACACCGCACTTCCCAACATCGCCGCCTCGCTGCATGCCACCCCGGCGGCATCCGTCTGGGTCATCAACGCCTACCAGCTCGCCATGGTGGCCACGTTGCTGCCGTTCGCGGCGCTGGGCGGCATCGTCGGGCACCGGCGCGTGTATCTCGGCGGGTTGATGCTGTTTATCGTCGCGTCGGTGGTCTGCGCGCTTTCCTGGTCGCTGCCCACGCTGGTGGCAGCCCGGCTGCTGCAGGGCGTGGGCGCCAGCGCCATCATGAGCGTGAACGCGGCGCTGATCAGCGCGATCTTTCCGCCGCACCGRCTCGGGCGTGGCGTCGGGCTCAACGCGCTGGTGGTTGGCGTGTCGTTTGCGGTGGGGCCCACGGTCGCCTCGATCATCCTGTCGCTGGGGCCGTGGCCGTGGCTGTTTGCCGTGAACCTGCCGATCGGCTTGCTGGCGCTCTACATCGCCTGGCCCGCGCTGCCCCGGACGGTGCGCGGCACGCACCGCTTTGACCGCGTCGCGGCGGGGCTGAACGTGGTGATGTTCGCCTCGCTGATCTTTGCGCTGGGCGAGGGCGCGCAACGCGCGCCGCTGGGCCAGTCGCTGGCGGCGCTGGCCTTGTTCCTGGTGGCGTTCGTGCTGCTGCTGCGCCGCGAGCGCGGCCATCCCGCGCCGATGCTGCCCATCGATCTGCTCAAGCGGCCCATGTTCGCGCTCTCGACCATGACCGCGATCTGCTCGTTCGCCGCGCAGGGGCTGGCCTTTGTGTCGCTGCCGTTCTACTTCGAGAGCGTGCTGGGGCGCAGCCCGATCGAGACGGGCTTCCTGATGACGCCGTGGTCGGCGGTGGTGGCGTTGATGGCGCCGCTGGCCGGGCGGCTGTCCGACCGCTATCCGCCGGGTTTGCTCGGCGGCGTGGGGCTGGCGGTGATGTGCATGGGCATGGCGTCGCTGGCGCTGCTGCCGGCGCATCCCAGCGCGCTGGATATCGGCATTCGCATGGCGATTTGCGGCGCGGGCTTCGGCTTCTTCCAGTCGCCCAACCTCAAGGCGCTGATGTCGAGCGCGCCGCGCGAGCGTGCCGGCGGCGCCAGCGGCGTGATTGCCACCGCGCGCMTGCTCGGCCAGGCGAGCGGCGCGGCGCTGGTCGCGCTCAGCTTCGGCATCGCGGGCCGCCACGGCCCCACCCTGGCGCTGGCGATTGGCGCGGGCTTCGCGGGCGTGGCCAGCATCGCCAGCGGCTTGCGGCTGCTCACGCGCGACCCGGGCGCGGTGGCCTTGCAGCCCGCGGGCGAGTGACCGGCCGCCGGTAGTTCACCGGCGCCGTCATTGCCGTTGCTGCCGTTGCTGCCTCAGAAGCCCACGGGCGCGTGCGGCACGTAGGGCGCCTCCAGCGCGGCGATCTCCTCGGCGGTGAGGCCGAGCGAGAGCGCTGCCACGGCGTCCTCGATATGGTGCGGCTTGGACGCGCCGATATGGCGTGCATGGCCCGCCTTGACCACATCGTGCGGTGATTCGAGGGTTTCCTCGATGGGCGTTTGCGGATCCCAGCGGTGGATCTGGTACAGGTCGACGTAGTCGGTGCCCAGGCGGCGCAGGCTGTTGGCGGACCGCCGTCTACGGCGATTCGCCGACCCGCCTGAACCTTTGAATCGCGATGGAGAGCGCCCAGCACAGCAGGAAGAGCCCGATGATGAAGTACCCGGCCAGACCGAAGCGATCGTTCAATGTGCCGATCACCCGCCAGAGCTGGCCGCCCGATTCGAGGTGCGCCATCATGCCAAGCACCTCGATGCCACCGATCACCAGGGCGATCACCACGGACAGCAAGGTCACCGTGAGGTTGTAGTAGAGCTTGCGAAGCGGCTGGTCATATGCCCACCCATAGGCGCCCAGCATCAGGATTCCGTCCGAGGTATCCACCAGCGCCATGCCCGCGGTAAACAGCAGGGGAAACACCATGATCGACGACAGCGGCAGCCCCTTCGATGCCTCCACCGCCGATATCCCGAGCACGCCGATTTCCGTCGCCGTATCGAAGCCAAGCCCGAACAGGACGCCAAGCGGATACATATGCCAGCTCCGCGTGACCAGGCGGAACATGGGGCGATAGAGACGGGCAAGCAGTCCGCGATTGCGTGGCAGCAAGTCGGCGTCATCGGTGTCATCGGCGCCATCGGCGGCGCTGGCATCGCCGGCCCGCCTGCGCAGAAGCGCCCGATAGACCGAACGTAGCACCATCACGTTCGCAAGCGCAATCGCAAACAGGAAACCGGCCGAGATCCCGGTGCCAACGAGCCCGCCGATCTCCCGCACGGCACCGATGCGCGTGTGCAGCGCGGACGCTGCCAGGACAATCGCGATCGATCCCAGAATCACCACGGTGGAGTGGCCCAGCGAAAACATGAAGCCCACCGCCACGGGCTTCTTGCCCTCCTGCATGAGCTTGCGCGTCACGTTGTCGATGGCGGCGAGATGATCGGCGTCCACCGCATGCCGCAGCCCGAGGCTGTAGGCCAGCAGCGCCGTGCCCAGCAGGACCGGGTAGCGGTGAAAGGCGATCAAGGCCCAGCACCATGCGCCGAGGTTCAGGACCAGCAGCACCGCGTACATTTCGAGGATCCTGGCCCGCGGGCGATCGTGGGAATCGTCCAGCAGGCCGGACAGCATGGGTCTCATGGCGCGAGCCCTTCACCGTGTCGTACCCCTTACATTAGGCGCTTTCCGTGCTTGCGGCCATGGGATTGCGCGAGGCTGCGGCAGTGCAGCAGCAGCCGGATTCGCCGTGCGCAAGGCGCCCATTCGCAGCTTGGCGGGACCATGGTCTATTCGAAATCCGTGACCTATACTCATGAGGTGTTTGCGGCCCATCACGGTGGGCGCCATTTCCTATTACACGCAGCAAACCTGTCCTACCGCGCCCGCCCCGGGCGCCGCTCCGCTCGCTTGCTGGACCCGTGGATGCCGTGTGCCGATCCCACGTGTCTTTGACGACAAGACCAAGAAAGCGCGGTCAGCAGTGCGAGGTAGATCATGGCAGAAGCTACAGCCGTTCCTTATGGGCGCAAGACACAGCACGCGCCCGCCCTGGAAGAAGTCCACATCCTCTGGATCACCGCCGGCCTGGGCTGCGATGGCGACTCCGTCTCCATCACCGCAGCCACCCAGCCGAGCATCGAGGACGTGATCCTCGGCGCGATTCCCGGCCTGCCCAAGGTGYATCTGCATAACCCGGTGCTGGCTTACGAAACCGGCGATGCGTTCCTGGCGCCTTTTCACCAGGCAGCGCGCGGCGAGCTCGAACATTTCGTGCTGGTGATGGAAGGCTCGATTCCAAACGAGCGTATCAACCGCGAGGGTTACTGGGCCGCGATGGGCACCGACCCGCAAACGCACCAGCCCATCACGATCCCGCAGTGGCTGGACCGCCTGGCGCCCAAGGCGCTGGCCGTGGTGGGCGCCGGCACCTGCGCCACCTACGGCGGCATCCACGCCATGCAGGGCAATCCCACCGGCTGCATGGGCCTGGCCGACTACCTTGGCTGGGACTGGAAATCCAAGGCGGGCCTGCCGATCGTGAATGTGCCGGGCTGCCCCGTGCAGCCGGACAACTTCATGGAGACGCTGCTTTACCTGCTGTACCAGCTCGCCGGCCTTGCGCCGATGATCCCGCTGGACGATGCGCTGCGGCCAAAATGGCTGTTCACGCGTACGGTGCACGACGGCTGCGATCGCGCYGGCTCCTACGAGCAGGCCATTTTCGCGACCGAGTACGGCAGCCCTAACTGCATCGTCAAGCTCGGCTGCTGGGGGCCGGTCGTGCAGTGCAATGTGCCAAAGCGCGGCTGGATGGCGGGCATCGGCGGGTGCCCCAATGTCGGTGGCATCTGCATCGGCTGCACCATGCCAGGGTTTCCGGACAAGTTCATGCCCTTCATGGACGAGCCCCCGGGCGCCGTGTTGTCGTCGAACCTGATCAAGAGCTATGGCCCGCTTATCCGCAGCCTGCGCAAGCTGACCAACAACACGCTCAACGACGAACCCAAGTGGCGGCATAACCGGGCGGAGCTCACCACGGGCTACCGTCGGTAAATGCTGCAAAGCAAGATGCCGAGCGCGATTTTCCTGTATGGAGAAGGTTATGGCAGCCACCGTTGCACCTGAAGCTACGCCGCGCGCCCAGGCGGCGCCGGGCAAGCTCATCGAGATGAACTGGGACCCGATCACGCGGATCGTGGGCAGCCTTGGCATCTATACCAAGATCGATTTCGAGAACCGCCGCGTGGCGGAGTGCTACAGCACGTCGTCCATCTTTCGCGGCTACAGCATCTTCATGAAGGGCAAGGATCCGCGCGACGCCCACTTCATTACCAGCCGCATCTGCGGCATCTGCGGCGACAACCACGCCACCTGCTCGGTGTACGCGCAGAACATGGCGTATGGCGTCAGGCCGCCCGCCATCGCCGAGTGGATCGTCAACCTGGGCGAGGCGGCCGAGTACATGTTCGACCACAACATCTTCCAGGACAACCTGGTCGGCGTGGACTTCTGCGAACAGATGGTGCGCGAGACCAATCCCGGCGTATGGGAGAAGGCCAAGACGCGGGAGGCACCGCACGCGGCGGAGCACGGCTATCGCACCATCGCGGACATCATGACGGCGCTCAACCCCTTTACCGGGGAGTTCTACCGCGAGACCTTGATGGTCAGCCGGTACACGCGCGAGATGTTCTGCCTGATGGAGGGGCGCCACGTGCATCCTTCCACGCTTTATCCCGGCGGCGTGGGCACGGTGCCCACCATCCAGCTCTTTACCGACTACCTCACGCGCCTGATGCGATACGTGGAGTTCATGAAGAAGGTGGTGCCGCTGCACGACGACCTGTTCGACTTCTTCTACGAAGCGCTGCCCGGCTACGAGGAGGTGGGGCGGCGGCGCATCCTGCTGGGTTGCTGGGGCTCGTTCCAGGACCCGGCCGTGTGCGACTACAGCTACAAGACCATGGCCCAATGGGGGCGCGGGATGTTCGTGACGCCGGGCGTGGTGGTGGATGGCCAGCTGGTGACGACGGACCTGGTCGACATCAACCTCAATATCCGCATCCTGCTGGGCAGCTCGTTCTACCAGGACTGGGAGGGCGAGGAAACCTTCGTCAGGAGCGATCCGCTGGGCAATCCCGTGGACCGCAAGCATCCGTGGAACCAGACCACGCTGCCGCGCCCGCAAAAGCGCAACTTTGGCGGCAACTACACCTGGGTGATGTCGCCGCGCTGGCTGGACAAGCGCACCGGAGACCATCTTGCGCTGGATACCGGCGGCGGGCCGATTGCCCGGCTCTGGGCCACCGCGCTGGCGGGGCTGGTCGATATCGGCTACGTCAAGTCCACCGGCCATAGCGTCAAGATCTACCTGCCCAAGACCGCGCTCAAGCCGGAAGTCGAGTTCGAGTGGAAGATCCCCAAGTGGAGCAATGCCATCGAGCGCGATCGCGCGCGCACCTATTTCCAGGCCTACGCGGCTGCCGCCGCGCTGCACTTCGCCGAGAAGGCCATGGCCGAGCTGCATGCCGGGCGCACCCGCACGTTCACCGATTTCAAGGTGCCCGACGAAGCCATCGGCTGCGGCTTCCATGAAGCGGTGCGCGGGGTGCTCTCGCATCACCTGGTGATCCGCGACGGCAAGATCGCCAACTATCATCCGTATCCGCCGACCCCATGGAACGCGAACCCGCGAGACATCTATGGCACGCCCGGGCCCTATGAAGACGCGGTGCAGAACACGCCGATCTTCGAGGAAAACGGCCCGGACAAGTTCAAGGGCATCGACATCATGCGCGCGGTGCGCAGCTTCGATCCCTGCCTGCCGTGCGGCGTGCATATGTACGTGGGCAACGGGAAGACCATCGACCAGTCGCATTCCCCGACATTCGGCGTGATGTTGGGGGCGCACACATGAGCGATGTCCACACGGTTCAAGCGCAGCAGCAACGCGTCGAGGCGCTGATCACGGCGCTGGAGACGCTTGACGACACCAAGGCCAGCGCGGCGGCAAAGGAGCTGCTGCAGGTGGTGCTGGACCTGCATGCCGGCGGGCTGGCAAGGGTGATGGAGATCGTGTCGGCGGCAGGGGCCGCGGGCGATGCGGTGATCGAAGCCATGGTGGTGGATCCAAGCGTCTGCGCGCTGCTCAACCTGCATGGATTGCACCCGTACGACATCCCGACCCGGGTCGCGCGGGCCGTGGACAAGATGCGGCCCATGCTGGGGGCGCAGGGCATCCAGGTCCAGTTGCTCGACGCCGCCGAAGAGGCCGTGCGCGTGCGCGTGCGCGGCCGGCTGCAGGGCGACCATGCCACTGCGCAAGGGTTGCAGCACGAGATCGAGCTGGCGATCTTCGAGCAGGCCCCGGAAGTGATGCGGGTCGAGGTGGAAGGCTTGCCAGACGTCAACGTGCACGAACTGCGCTTCATGCCGCGCCAGGCCACCGTGCATGACCAGGCGGAGTCCGGCCCGCCATGATCGCCGCGCCTGCGTCCAGCGGCGGATGGGCGGCGCGCTTGCGCCAGTTCGCGCGCAAGTCCGACTATGCCCAGTGCGAACTGTGCGCCGCCACCATTGGTTCTGATCACGCCCATCTGTTCGATGTCGGCAAGCGCCGCCTGTTTTGCTGCTGCCGGGCGTGCACCCTGTTGTTCGGCAGCCAGCAGGGCACGCATTATCGCTGCGTGCCGCGCGAGGGCTGCTACCTCGACGGCTTTCGCATGACCGACGCGCAGTGGGATGCCCTGGCGATCCCCATCGACGTGGCCTTCTTCTACATGGATTCGCAGGCCGGGCACGTGGTCGCGCTCTATCCGGGCGCGGCAGGCGCCACGCAATCGCTGCTCGACCTCGCTGCCTGGGACAACCTCCTTGCCGACAATCCGGTGCTGACGCGGTTGCTGCCCGATGTGGAAGCGCTGCTGGTCTATCGCGCGCAAGGCGCCAGGGACTACTTCCAGGCGCCCATCGACCAGTGCTATGCGCTGACCGGGTTGATCCGCGCGCGCTGGCGCGGCCTGTCCGGCGGCGCGCAGGCGTGGGAGGCCATTCGCGGCTTTATCGCCGCGCTGAAGGACACCGGCAGGGTGCCGGAGGGCCTGCTTCATGCCTGACCTCGCCTTCACCGTCCAGTCGGCCGAAGTGGCGCCCTTTGCCGCGGCGCCGCTGCTGCTGTTCAAGCTGCAGATAGCGAGCGCGCCCGCGAACGAGCGGATCTCCAGCGTGACGCTGCAATGCCAGATCCAGATCGAAGCCACCAAGCGCCGCTACGCACCGGCCGAGCAGGCCGGGATGCAAGACCTGTTCGGCACG
Organism: Cupriavidus sp. YAF13; assembly: GCF_052113425.1. Lineage (NCBI taxonomy): Bacteria > Pseudomonadati > Pseudomonadota > Betaproteobacteria > Burkholderiales > Burkholderiaceae > Cupriavidus > Cupriavidus sp. YAF13. Next base: position 290,941 of record NZ_JBFRDD010000003.1, read on the forward strand.
CCGCAGCGCTGGGGCGAGACGGTGCGCACGCTGCTGTGGACGCATGCGACGGTGATCGTGCCGCCGTTCTCGGCGCACTGCGTGATCGATCTTCCCGTGCCATGCAGCTTTGATTTCAATGTCGCGGCCACCAAGTACTTCCATGCGCTCGAGGCCGGCGAGATCCCGCTGATGCTGCAGTTCAGCGGCACCGTGTTCTATCGCGGCCCGGGGCAGGCGCTGCAGGCCGCGCCGATCCCGTGGCACAAGGAGGCGGCGTACCAGCTGCCGGTGTCCTTGTGGCGCGAGATGATGACGCGGTACTACCCCAACGGCGCGTGGCTCTGCCTGCAGCAGGACGTCTTTGACCGGCTCGCGCGCTACAAGACCGCGCGCGGCCTTGCCAGCTGGGAGCGGGCCATCGAAGGCCTGCTGGACGCTGTCGAGGAGAAGCAGCCGTGAGCGCGGTCCAGAGCGTGATCCAGGCGGTGCTGTACGAGGGCTACATGCTGTATCCCTACCGCCCCTCGTCGGTGAAGAACCGGCAGCGCTGGACCTTTGGCGGTGTGTTTCCGCGCGCCTATGCCGAGGCGCGGGGCAGCGATCCGTGGACCATGCAGGTCGAATGCCTGGTACGTGGTGGCCCGCAGACCTGCGTCAGTGTGCAGCCGGGCTTCCTGCAGGTGGTGGACAGGGTAGTGCTGGCCTTGCCGGCCGCCGGCGCGCAGGTCCCGCTCATGGGCGAGCCGGCCTGGCAGGCGGTGCCGATGCTCGACGTGGACGAGCGCCGCTTCCATCCCTGGCAGGAGGCGGTCGAGCGCCAGCCTGCCATCCCGCCCGCGCGGCTCGCCGAGTTGCTCGGCGAGCCGCGCGCGAGCCCGTTCGCGTTCGATGGCGGCAGCGAGCTGGAGGGCCTGACGGACCGCGATGGCCATCTCCGTGGCGCGCTGCGCCGTACCCACGCGGACTTGCAGGGCAGCGTCGAGGCTTGCGCCGCGCAGGTCGCCGACGGCGTGTACCGGCTGACCGTGCGCATTGCCAACCTGACCCCGCTTGCCAACGCCGCGAGCCTGACGCGGGATGCGGCGTCGCTGCACGCGCTGGTGTCCTGCCACAGCGTCCTGCACGTTAGCGGCGGCGCGTGGATTTCCTCGATGGATCCGCCTGCGGAACTGGCCGCCGAGATGGCCGCCTGCCGCAATGCCGGCGCCTGGCCGGTGCTGGTGGGCGACGCGGGGCAGCAGCACACCATGCTGGCGTCGCCCATCATTCTTTACGATTACCCGCAGATCGCGCCGGAGAGCGCCGGCGATTTGTTCGACGCCACCGAGATCGATGAGATCCTCACGCTGCGCATCCTGGCCATGACCGATGACGAGAAACGGGAGATGGCCGCCACGGACGAGCGCACCCGTGCGCTGCTGGCGCGCACCGAAGCGCTCGGCGCGCAGCAGATGCAGAAGCTGCATGGCGCGATGCGCCATATCCGGGGCGGGCAGGGTGAAGATGCCATCCGTCCCCCGGACATGCCATCGCCATGGGCCGGGCTGGACGCCGGGCCGCGCCTGGCCTGCCTGCGGGTGGACGGCCGCGAGATCCGGGTGGGCGACCATGTCAGGCTGCACCCGCGCTCGCGCGCGGACATTTTCGACATCGCCTTGAGCGGGCAGGTAGCGACCATCGAATCCATCGAGCGCGATTTCGAAGACCGCGTGCATGTGGCGGTGACGGTCGACTGCGATCCCGGCAAGGAGTTTGGCCTCGCGCGCATGCCGGGACATCGCTTCTTCTTTGGCCCAGATGAGATCGAGCCGCTGGGCGGCCAGGAGGCGCAGCCATGAGCGGCATCCTGGTGGCCGGCATCGGCAACGTGTTCCTCGGCGACGATGGCTTTGGCGTGGAGGTGGTGCAGCGCCTGAGCGCACGCCAGGCGGCCAGCGCGCTGCCGGCCTTCCCGCCCAGCGTGGTGCTGGCGGATTTTGGCATTCGCGGCATCGACCTGTGCTACGCGCTGCTCGACGGGGTGGACGCCGCGATCCTGATCGATGTCACGCAGCGGGGCGGCGCGCCCGGCAGCCTCTACGTGATCGAGCCATCCGCGCAGGAGAGCGCCCCGGCCGCAGCGGCCGACCCCTACGCTTGCCCGGTGCTGATGTCGCCGCACGACATGGATCCGGCGCGGGTGCTGCAGACGGTACGCATGATGGGTGGCGCGTGCGCGGACATCGTCGTGATCGGGTGCGAGCCTGCCGACTTCGGCATGGAAGATGGCGGGCAAGGGCGCATGGGCCTGAGCGAGCCGGTGGCGGCGGCGGTTGACCGTGCCGTGGCGTTGGTGGAATCGATGGTCGGGCGCAAGGTCGAACGATTGTATGGCCCGGCGGCGTAGCCCGCCGCCGCGGCGTTTTGGTGCAGGAGGCATGATGAAATTTCTCAAGTACCTGGTCTTGCCGGCGATCGTCGTCGCGCTGATGGCGAACATGAAGGATCTCAGGCGCTACATCCGGATACGCAATATGTAGCTGTAGCGTGTAGCGGTCGGTCGAACAGCGTTTTGTCGAACGGAGGCGTCATGCAGGCTTGCGCACAACCTGTCAAGGAGCGGCCAGCCCCGGCACGGCCGGCCGGCGAGGAGATTCGTGTGCGCGGCATGGTGCAAGGCGTGGGGTTTCGCCCGACGGTGTGGCGCCTGGCGCATGACATCGGGCTTATCGGGCAGGTGCGCAACGACAGCGACGGCGTGCTGATCCGCGCCTGGGGCGATGCCGCGCTGCTGGACCGCTTTGTCGCGCGCCTGCGCGACGAATGCCCGCCGCTGGCGCGCATCGACCGGATCGAGCGCCGCGCGCTGGCGCCGGACGCCGGCGTGGAGGGCTTTTGCATCGTGCCAAGCGCGGGCGGGCATGTGCACACCGGCGTGGTGCCGGATGCCATGCTTTGCGCTGACTGTGTCGCCGACATTTGCGACCCGGATAACCGGCGCTTTGGCTATCCCTTTACCAACTGCACGCATTGCGGCCCGCGCCTGTCGATTATCCGGGCGATTCCCTACGATCGCGCCAATACCACCATGGCTGCGTTCCCGATGTGCCAGGCTTGCCGTGACGAATACGAGAACCCGGCTGACCGGCGCTTTCACGCGCAGCCGCTGGCCTGCCCCGCGTGCGGGCCGCATGTCTGGCTGGAGGGCACCGACGGCGCGCTGGCGGCAGGTCCCGCCGATGCCATACAGGCGGCAAGCGCACTGCTGCGCGCGGGCCGCATCGTCGCCATCAAGGGGCTTGGCGGATTCCAGCTGGCTTGCGACGCCTGCAACCCGGCGGCGGTGGCACGCCTGCGCCAGCGCAAGCGGCGCGAGAAGAAGCCGTTCGCGCTGATGGCGCGCGATCTCGCGGTCATCCGCCGGTACTGCGCGCCCACGCAGCGCGAGTGCCGCCTGTTGCAGAGCCCGGCCGGGCCGATCGTGATCCTGGTCGCCAGCGAGTGCCGGGAGCCCGGCGCCGAACTGGCGCCGGACGTGGCGCCGGGCGTGCGCTCGCTTGGCTTCATGTTGCCCAGCACGCCGCTGCACTGGCTGTTGATGGCCGCCACCGACCGCCCCATCGTGCTGACCAGCGGCAATGCCAGCGACGAGCCGCAGTGCATCGAGAACGCCGACGCGCGCATGCGCCTTGACGCTATCGCCGAGGCGTTCCTGATGCACGACCGCGACATAGCGCGGCGCGTGGACGATGCCGTGGCCCGGGTGGTGCTGGATGCGCCGAGCGTGATACGCCGCGCGCGCGGCTATGCGCCCGCGCCCATCTTGCTGCCGCCGGGATTTGCCGATGCGCCCCCGATCCTGGCGATGGGGGGCGAGCTCAAGAATACGTTTTGCCTGATGCGCCGCGGCGAGGCCATCGTCTCGCACCACATCGGCGATCTGGAAGATGCGCTGACGCATGCGGACTACCAGCGCGCGCTGGTGCAATACATGGCCTTGTTCGAGCATGCGCCGCAACGCATCGCGGTCGACCTGCATCCCGAGTACCTGTCAGCAAAGATCGGCCGTGAACTGGCCTTGGCGCGGGCATTGCCGCTCGTGGAGATCCAGCACCATCACGCGCATATCGCGGCGTGCATGGTGGAGAATGGCGTGCCGCTGGACGCCCGGCCCGTGCTGGGCGTGGCGCTGGACGGGCTTGGCTTCGGGGCGGACGGCAGCCTGTGGGGCGGCGAGTTCCTGCAGGCGGATTATCGCGGCTTTACCCGGCTCGGCAGGCTGAGGCCGGTCGCCATGCCCGGCGGTGCCAGCGCGATCCACGAACCGTGGCGCAACACGTACGCGCATCTGGTGTCTGCGTTCGGCTGGGATCCGCTCGCGGCGCGGTATGGCGCGCTGGCGATGGTGCGGTGCCTGGCGGCACGCCCCCGCGCGGTGCTCGACGCCATGATGCGCCGGGGCGTCAACAGCCCGCTGGCGAGTTCAGCGGGGCGGCTGTTCGACGCGGTCGCGGCGGCGCTCGGCATCTGCCCGGAGCGCTCGGCGTATGAAGGGCAGGCCGCTGTCGAGCTTGAGGCGCTGGTCGACCCACGCGTCATGGACGAGGAGGGCGACGCGCGCGCCTACCCGTTTGCGCTGGTGCCAGGCGAGCTGGCCTGCCTGGAGCCGCCCCCCATGTGGCAGGCGTTGCTCGATGACCTGACGCAAGGCACGCCCCCGGCGGTGATTGCCGCGCGCTTCCACAAAGGCCTGGCGATCGCTGTCGTCGACATGGTGAGCCACCTGGCGGATGTGGGTGACGGGATCGGCAGCGGCGCAGCCGTCGCGCTGTCCGGCGGCGTGTTCCAGAACCGCATCCTGCTGGAGCAGGTTGCCGCGCGGCTCGGCGCTAGCGGGTTCCGCGTGCTGTGGCACCGGCAGGTGCCGGCCAACGACGGCGGACTCTCGCTCGGGCAGGCGGTGATTGCCGCCGCGCAGGCGCTGCAGGCCAATGCTGGTGCGGGTGTGGACCAACGGAGCGAGACATGTGCCTAGGCATCCCCGGACAGATCATGGAAGTGCGGGACGCGGCCAACGCGCTGGCGGTTGTCGATGTCGGTGGCGTGCGGCGCGTGATCAATATCGCATTTATCGTCGATGACGGGCACCCGGCCGCTCAGTGCGTTGGCGAGTGGGTGCTGGTGCACGTGGGTTTTGCGATGAGCCGGCTCGACGAGGCGGAGGCCGCACGCACGCTGGCGTTGCTGCACGAGCTCGGTGTCGCGCAAGCGGAGTTCGACGAGATGCGTGGCGAAGCGCGGGCTTCGCCACAGGTGTAGCAGGTAGCAGTTAGCAGGTAGCAGTTAGCAGGTAGTAGTCAGCACGGAGACGCGGCATGCCCGACCAATCGCCACTAGAAGGCTTGTATCCCTTCCTGCACGGAGAACGGCAGGACCGGGACAAGCTCGACGCAGCCTTGCTGGAATCCGTGCGGCGCAAGGCGGACGACAGCCTTGACGCCAAGCGCAGGTTCTTTGCGCAGAACGGGCCGGCGGTGGTGGCGGTGGCCCATGCCATTGCCGCCACGTACCGCCGCGATGGCCGCCTCTTTGCCATGGGCAACGGCGGCTCGAGCTGCGACGCGGCGCATATCGCGGTGGAGTTCCTGCATCCCGTCACCGCCGGCCGCCCGGCGCTGAGCGCCGTCAACCTGGTTGCGGACACCGCCATGATGACCGCCGTGGGCAACGATGTCGGCTTCGCGCATATCTTCGTGCGCCAGCTGGTGGCGCAGGCACGGCGCGGCGACGCGCTGATTGGCGTGTCGACCAGCGGCAACTCGGAGAACCTGCTGGCTGCCTTCGCCAAGGGCAAGGAGATGGGCATGGTGACCATCGGCCTGTCCGGCCACGACGGCGGGCGCATGGCCACCAGCACGGATCTGGACCATTGCCTGGTGGTGCCGAGCGACAGCATTCACCGGGTGCAGGAGACCCACGTGGCGATCTATCACATCCTGTGGGACCTGGTGCATACCCTGCTCGCCGATGACCGTGGCGGGCTGGCCCAAGGAGGCGCGCGATGAAATACGTCGACGAGTTCCGCGATCCCGCCAAGGCGCAGGCGCTGGCCAGGGAAATCCGCGAGCTGGTAGCGGGCATCGCGCGGGCGAAGCAACGCCCCTTGCAGATCATGGAGGTGTGCGGCGGGCATACGCATACGATCTTCCGCTATGGCATCCAGCAGCTGCTGCCCGATGAGGTTGAGTTTGTGCATGGCCCGGGCTGCCCCGTGTGCGTGCTGCCGATGGGGCGGGTGGACGATTGCGTGGCGCTGGCCGAACGCCCGGAGGTGATTTTCACCACCTTCGGCGACGCCATGCGGGTGCCGGGCTCGAAGAAGAGCCTGCTCAAGGCCAAGGCGGACGGCGCCGATGTGCGGATGGTCTACTCGCCGCTCGATGCATTGAAGATCGCGCAGGCGCATCCGGAGCGCGAGGTGATCTTCTTCGGCCTTGGTTTCGAGACCACCATGCCCAGCACCGCCATGACGGTGTTGCAGGCCCATGCCATGGGGATCCGCAATTTCTCGCTGTTCTGCAACCACATCACGATCATCCCCACCATCAAGGCGATCCTGGATTCGCCGGACCTGCAGATCGACGGTTTCCTCGGCCCGGGCCATGTCAGCATGGTGATTGGCACGCGGCCCTATGATTTTATCGCCCGGCATTACCGCAAGCCGATCACCGTAGCCGGCTTCGAGCCGCTGGATGTGCTGCAGTCGATGTGGATGGTGCTGAGGCAGATCGCGCAAGGGCGTTGCGAGGTGGAGAACCAGTACGGGCGCATCGTGCCGGAAGCGGGGAACCCGCAGGCCCTGGCGGCGATCCAGCAGGTCTTTGAGCTGCGCGAGTTCTTCGAGTGGCGCGGGCTGGGATCCATCGACTTCTCCGGCGTGCGGATACGCGAGGCGTTTGCCGGATTCGATGCCGAGCGCAAGTTCACGGTGCCGGATGTCAAGATCGCCGACCCCAAGGCCTGCCAGTGCGGGGAGGTGCTCAAGGGCGTGATCAAGCCGCACCAGTGCAAGGTGTTTGGCACGGCCTGCACGCCCGAGGCGCCGCTGGGCTCGCTGATGGTGTCGAGCGAGGGCGCGTGCGCCGCGTATTACCACTACGGGCGGATCGATACCTCGCGGATCGAGCGGCACGGCGCCAAGGCGCAGGCCCCGACCGGCGCTGCCATCTGCGCGGGGAGCACGGCATGAATGACCGGGCTACCGCTGCCTTGGCGCCAAAGCGCGTCGCGCATGTGCGCGACACCGTGATCAACCTCGCCCACGGCAGTGGCGGGCGGGCCATGCGCGAGCTGATCGAAGACGTGTTCGTGACGGCATTCGATAACCCAGCGCTGACTGCGCTGGAGGACCAGGCGGTGTTTCCGCTGGCCGTCTTCGCCGCGCACGGCGACCGGCTGGCCTTTACCACCGACAGCTACGTGGTCGATCCGCTGTTCTTCCCCGGCGGCGATATCGGCACGCTGGCGGTCGCCGGCACGGTGAACGACCTGGCGGTCTCGGGGGCGGCGCCGCTGTTCCTGTCGTGCGGCATGGTGCTGGAGGAGGGCTTCCCGATCGACGCACTGCGCCGGGTCGTGGCCAGCATGCAGCGGGTGGCGCAGGAGGCGGGCGTCGCCATCGTCACGGGCGACACCAAGGTAGTGGAGCGCGGCTGCGCGGACAAGCTCTTTATCAACACCGCAGGCATCGGCGTGGTGCGCGCGGGCGTGGCCATTTCCGCTAGCCATGCGCGCGCGGGCGATGTGGTGATCGTCAACGGCTACCTCGGCGACCATGGCGCGGCGATCCTGGTCGCCCGCCAGCAGCTTGCGCTGGAAGCCGATGTAGAGAGTGATTGCCGCCCGCTCAATGGCTTGATCGCGCGGATGCTCGACGCCTGCCCGGACATCCATTGCCTGCGAGACGCCACGCGCGGCGGCGTTGCCACGGTGCTTAACGAGTTCGCGCATGGCTCCGGCGTGGCCATCCGCATCCGCGAGGCGGATATCCCGTTGCGCGAGGCGGTCAAGGGCGCGTGCGAGATCCTCGGGCTGGATCCGCTCTACCTGGCCAACGAGGGCAAGCTGGTTGCCGTGGTGCCGCCCACGGACGCCGGACGCGTACTGGCGGCGATGCGCACCCATCCCGACGGCCGGCAGGCGGCGGCGATCGGCGTGGTGGAGGCCGGGCCGGCGGGCCTGGTGGTGCTGCACACCGGCTTTGGCGGCCAGCGGATCGTCGACACGCTGGTCGGCGAGCAGTTGCCACGGATCTGCTGAGGGGGGGCGTCATGCACGAGATGAGCATCGCGAACAGCGTGGTCGAGATCTGCGCCGAGCAGGCTAACGGGGCGCGGGTGCTGCGGGTGATGCTGGAAATCGGCCAGCTCTCGGCCGTCATGCCTGATGCGATCCGTTTTTGCTTCGATGTCTGTGCGAAGGATACGGCGGTGCAAGGCGCGGTGCTCGAGATTATCGAAACACCCGGGCGGGCACGTTGCACGGCTTGCGGCGCTGAACTCGACATTGCCGTGCCGTTCGGGCAATGCGCTTGCGGCAGCGAGAACCTGGCGTTGATTTCCGGGCAGCAGTTGAAGATCCGGCGGATGGAGGTGGCGTGATGTGCACGACTTGTGGTTGCTCGGATACGGAAGGCGCGGTGGTGACGGATCCGCAAGCGGAGGCCGTTGTCGCCGCGGCGCCGGGCGGGATGGTGTTTCGTGCTCACGCGGGCGCGGGACAGGGGGGCCATATGCATTCCCACGCGCATCCGCATACTCACCATGACCATGACCATGAACATGAACACACGCACGAGCATCCACACGAGCCAGCGCACGAGCACGCCCTCGTTCACGGCACACCCGTTGCCATCGAGCGGGACATCCTGGCCAAGAACCAGCTGATCGCCGAGCGCAATCGTGGCTGGCTGGCGGGCCGCGCAATCGTGGCGCTGAATCTGGTGAGCTCGCCGGGCGCGGGCAAGACCACGTTGCTGGAGCGCACCATCCGCGATCTGGATGGCGCGCTGCCATTGAGCATCATCGAGGGCGACCAGGCGACGTTGAACGATGCGGAGCGCATTCGCGCAGCGGGTGGCCGGGCGATCCAGCTCAACACCGGCACGGGCTGCCACCTGGACGCGCAGATGATTTCCCGCGGACTGGACGCGCTTGACCCGCCGCCGCATTCGCTGCTGATGATCGAGAACGTTGGCAACCTGATTTGCCCGGCGCTGTTCGATCTTGGCGAACAGGCCAAGGTGGTGATCCTGTCGGTGACGGAGGGCGAGGACAAGCCGGTCAAGTATCCCCACATGTTCCACGCCAGCAGCCTGATGGTCCTGACCAAGACGGACCTGCTGCCGCATCTGCGTTTCGACGTGGAGCGCTGCGTACGGTACGCGCGCCAGGTCAATCCCGGCATCGAGATACTGCATGTCTCGGCGCAGACTGGCGAGGGTATGCAGGCGTGGTACGCGTGGTTGCACGCGCGTTGCCAGGCGGGCACATGATTGGGTGCTGCGCAGGCTGGCTACAAAGTCAAAGGCTTGAAGGCTGGGGGCGGCGACTCGCTCTTTCGCCCCCTTGGACCATCCGCACTTGCGCAGCCGCCTGCACCGACACCCCCGGCGGCAGGGCCTGTTCCCGTATCTCCTCCAGCAAAATCCCCAACAGCCGCTGCGCGCTCGGTGACAGCGACCGCAACGGCCGCGTGATCACGCAAATCTCCCGTGACAGCAGCGGCTCGTGCAATTCCCGGAAGACCAGGTCGGGATACTCACGTCCCTTGTTCGCCAGCGCAGGCAGCACCGAGTACTGCTTGCCCATGCTGAGCATGGCGAACAGGGAACTGGTGCTTTCCACTTCATCGTGCTGGCCGCCGAGCACGGGCCAGTTGCCGGCGTGGCTGCGCAGGAAGTGGCCGATGCCGGTGTCCGCGCTGAAGCCGACATATTGTTCGGGCGTCAGGTCGGCCCAGCATACCGGGCGTTCCAGTTGCGCCAGCGGCAGGTCGCGGTGGCAGACCACGCCGTAGGAGTCGGCCACCAGTGGCGTGTAGTCGAGGCCTTCATGGCCCTGGTATTTGCTGTCGATGGCGAAATCCACTTCGCCTTCCAGCACCAGCCGCTCGGCTTGACGGGCGGCGGGGTTGCGCAGGGAGATGGTGATGCCGGGATAGCTCTCGCGGAACCTGGGGATGGCACGGACCAGGAAGTGGTTGATGACCGAGGCCGCGGCGACGATGCGGATATGCCCTCGGCTGCCCTGGGACAGCGCCATCAGGTCATAGACCGAACTGTCGAAGCCGTTGACGACTTTCTCCGCCTCGGCCCGGAAGCGTTCGGCGTGTTCGGTCAGGGCCACGCGCCGGGTGGTGCGGTCGAACATCTTCAGGTCTACGGCTTCTTCCAACTGCTGGATGGTGGCCGTGAGCGCCGATTGCGTCATGCACAGGCGCAGGGCGGCGGCCGTGAAGGAGCCGGTGTCGGCGACGGCCAGGAAGCAACGCAGTTGCTTGAGGGTGACATTGTGGCGCATGAGGATAGGGGGGGGCGGCCGGGATCGCGGTCCGGGCTATTTTTCTGGATTTCGTAATAATCGGCCTATCGAATTCGTTTGTCCAGATTAATGGGGGTGCATAGAATTTGGCTTCAACCACGGCGCCGTACTGCGTGGCGATGGATACAAAGTGCCACTTTTCTCTCTCCCACAGGACCCCAGATGAAGAGCCTGATCCGCCTGAGCGCCGTACTGCTTGTTGTCCTGCCATGTCTGTCCCATGCCGCCGACGCCCCTGCAGCGGACGACGGCTACCCCAACAAGGCGGTGCGCATCGTGGTGCCGTTCGCGGCCGGAGGCTCTACCGATGTGGTCGCGCGCATCCTCGCCGAAAAGCTCTCCCAGCAGTTCAAGCAGCCGTTCCTGGTCGACAACCGGGCCGGCGCCAGCGGCAATATCGGCGCGGAGCTGGTGGCCAAGTCCCCGGCCGATGGCTACACGCTGCTGATGGGCGCTACGGGCGTGCTGTCGATCAACGACCATCTGTACAGCCGCATGGGCTACAACGTGGCCAAGGATTTCGTGCCGGTGAGCTACGTCACGCAGAACGCGAACATCCTGGTGGTGTCGCCGAGCTTGCCGGTGACCACCGTGCCGGAACTGGTGGCGCTGGCCAGGAGCAAGCCGGGCTCGCTCAGCTTTGCCTCGTCGGGGCCGGGCAGCTCCACGCATTTGTCCGGCGAGCTGTTCAAGTCCATGGCTGGCGTTGACATCCTGCATGTGCCCTACAAGGGCAGCTCCTCCGCGCTGACCGACCTGCTCGGCGGGCAGGTGACGATGCTGTTCGATAACGCGCCTTCTTCGATCGGCTTTGTGCAGCAGGGCAAGCTGCGCGCGCTGGCGGTGACCAGCCGCAAGCGCCTTCCTGGCCTGCCCAATGTGCCGACCGTGGATGAGGCTGGGCTGAAGGGCTACGAGTCGCTGTCATGGAGCGGCGTGGTGGCCCCCGCCGGTACGCCGCGTGCGATCGTGCTCAAGCTCAATCGCGCGATCGACCACATTCTCGCCACCGAGGAGGTCAAGGACAAGCTGGTGCAGCTTGGCGTCGAGCCCGTTGGCGGTTCGCCCGACGTCTTCGCCCGCCAGATTCAATCCGAGCATGAGAAGTGGGGGAAGGTCGTGAAGAGCGCCAACCTCAAGCTGAACTGATCCGGTGCCGGCGATGAACGTATCGGCTACCCCCGGCACCGGCGGCAGGACGATGGCGGAGAAGCTGCTCTCCCGCGCCGCCGGCCGCGACCTGCGCGCTGGCGACCTGGCGATCTGCGAGCCGGATGCCACCATGGGCACGGATGGCTCGATCCCCATGGCGCTCGACTACCTGCGGCAGATGCAGCCGGAGCGCGATGCTTTGCCGGGACCGGCCCGGCCCGAACGCGTGGTCTTCGCGCTGGATCATTACGGCGCAAGCTCCGGCGCGCGCGCGTTGGCCCTGCAGGACATCGCGCGGGACTACGCACTGGCGCATGGCATCGGGGTGTTCGAGGTGGGCGAGGGCATCGGCCACCAGCTCATGCTGGAGCGGGGCCGGGCGCTGCCCGGCCAGCTCGTGGTGGGGGCTGACTCGCATGCGGTGACCTACGGCGCGCTCAACGCGTTCGGCACGGGCATCGGCTCATCCGACCTGGCCGGCGTCCTGCAGTGCAACCAGCTTTGGCTCAAGGTGCCCGGCTCGCTGCGTATCCGCCTGCATGGCGCCTTGCCGGCGTACGCGTCGGCCAAGGACCTGGCCCTGGCCATGGCGCGCCGCATCGGTGCGGGCGGTGCGAGCTACCTTGCGCTGGAGTTCGACGGGCCCGGCCTTGCCGCGCTCGATATGGACGACCGCATCGTGCTGGCCAATATGTCGGTGGAGATGGGCGCCAAGGCGGGCCTGTTTCCCTTCGATGGTTGCACGGCAGCGTACCTCGCCGGGCGCACCGCGCAGGCTTATGTCCCGGTGGCGGCGGATGACGACGCCACCTATGTCGATACGCTCGGCTTCGACCTGTCCGCCATCACGCCGCAGGTGGCGTTGCCGCACCGCGTGGACGGTGTGCTCGATCTGGCGCAGGCGCCGGCCTTGAAGATCGGCATGGTCTATCTCGGCACCTGCACCGGCGGGCGCAGCAAGGACTACCGCGAAGCGCTGGACGTGCTGCGCGCGGGCGGTGGCGTGGCGCCCGGCGTGCGGCTGGTGGTGACGCCCGCATCGGAAGAGGTCCGCGCGGAGCTGGAGCGCGACGGCCTGTTGGCGGAGTTCGCGGCGTTCGGGGCAGAGATCCAGCCGTCCGGCTGCGGCGCCTGCTGCGGCACCTGCGGCAGCATTCCCGCCGATGGCATGCGCGTGATCTCCACCGCCAACCGTAATTTCAAGGGCCGCATGGGCAATCGCACGTCGGAGATTTTCCTGGCGTCGCCGCGCGCCTGCGCCAGCGCCGCCGTCACCGGCCACCTGGTCGATCCGCGCGAGGTGGCGCAATGACATTGCAGCAAACCGCATCCAACGCCGCAGCCGGCGCCGCGTCCGTCATCCACGGCCGCGCCCGCCTGCTTGGCGATGACATCAATACCGACTACCTGATCGCCTCCAGCCGCAAGAAGGACAGCCTGGACCCGCAGGTGCTGCGCCGCTACCTGCTGGAGGATGTGGATCCCGCCTTCGCCGCCAGCGTGGCGGATGGCGACATCCTGGTGGCCGGGCATAACTTCGGCTGCGGCTCCGCGATGGAGGTGGCAGTCACTGTGGTGCTCGCCGCAGGGATCCGCGTCGTGGTGGCCCGCAGCTTCTCACGCACCTACTGGCGCAACGCCATCAACAACGGCCTGCTGCTGATCACCGCCGATACCGCCGGCATTGCCGAAGGCAACGCGCTGACGCTGCGCCTGGACGGCGCCGGCGCCGAGCTGATGGTGGGCCATGCCTGCGAGGCGCCTACCCGCCGCATTCCCTGCGAACCCGTGCCGGACATCGTGCTGGCCATCCGCGCGGCCGGCGGGCTCGTTGCCTACCTGCGCCAGCATCGCAAGCTTGCCTAACCTTATCCATTCACGCTACCGAAGACAGCGCCCAGACCATGACAATCATCGCAGCCCGCCTCAACCGGATCAAGCCGTCGCCCAGCTCGATGGCAGGGCAACGCGCGCGTGAGCTTCGCGCCAGCGGCCGGGACATCGTCGGCCTCACCTCCGGCGAGCCGGATTTCGACACGCCGCAGAACGTCTGCGAGGCCGCCACCCGCGCCATGTCGGCGTCCAAGACCAAGTACACCGATGTTGGCGGCACGCCGGAGCTCAAGGCGGCGATTGCCGATAAGTTCCGCCGCGACAACGGCCTGGACTACGCGGCCAGCGAGATCATCGTCGGCACCGGGGGCAAGCAGATCATCTTCAACGCGCTGATGTGCACGGTGGACGTGGGCGATGAGGTCATCGTGCCGACGCCCTACTGGGTGTCCTACCCCGACATCGTGCTGTTGGCCGACGGCACGCCGGTCTTCGTGGACTGCCCGCCGGAGAATGGCTTCAAGCTGCGCCCGGAGGACCTGGAGCACGCCATCACGCCGCGCACGCGCTGGCTCGTGCTGAATGCCCCCAACAACCCGAGCGGCGCGGCGTATTCCCGCGCGGAGCTCGAGGCGCTGGCCGAGGTGCTGCTGCGCCACCCGCAGGTGTGGGTGATGACGGACGACATCTACGAGCACATCCTTTATGACGACCGCGAGTTCTGCACCATCGCGCAGGTGGAGCCGGCGCTGATGGCGCGCACGCTCACGATCAACGGCGTGTCCAAGGCCTACGCCATGACGGGCTGGCGCATCGGCTACGGCGGCGCGCCGGCGGCGCTGGTCAAGGCCATGGTCAAGTTGCAGTCGCAGAGCACGTCCAACCCATCGTCCATCAGCCAGGCCGCCGCGCTGGAAGCCCTGAGCGGCCCGCAGGACTTCATCGCCGAACGCACGCGTATTTTCCAGGCGCGGCGCGACATGGTGGTGGCGGAACTCAACCGCATCCCGGGCATCCGGTGCCACTCGCCGGAAGGCGCATTCTATGTGTATCCGTCCTGTGCAGGCCTGATCGGCAAGCTGACACCGGAAGGCAAGCGGATCGAGACCGATGCCGATTTCGTGCTCTACCTGCTGGAGGCGCAGAACCTGGCCGTGCTGCAGGGCGGTGCCTATGGCGTGTCGCCGTTCTTCCGCATATCCTTTGCCACCTCTGTTGCGCAGTTGCAGGAAGGCCTGCGGCGGCTGCGCCTGGCGTGCGAGGCATTGCGCTGACAACATACCCGCGAGCGCTGAGCCCGGCGCTAGCTACATCCGATTTGGAGTTTCACTATGAGCAACGATTCCCAGCCACTGCAGTGGCCGGCCGGCTATCGCATCAACCCACGCGCGGCGGGCCCGGCCGCCGACGTCGTCGCCGCCTTGCGCGAGATGCCGGTGGCCGCCATCGGCGATGCGATGAGCCGTAACGTGGGCGCCATCGGCCTGCGCCAGTATCACGCCCGGCTCGGTACCGTGCTGTGCGGCCCGGCGGTGACCGTGCGCGTGCGGCCCGGCGACAACCTGATGATCCACAAGGCCCTGATGATGGTCGAAGCCGGCGACGTGCTGGTGATCGACGGCGGCGGCGACGTGACGCAGGCCTTGGTAGGCGGCCTGATGCGCACCACCTGCATCGCCCGCAAGCTTGGCGGCCTGGTGATCGACGGCGCGGTGCGCGACCTGTGCGAATGGGCGGAGGAGGGCATGCCGATCTTCGCCCGGGGGCACACGCATCGCGGCCCGAGCAAGGACGGCCCGGGCGAGATCAACGTGCCCGTTTCCTGCGCCGGGCTGGTGGTGATGCCGGGCGACCTGGTGGTGGGCGATGCCGATGGCGTGATCGCGGTGCCGGCTGCCGAAGCGGCGCACGTGCTGCGCAAAACACGCGCGCACCTGGAGAAGGAGGCCAAGATCCGCGAGGGCAACCGCACTGGCACCACGGACCAGGAACGCTTTGACGCGGTGTTGAGGGCGAAGGGTTTGCCGGTTTGAAGCCTGGAGGGCCTTGGCCCTTCTCGTCTCCACCTACGAGCCGAGGCGCTGCACAAAGAACGACAGGATTTCGTCGCGCGCGGCCACTGTCGGCTCGCCAGCTTCGTCAATCAGGTGGACGGTGACGACGCTGTGCGGGCAAGGCACGTGCTGGGCAAAGAAGGCAGGGACATCGGGGTTGGCGGCGCTGTCCGGCAGCGTGCGTCCCACGAACCTGCCGCCAAGGGCCTCGGCATAGGCCGTGAAGCGTTGCGCCCTGCAAAACCGATCGCCTGCAAATCGATACGCCAGCACCGTGAGATCCTCCCGCTCGAGCCGCTCACGCACCACGGCGAGCTCCCCGGGCGCCATCTCGATGCCACCGGGATCATCCAACGGCAGCGAGGGCTGGCAGATCACCGGTGCCAGCATCGCCGGCTCAAGCATCATCGACAGTGCGAAGTTGCCGGTGAAACACATGCCGATGGCGCCAACGCCGGGGCCGCCGCACTCCTGGTGCGCCAGCCTCGCCAGCGCCCTCAGCCACTGTGTCACCGGGCTCGACTGATTGGCAGCGAATGCGTGAAACTCCGCGCTAACGCAGGCGCGCCGAAAGACCGCCGCACCTGCCTCGGCGTCCGGCACGGCGCCGTCGCGGCCAAAGAGCGACGGCATATAGACCGTCAAGCCCGCATCGCGTACCCACCGGGCAAAGCGTGCGACGTGCGGGCTGATGCCCGGCATCTCCGTCATGACGATCACCGCAGGCCCCGAGCCTGCTACGTGGACCACCTTGGCCACGCCGTCGAGCGTGATCGTGCGGCGCGTGAAATCGTCAAGGCGATCTGCCTCCATCATGCTGCGGTTCACCATGGCGTTGCCTCCTGTGCGCTGGATGGTCAGGCCGCGTCGGCCAGATGCTGCAGGTGCGCGTAGCCGGCCACCTTTGCGAAGCGGGGCAACTGCCAGACATCGCCATTGACCCCCCAGGTGCCATCGGCCACATCGTGGAGCCTCACCGAGGTGGCCAGCCGCCGCTGGTCGCCGGCTGGCTGCGCCTGCCGGAGGGCGTCGTGCATCAACCGTACGTACAACGCCCTGGCCGGCGCGTCCAGCACGCCAGCAGGCACATAGACCGTCGCGATGCAGGGCAGCACCTGCGATGACATGTCGACGCCGCCGCACGTCCACAAGCCGGCTTCCGCTTCTTCGATCACGACCCAGATCGCGAAGCGCTTGTGCGGGTCATCGGGCATGCGCTCCGCCATGGCGGCGGCGTCGCTGATGCGGCGGGCGAGATCTGCGCGGGCAGGGCCGGCAAACGCGCCTTTGGGTATGTTGACGAGGATATTGGGCATCGAAGCGGCGTTGTCGTTGAGGTAGGTGCATTAGACGCTTTGGCCAGGTAGACTTTGAGTGTCAATTTAGACATCTTTAGGGCGTTTTCAGCCAATGAAGGATTTCACCGTTGTGGCGCTGTCCGGCGCCTATTCAACCAGCGTGGCCGCGACGATCGATATCCTGCGCGCGGCTTCGTTGCTCGCGCCGCGCATGCATCTGCCCCGGCCGACCTGGCGCGTGGTATCGACATCCGGGCGTTCCGTGCCGTTGAGCGGCGGCATGCATATCGAAGCCGCGGCCTTGCCAGCGCGGCCACGTGCGCAGGCCACGCATGCGACGACCTGGATCGTGCCGGGGCTGGGCATCGACGATGCCAGCGCCATCGCCCGCCGGCTGGCGCAAGAGGATGCGCGGCTGGCGGCACGGGCTGTTGCCACGCATGCCGCCGCTGGCGGCCATGTTGCGGCATCTTGCTCCGCGGTGTTCCTGCTACAGGCCGCGGGCCTGCTGGCGCAGCGCCGGGTCACGACATCCTGGTGGCTGGCAGCCGAGTTGCAGCGCCTGGAGCCGCGTTGCATCGTCGATGCCGACCGCATGGTCTGCGCGGATGAGCATGTGAGCACCGCCGGCGCGGCATTTGCACAGACCGATCTGATGCTTCACCTGTTGCGCAGCCGGTTTGGCGTTGCGCTTGCCGACGCGGTGAGCCGGGTCTTGCTGATCGACGGCCGGCAAGCACAAGCGCGCTTCGTGGTGCCGGCCATGTTGTCCAACGGCAATGCGCTGGTCGGCCGTCTGGTGGCTCGGATCGAATCCGCATTGCCGCAGCCACCCAGTATCCAGGTGTTGGCGGACGAGTTTGCCATGTCCCAGAGAACGCTGTCGCGGCGTGTGCGCGAGGCCACGGGCAAGAGTACCTTGGCGCTGGTGCAGAGCGTGCGGCTCAATCGCGCCCGCATGCTGATCGAATCGAGCCGGATGTCCGTCGAGCAGGTTGCCGAGCAGGTGGGCTATGAGGATGCCACGGCGCTCAGGCGCCTGATGCGCAAGAGGGCGGGTGTCACACCCAGCCAGTATCGAACGGCGGGCGAAGCGCCTTGATGCGGGATTCGGCGGCGTACTCGAAGGCCACTGAACGGCGGCCGTTAGTCAGTAGGAGTCCGTCGAGGAAGTACCCACAGCATCGCACTGACTGCCTCAGCCTGGGTTCGGGTGTGCGTCTTCTCGTAGATCGCCCTGAGCTGCGTGCGGATCGTGGCAAGTGAAACACCGATGCTGGCCGCGCATTCGTCGGGCGTCTCGCCCCGGATGAGCGCCTCTGCCACCGCAGCTTCTGCCTTGGACAAGCCAAAAGCCTGCCGCAACTGTTGCGCCACGACCAGCGCGCCTGCGCACTGCCGCCGTCTAGYGGTAATCATGATGGTGGCATCGCCAAACGCTGCGCGCAGCGTTTGTGCGGGAAGTGAGGTGATGCTGAGAAAAATCTCGTGCGCGCTGTCCAACGCGCCTTGCAAGGCTAGACTTTCGCCTTTTCTGGTCTTTGCTACGCGTGCAATGGCCGCCTGAAGGTAATCATTCTCCGCCGAGACCACCGCAGTCAGGCGACCGTGCGCCAGCCTTAGGCAGGCGGTCGCACGCAACATGGATTCGGCGGCCTGGTTGACAGAGACGACACGCGAGTTTCTGTCCAGGGCCAATACGGCAAGCCCCAGTTCCTCCATCAGTTCAGCACCGAGCGCGGCATCGCGGTGCAGGATTCTTGCATCCTGCCAGAGATTGATGGAGCGCTGCAGATGTCCAGTCATGCCCACTGCGGCGGTGCGTTCCTTCTGCGAATACGGCGTTCTGCCATACGCTCGCAGCAGGCCGAGCAGGACGTCGCCGCTGCCCGGGCGCGCGAAGCGAACGCCCATCAAATACCGAAAGCCAGCTGGAATCTGGTAGTCCTGGAAGAATTCGCTACGTGCGACGTCCCGATCCGTCAGGTGATCGTGGCAACAGACGAATTCGCCGATCGCCGCCTTCTCGACAAAGCCGCGGCGAGGATCGAGCGCGCCATAGTATTGGTCGTAGCGGGCAATGACGTCATCCAACTCCCCTCGCGGGGAGTAGACCGAAAAACGGGGGGCGTTGCTTGCCGCATCCCAACTGAACATGTGGAAAAAATTGGCCCCCAGAGCCTCGATGACCTGGTGGAACACCTCAAGAAAGCTGTCGTGGTGCAGCGCGGCCTCATAGAGGTCCCCGATAAGCTGGTCCCTTGGCAATTGCTTTCTCCCCAAAAAGCAGTGCAATTTAATTGTGGTGTATTCGGCCTAAAACTTCACGGGCCATGCCGGAGCCATCTCTTTTTGCCAATTTATCACAGCTTCTCTGCGGGGTGCGCCGCGAAAATCCCTGAATTTCATCCATCTGAATGATGACCGGCGAGATGGGCTTCCGGAAAATCCGAGCCTCTAACTAGAACGGGTCAGGGAGGAAAAAAATGAAGCTCAAGCCTTTAGCGATCAGCTTTGTAGCGCTTTCGTTGGCCGCCTGTGGCGGCGGCGGGGATTCCGCATCCACGTCGGGCGGAACAGGCACGCAAACGCCGGCGGCACAGACCGTCAGTGGTGTGGTCGCCACTGGTCTGCCGTTGTCTGGTGCCGCAGTCAACATGACCTGCGCGTCAGGTTCCGGAGCGGCAACGACGGCCACGGATGGCAGCTATTCGGTCACGCTCAAGGGCGCAATCCTGCCCTGCGTGCTGACCGCCACCAGCAGCGACAGCAAGATCATCCTGCATTCGGTGGTTCCAGGCGCCGGGTCGGGCAGCAGCAACGCGACCGCGCATATCACGCCGCTTACCGAACTGCTGGTCGCCCAGCTGGGCGGGCAAAACCCGGCTCAGTTTGTGGCAGCGTTCGGCCCGGCGACGGCAGTGAGCGCGACGGCGGTCAGCAGTGCCCAATCGGCCTTGGTCTCCGTGCTCAAGAAGGCCGGATTCGATCCTTCCGGCGTCGGCGACTTTATCGCAGGCGCGATCGCTGCGGGCAGCCATCAGGGCTATGACGCGATCCTGGACACCCTGCAATCAACGATTGCGAGCGCAAACACCAGCCTGAGTGAATTGAGCGCTGCCATTGCCAACAGCACGGGCAGCACCACGGCCGCCGCCTCGACCCTCGGCACCATTCTGGCGCCCGCGAACGCTGATTGCACCTCGCTGAAGAGCGGCGATCACCGCCTGATCAAGCTATCCGATGGATCTGCAAAGCTGGCGACGGTGGATGCGACGAAATTGACCGTCGCCATCAGCGGCACGACCTATCAGCTCACCAAGGGCGCGACGAGCTGCGATTTCTCGTTGAACGATCCAAACTCGACGCGTGTGCTTGTCGCTAAATCCGGGCTTGCGGTCTGGACAAGTGGAAGTGGTACTACTGGAACGATTGCGCTGTCGATGCCGGCGCAGACCATGGACCCAAGCGTCATCAATGGGGCATACAACTATGCGCTTATCAGCGGCTCACCCCAAAACCAGTTTGGTACCCACGGCTATGCAAAAGGCGTAACCACATCGGCCACAAACTGCTTGAGTGGCTACGGCAGCTGCGCAGTCGATACCGTCACGCCATATGGGCATCTGGTCGCCACGCCCGATGGCGGCGCGGATTGGATTGACGATGGCAGCCAGGCGGGCACCGCACAGTTCCACGCGGTTGGATTCAGAAACGCGCAAGGAAACATCCTCTGGATTGCCACAGTGTTGGGACAAGGAGGAGGCGTGGGTGTTTTCGTCCCGCAAACGACACTGCCTCTGCCGGCGGTTGGTACCGCAAGCGCCTTTTGGCAACGCATTGTTGACAACACCACAGGCCTGAGCGCGGTCACTGAAGATAGCCACACCATTACGGCACTGAATGGGTCAGCCGTCACGCGTACCTTTGCGTCCGATAGCCATTCGGACGTGCTGGGTTTCAACGGGGCGCTTGGCACCGGCTTGTGATGAGCCGGTGCCAGCGCATTTCGATTGTTTGTCACTAGAGTCTCCCCGGCGTTTCCCGTTGCCYCTTCGCCGGCCCCGGCCAGCCACGAGAGTAGAATCTCGCAAAATTTTTCGCTTGTGGCGCACGGGAATCGACATGACACAGGGCAACGCCAATGCCAACGCCGCCGCGGTGACCGGGCTGGAGCCGGCCGCCGCAGCAAATCCACCGCACGGCCGGCAAGGCCTCACGGAACAGGAGCAGGGCGCCTACGCCCGCAAGGCCGTGATCGCCTCGGCGGTCGGCTACGCGCTGGACGGCTTCGACCTGCTTATCCTCGGCTTTATCCTGAGCGCGGTGTCTGCCGGCCTCGGGCTGACCAGCACGCAGGCGGGTTCGCTGGTTACCTGGACGCTGGTTGGCGCGGTGGCCGGGGGCATCTTCTTCGGCATCCTGAGCGATTACGTGGGCCGGGTGAAGGTGCTGACCTGGACCATCCTGCTGTTTGCCGTCTTCACCGGCCTGTGCGCGTTCGCGCAGGGCTACTGGGACCTGCTGGCCTACCGGACCATCGCCGGCTTTGGCCTTGGCGGCGAGTTCGGCATCGGCATGGCGCTGGCCACCGAGGCCTGCCGGCCCGGCCAGCGCGCCCGCGTTTCCTCCTATGTGGGCCTTGGCTGGCAGGCGGGTGTGCTGGCCGCGGCGCTGCTGACGCCGGTGCTGCTGCCCTATATCGGCTGGCGCGGCATGTTTGCCATCGGCGTGCTGCCGGCGGTGGCGTCGTTCGTGGTGCGCCGCTTTATCGGCGAGCCGGAAGTGTTCGTTGCCAGCAGCAAGGTGGCGCGTAAGGGCAACCCGCTCAAGATGCTGGTGGCGGATGCCGCGACCGCGCGTGCCAGCCTGGGCGTGGTGGTGCTGTGCTCGGTGCAGAACTTCGGCTACTACGGCCTGATGATCTGGATGCCGACCTACCTGGCCAAGCAGTTCAATTACTCGCTGACCAAGTCCGCGCTGTGGACCTCGGTGACCATCATCGGCATGGCCATCGGGATCTGGGTGTTCGGCCAGCTCGCGGACCGCGTCGGCCGCCGGCCCACCTTCCTGATCTACCAGGCCGGGGCGGTGGTGATGGTCTTTGTCTACTCCCAGCTATCGACTCCCTACGCGCTGCTGTTCGGCGGCGCGGTGATGGGCCTGTTCGTCAACGGCATGATCGGCGGCTACGGCGCGCTGATCTCGGAGCTGTATCCCACGCAGGCCCGCGCCACCGCGCAGAACGTGCTGTTCAATATCGGCCGTGGCGTGGGCGGCTTTGGCCCGCTGGTGGTCGGCGCGCTGGCCGCCAGCTATTCGTTCGGCACGGCCATTGCCGTGCTGGCGTCGATCTATGTGCTGGATATCCTGGCCACGCTGTTCCTGATTCCGGAGCGCAAGGGTGCCGCGCTGGATTAGCCGGTCCCTTAGTCCCTTAGTCCCTTAAGCCCCGCTCTCCACCGCCGGCCCTCCCAACGCCTTGTACAAGGTCGTGATATTCACCAAGCGGTCGAAGCGGTTGCGTGCCGCCGCCACCGCTGCCTGTCGCAACGTCTCCTTGGCATCGAGCCAGGGCTGCAGCGCGGTRGCGCCGGCGCGGTAGCGCGCCGCGCTAAGCCGCTCCGCCCGGCTCGCAGACTCCAGAGATTCCCCCAGCCGATCCGCGCGCACGCCCAGCCCCACATGATCGGACAGCGCGTTTTCCACTTCGGCAAAGGCCGTGTACAGCGACTGCCGGTATTGCGCCACCGTTTCCTGGTACTCGTTCTGCGACACCTGTATCGTCAGCTGCGTGGTGTTCCATTGCAGGAAGGGCAGGCTCAGCCCGGCGCCGAGCAGGGCGGTGGGATCGCGCAGCAGCGAAGCCAGCGCCGCGCTGCCGGTGCCGACGATGCCGGTCAGCGTCAGCTTGGGGTAGAAACTGGCGCGGGTCGCGTCGGCGTTTGCCAGGGCGGCGCGCAGGCGCCATTCGGCCTGCCGCACGTCGGGTCGGCGTCCGACAACCGCGGCGGGAATGCCGGCGGCGATGCGCGGCAGCGCTTCGACGGGCAAGGCCGGCGGCTCGGCCACGCCGTGCCCGGGCGGACGGTTAAACAGGACGGCCAGGGCCTGGCGGTTTTCGCTGCGTTGCTGGTCCAGCACGGTACGCTCGGCCAGCAGGGCGGCCAGTTGCTGCTCGGCTTGCGCCAGGTCCAGGCCGGACACCGCGCCGGCGCGGTAGCGCGCGGCCACCAGGCCAAGCGTGCGTCGTGCGTCCGCCAGGCTTTGGCCTGAGATGTCGATCAGTTCGTTCAACAGCCCTGCGCGCCAGTACAGCGTGGCCGTGGTGGCCGCCAGGGCGATGGTCGCTGCTTCCAGGTCGGCCGCGCTCGCGCGCGCTTCCCAGTCCGCCGCGCCACGCAGGCTGGCCAGCCGCCCCCACAGGTCGATCTCATAGTTCACTGTGGCATTGATCCCCCCTTCGTCGCGCCGCCCGGGGCCGTCCAGGCTCCATTGGCGCGTGCCCCTGGCCTGCGCGCTCAGTTCGGGCGCGCGGTTGGTGGCGGCCAGCCCTGCGCGCAGCCGGGCGCGCTCGAAGCGCAGCGCGGCAATGGCGAGATCGTTGTTGGTAGCCAGCGCGGACGCGACCAGTGCGCTTAGCTGTGGATCGCCAAAGGCCTGCCACCAGACGTGCGGCTCCAGCGCCGTGCCCGCCTGTCCGGCCGGCTCCTGCGGGGGCGCATGCTGCCAGTGCCGCGGCACGTCCAGCGCGGGATCCACCTCCGGCGTGCGCAGTCCACTGCAAGCACTCAGGGCAACGGCGATCATCGGCAGCGCGACGAGCAGGCGCACCGGCAAGGCGCGCGGCGAGTGCGGCGACCGTGGCGGCCATGGCGAAAGCGGACTGCGCTTATTCATGGCCAAGCGCCTCGATCGGTTGCAGGCGCGCGGCGTTGCGCGCCGGCATATAGCCGAACACCACGCCAATCAGTGTCGAACACAGGAAGGCGCCGGCAACCGCGCCCGCGGAGAACACCATCTGCCATTGTGGGATCAGCAGCGCCAGCGCCAGCCCGATCAGGTAGGCCACGGCGGTGCCGATCACCCCGCCCAGCAGGCATACCAGCACGGCCTCGGTCAGGAATTGCATCAGCACGTCGCGCTGGCGGGCGCCCACGGCCATGCGGATGCCGATCTCGCGGGTGCGCTCGGTCACCGAGACCAGCATGATGTTCATCACGCCAATGCCGCCGACCAGCAGCGAGATCACGGCGACCGCCGACAAGAACAGCGTGAGCGCCTGCCCGGTGCGTTCCATGGTCTTGACGATGCTGTCCATGTTGTAGGTAAAGAAGTCCTTCTTGCCGTGGCGCAGCGTCAGCAGGCGTTCGATGGCTTGCTGGGCCGCCGCGCTGGGCTGGCCGTCGCGGATGCGCACGGACAGCTCGTCGAAATGGGACTGGCCGAAGATGCGGCTGCCCGCGGTGGTGTAGGGCAGCCAGATATTGAGGCTGCTGCCGTTGTCGTCGAACATGGTTTTCTTCTCACGCGCCACGCCAATCACCACGCAAGGCAGGTTGCCCACCAGGATGATCTGGCCCAGCGCGCTCAAAGCATTACCGAACAGCTTGCGGCGGGTTTTTTCGTCGATCACCGCGACTTGCGCATGCCGGCGCAGCTCGTCCGGCAGGAATGCCGCGCCTTGCGTCAGGCCCAGGCCACGCACGCGGAAGAAGCTCGCGCCCACGCCATGCACGGTGGCGTTGACGTCGACGCTGCGGTACCTCAGCCGCTGGACCTTGCTGGTGATCGCAGTGGCGCTGTCCACATATGGCAGCGCGTGCAGGGCCTCGATATCGGCGGCCACCAGGGTGCGGATGCCGGTGGCGCGGTCGTCGCCAAAATCCTTGCCGGGGAAGATCTCGAGCGTGTTGGCGCCGATGGCGCGGATATCCGCCATCACGTAGCGCTTGGCGCCTTCGCCGATGGCCACGATCGACACCACGGAGGCGATGCCGATGATGATGCCAAGCATGGTCAGCGCGGTGCGCATGCGATGCGCCATCAATGCGCCCCAGGCCATGGAAAATGCCTCGCTGAAGCCCTGCCAGGCACGCGCGCGCCGCAGCGGGGATCCGGCGTTGCCGCTGGCCGGGGCTTGGGTGGCCAGCTTGGCTTGCACGGGGCTGCTGCCCGGCGCATCCTCGGCCTGCGGCGGCCGGTTGGCGCGGTCGGCCACGATGCGGCCGTCGGCGATCTCGATGATGCGCTCGGCGTTGCGCGCCAGTCCCATGTCGTGGGTGACGATGATCACGGTGTGGCCGAGCGCATGCAGCTCGCGCAGGATGGCCAGGACTTCCTTGCCGCTATGGCTGTCGAGCGCGCCCGTGGGCTCGTCCGCCAGGATCACCTGGCCGCCGTTGATCAGCGCGCGGGCAATGCTCACGCGCTGCTGCTGGCCGCCGGAGAGCTGGGAGGGGCGGTGCCCGGCGCGCTCGCCCAGGCCCAGCCGCTCCAGCAGCTGCAGGGCGCGGGCACGGCGCGCGGCGCGGTCGGTGGCGGCGTAGATGGCCGGCACTTCCACGTTGTCGGCGGCGGATAGCTGGGCCATCAGGTGGTAGCGCTGGAAGATAAAGCCGAAGCGCTCGCGGCGCAGGCGGGCCAGCGCGTCATCGTCGAGGGCCGCCACGTCCTGGCCCGCCACCAGGTAGCGGCCGGCGTTGGCCTGGTCCAGGCAGCCCAGGATGTTCATCAGCGTGGACTTGCCGGAGCCGGACGCACCGACGATGGCGACCATCTCGCCCGCGCAGATGGCCAGGCTGACCTGGCGCAGCACGGGGATGTCCTGGTCGCCGGCGCGGAAAGTGCGCTCCACATGCTGCAGCAGCAAGAGCGGGGCTTGCGTCATGGCCTGGCCTCCGCGTTGGCGGCGCCGGCATCGCCGGTGATGACGCGGTCGCCTTGCGCCAGGCCGCTCAGCACTTGCGCGTGCGCGTTGTTGCTCAGGCCGGTGCGTACCTTCACCGTCTCCACGCGCTGGTCCGGGCGCAGCACGCGCACTTCCATGCTGCCGTCCTGGCCGCGCGGCCCCAGCGCGGCCAAGGGCACCAGCAGCGTGTTCCTGGCCTCGCCCAGCATGATGGCGACCTGTGCCGTCATATCGATGCGCAGCTTGTGGCCTGGATTGGGCACGTCGAACAACGCATTGAAGAACACGGCGTTGTTGATCTTCTCCGGCGACGGCTGAATGGCCTGCAGCGACGCGTGGTAGCGGCGGTCCGGCTCGCCCATGATGGTGAAGTAGACCGCCTGCCGGTTGGCGATGCGGATCACATCGGCCTCCGACACCTGCGCCTTGACGGTCATGGAATCCAGGTTGGCCAGCTTGAGGATGGTCGGTACCTGGTAGGACGCCACCACGGTCTGGCCTTCCAGCGTGGAGAGCGCCACCACCTCGCCGTCCATCGGCGCCACGATGCGGGTGTAGCCAAGGTCGATGCGGGCGGACTCGGCCTTGATGCCGAGCTGCGCGATATCGGCGTCGAGAGCGATCAGCTCGGCCTCCAGCGAGCGTAGGTCGGCTTCGGCGATTTCAAGGTCCTGGCGCGAGGCCGCCTCCTGCGACTGCAGCTCGCGCTGGCGTTGCCAGTTCAGGCGGGCCTGGCGCAGGCGCGAGCGCTTGGCGTCACGCTGGGCCTTGCCGCTGGCCACGGCGGCATCTGCCTGGCGCAGCGCATTCTCCAGCAGCACCGGATCGATCTGGGCCAGCAACTGGCCCTGCTTGACCTTGTCGCCGAGCTTTACCTTCAGCGATTTGAGCTGGCCATTAACCTGCGCGCCGACTTCGACCTGGCGGATGGGCTGCAGTACGCCATTGGCCAGCACGGTGACTTCGAGGTCGCCGCGGGTGACGGTGGCGGTGATGTACTCGGGATGCTTGCCTGGTGTCAGGCGCCAGGCCGCTAATGCGATGATGGTAGACAGGGCGAGGACGGCGATGATCAGGCCGTGCCTGCGGCGGTTTGGGGGATGGGCCATTGGCGTTGCGGGAATCTACGGAAAAAGGATCAAGGTCAGGCAATATGCGGCGGACGTCTTGGGGAATCGGCGCAGAGGCCTATTTTTGAAATCAAAGGCAGTGGCGATGCACGACGGGATTGTGAATGGACCCGCCTGCCGCGTCTGTGGGCAATCTATCCCCGCTTGTGTGAAAGTGTGGCGAGATGTGCGGGTTTGTCTTCGCACCTGTGTTGACAGGGGTGGGGCGGTCTGGTTGGGTGAGGGCGGGCCTCGCCGGTGCGGGATTGACCAGGTGGAATTCAAGAAGCCAGTTGGGTAGGGCGACGACACATGGCTGCGAAGAAGCACGCTTCTGCCGATTAGTCTTTCCATGCCGGAGATGGCGGCCCGGGCGCCGGCGCGATTTGCCGGGCGGGCAGCGTGATCGCAAAGCGCGTGCAGCCCGCCACGCCGCCGTCCAGCGAGACCTGGCCGCCGTGGGCCAGCGCAATGCGCCGCACGATCGCCAGGTCCAGGCCGGCGCGGCTGATCGGCGATTCGCGGCCAGCCATGGCGCGGGGCAGTGGCTCGAAGATGCGGGCGCGCTCTGGCGCGGGGACGGCCGGGCCGTCGTCTTCCACCGCGAGGGTCAAGGTGCCGGCTGCATCGGTCTGCGCCACGATGATGACCTTGCACCGCGCATTGCGCAGGGCGTTGCGGCATAGCTTGAGCAGGGCCCGGGCTACCAGGCGGGGGTCGCAGAGATGGCGGGCGAACGGCCTGCTGTTGCGCACATCCAGCACCAACCCCCGATGCGCCGCGTCGCCGGCGATGACGGCGAGCACGGCATCAACCAGCTCGCCCGTGGTGACCAGCGTTGGATTGACAGGCGTGGCGCCCTGTTCCAGCTGCCCCAGTGTCAACAGTTCGGTCACCAGTTCGTCCAGCTCGCGCACATCCAGCCGCAGGGCCTCAAGGCGCCGCGCGCGCTGCAGCGGATCAGGTTGTGCATCGGCGGACTGCAACAGGGCGATGCCGAAATCCAGCCGCGTGATCGGCGTCTTGAGCTCGTGCGAGATGCCGTGGATCATGTCGCGCTGCTGCATGACGGAGGCCTCGATGCGCGACGCCATGTCGTTGAACTGGCGCGTCAACGGATAGAGATTGGCGCGCCTGGACAAATGCGCGCGGGCGGCAAGGTTGCCGCGGCCGAACTGCCTGGCCGCCTCGCGCAGGGCGTTGAGTTCGCGCCAGTGATAAAGGAGCCAGCCAATCACGGCGAGCAGCGTGGCGGATGCGACCAGCGTGTAGGCGATCAACTCGATCTTGGCCTGGCTCGCATTTCTTTGGCTGATATGCAGGACCTGGCCGTTGCGCAAGGGCAGGTAGGCATCGTCGCCGTCATCGCCAAACACCATCTTGTCGTCGCGCAGGTCGCGCAGGCGGCGCTCGCCCAGATGCGCCACGGCATGCATGCCGACCACGGCGAAGCCCTCTCTCGCGTTGCGCCGCAACGTCTGCAGCGCGGCCTCGCGCGCGGCGCCCGGGTGGCGCTCCAGGTAGCCGGTGAGCAAGAAGGCATAGCTTCCAACCTCTTTGCGCTCGCTCTCGCTGAGTTGCTGGTGGTACGCGGGGATGAGTACGTGGTCGATTGCGGCAAGCGCAGCAAACACGCCCAGGTTGAGCACGAGGAAAAGCTTGAACAGGGATCGGAACATCTTGGCTTGTCTCCTTCGCGCTTTGGCGGCGGGCGGAAGGATCTCGTCAGGTGGATCGCATTGGTCTTGCCCGGCCAATGCGAAGCGATTCTAGCGGCCAACGATTGGCCGGAAGCAGCGAAAGTCAACTCAAGACAATTGCGCACAATTACGCACAGTTTCGCGTCACTTTCCAACAGACACCGATGGGCCCTGTCCCTAGACTCTGGGGCTTGATCCAAGGGGGCTTAGGTGAATCGCATGTTGAGAAGAAGGTTCGAGAGATCGATGTGGGCCGGCGCCATTCTGGCCAGCGGCCTTGGTTGCGCCAGTGCGCATGCCGACAATGTCTACACCGTCGGGCTGGGCCTTGGCGCCGCGCCGCGCTATGAGGGCAGCAACGAGTACCGGCTGATCGGCGGCCCGCTGTTCAGCGCGGAGTTCGGCAATGGTTTTTTTATCAGCCCGCTGCGCGGCGGCGCCGGCTACGGCCACACATTCTCCAACGGCATGTTTGCATCGTTTGGCCTTGACTACGACCTGGGGCGTACCGACAGCAAACGCTTCGACCTGCCGGGCTCCGATCACCTGAAAGGCATGGGGCGGATCCCGGGTTCCCTGGTGGGGGCGTTGCAGGTCGGCATGCCGGTGTATGGCGGCGCGGTACTCAGCGTGACGCTCGACGCGCCGATGACCAAGCGCGACCGTGGCCTGAGCGGCCATATCGACCTGTCCGTGCCGGTGTACAAGGCCGGCAAGCACCTGGTCAGCGTCAGCCCCAGCCTGCATTTCGGCTCGCGCAAATACACCCAGACCTTCTTCGGCGTGACCGATGCGCAAGCCGCGAACAGCCAGTTCCGCCCCTACACCACCAAGGCCGGATTCGACCGCGCCAGCGTGGCGGTGTCCTGGGAATACGAGATCTCGCGCTCCTGGTCGGT
This sequence comes from Cupriavidus sp. YAF13, assembly GCF_052113425.1. Taxonomy (NCBI): domain Bacteria; kingdom Pseudomonadati; phylum Pseudomonadota; class Betaproteobacteria; order Burkholderiales; family Burkholderiaceae; genus Cupriavidus; species Cupriavidus sp. YAF13. The sequence continues at coordinate 320,459 of NZ_JBFRDD010000003.1, forward strand.
AAACAGCACGGTGGCCGTGACCCGCTTGCTGGGTGACAGCGCCAACAGCCCGATCGTGCAGTCGAAACAGTCGTTCGTTGGCCTGACCGCGCTCAAGTACCGCTTCTAGCCGCGCCGGCTGCGCAGCTTTGCCTTGCTCCTGTTCGCCGAAGGAAGACATGACACCGCGAATCCCCATCCTGATGTATCACCAGATCGATGCGCCGCCGCCGCGCGGCACACCGATGCGCAGCCTTGTGGTGGCCGCGCGCGATTTCTCCTGGCAGATGCGCCTGCTCCGGCTGATGGGCTATCGCGGCCTGGCCTTGCGCGACCTGCTGCCTTACCTGCGCGGCGAGCAGGCCGGCAAGGTGGTGGGCATCACGCTGGACGACGGCTACCGGAACAACCTGGAGCATGCGCTGCCGGTGCTGCAGCGTTGCGGGTTCAGCGCAACCTGCTATGCGGTCAGCAGCCTGGTCGGCAGGACCAATGCCTGGGACACGGCCATTGGCGTGCCAGAGGCGCCGCTGATGACCGTGCAGGAACTGCGCAGCTGGACCCGTGCGGGCATGGAAGTCGGCGCGCATACGCGTACCCATGTGGACCTGACCAGGATGGATGGCGATGCCGCGCGCGACCAGATCGCGGGCAGCAAGCTCGCGCTGCAAGATGCGCTGGGCGTGCCGGTCCGGCACTTCTGCTATCCGTATGGCGCGTTCAATCAACCCGTCGCCGAGCTGGTGCGGGAAGCCGGCTATCACAGTGCCGTGACCACGCAGCGCGGCCGCGCCGCGACCGGCGGCAACCTGTTCGGCCTGCCGCGCGTGCTGGTCGCGCGGAGCTCGCATGCCGGACATTTTTTGCTGAAGCTGGCGACTGCCTATGAAGATCGCCGCGGCATGGAGGTAGTGTCATGATGCACGCTGACCGAGGCGCGGCGCTGTCCGCCAACCAGTTGCGGGTGCTGGTGCTGAATTCCCGGATGGATGGCGGCGGCGTGGATTCGCACACGCTGTCGCTGTGCCGGGCCCTGCGGCTGCAGGATTGCGTGGTGAGCCTGGCCGCACCGGCGCGCGCACGCTGGATCGATGCGGCGCAAGCCATGCCCGGCATCCAGGTGCTTGCGCTGGATGCCGGGCGCGTGGTCTGGCCGCTGGTGCTGGCACGCTATATCCGCGAGCAGCGCATCGACGTCATCCACGCGCATCACGGGCGCGATTACTGGGTGGCGGTCGCGGCCTGGATGCTGTCTGGCCGAACCGCATCGGTGGTGGTGACGCGCCACCTGATGACCCAGCTCAAGGCGCGCACGCGCCGCTACCTGGCGGCGTTCTCCAACGTGATCGCGGTGTCCGATGCGGTGCAGGAGTCGCTGCGCCGGGTCGATCCGGAGCGCGCCTTGCGGCTGCGGCGGATCTACTGCGGGATCGACACCGAGCGCTTTCGCCGCATCGCCATGCGCGGCTATCGCGTGCGCGAGGCCCTTGGGCTGCCGCAGGACGCATGGGTCTACGCCATGATCGGCGGGGCGCAACGGCCTGACGGCAAGGGGCAGTTCTACTTCGTCAATGCTGCCGCGCAGGTGCGGGCGCGGCACCCGCACGCGCATTTCCTCTGCGTCGGCGACGGCGACCTGATCCCGCAGTTGCGCCAGGAGGCGCAGGCGCTGGGTTTGGCCGGGTGCATCCATTTCCTGCCGTTCGAGCATGATGTGGCGTCGCTGCTGCAGGCGATCGATGTGCTGGTACATCCGGCCGTAGGCAGCGAGGCGCTGGGGCTGGTGATACTGGAGGCACTGAGCTGCAGCAAGCCAGTGATTGCCACTGCGTTGGACGGGATACCCGAGACCTTTCTCGATGGCGCCCACGGCGTGCTGGTTCCGCCGCGCGACGCGCATGCCCTGGCGCAGGCCATGTGCCAGCTGGCGGCGGACCCCGGGCGCGCGGCCCGCATGGGTCTGCGCGGGCGCGGCTGGGTGGAGGCGAACTTCTCGCTGGCTTCGCTCGGGCGCGAAACGGTGCAGCTGTACCGGGATTGCATGGCGGCGGCGCGGCACCGGGACCGGGCAAGCATCGCGCAAAGCGGGCAGGCTGCGCCGGCCGCGTCGGAGCGGAGCTGAAACGGTGCGTTTCGGCACCAGGGTGGGGACAGTCGACTATACTTGTCAGCATGCTAACGAGTTTGGTGAGTTGAATGTCCTCTGCAAAACGTCAAACGACGCGCTTGGCTCCTCCAGTCGAGGATCCGGCGCCGTCCGAAGCGGACCCGGCCAAGGAGCTTCTGTGGGCGCGGCCCGGCTTCCTGGTGCGTCGCCTGCACCAGATCCACGTGGCCATGTTTTTCGAGGAATGCAAGTCTCCCAGCATCACGCCGGTGCAGTACGCCATCCTGACGGTATTGTCCGTGTTGCCCGGGCTGGACCAGACTGCGCTGGGGCAGGAAGTCGGCTTTGACCGCACCACCACCGCCGACGTGGTGCGCCGGCTGGAAGAACGTGGCCTGGTCGAGCGCAAGGACAATCCGGCCGACCGCCGCACGCGCCACGTGCACCTGACCAAGGAAGGGCAGACCGTGGTGGCGTCGCTGCGCGCCGACATGGAGCGTGCGCAGGAGCGCATGCTGGCGCCGTTGCGCCCGGCGCAGCGCAAGGTGTTCATGGACTTGCTGTCGACACTGGTCGAGGCTAACAACGACTACAGCCGCACCGTGTTGCGCATCATGTAGCGGCAGCGCGCCGGCATGGCGCCGGCGCCTGGGCTATACCTATACCTATATCTATACCTATACCTATACCTATACCCGCTCAGACCGGATACACGAGGTCGTTGGCGATGATGGTGGTGTCGTACACGACCTGGCGCTCGGCCAGCAGCAGCTTGCCCTCGATGCGGGCGAAGCGGTCGTGATAAGTGCCCGCCATGTGGATGGTGGTGGGGCCTTCGACCAGCGTTTGCAGCAGCAGGAAGCAGGCCTGCGCCTGGATCTCGCCAGACTCGCTTTCATCGGTGACGCGCGTATTGGTGACGAGATGCAGCATATAGCGCGGCGCGAACATCTGGGTGCGCGCGATCGCCACCGCCCGGTCGTGCATCATGCCGCGGCCTTCGGCATACACCAGGCCCACCGGCAGCCCGAGTTCCACGTTCTCCCGCGCCGTGACGCGGTAGATGCAATCCTCGGTAAAGAACTCGGGCCACGTTTCCACCATGCCGGCATCGAGCACGGCGCAGTATTCGCTGTGGAAGGCATCAATCTCCATGCGCAGCGCTTGCGCGCGCGCGGGGGCCAGCTTGCAGGGGCGAAAGAGGCTATGCGCCATCGGGGTCATGGTTGGTGCGATCGTCAGTGTCATGCTGTTCAGAACCCCATCACGCTACGATAGTATTGGTACATGGCGCGGATCGCGGACTCCGAGATCAGCGAGTTGGCGGTGCCGACGTGTCCGGGGTCGAGCTTCAGCACATTGCGGTCGGTGCTGGAGCGGCGCACGCCCTCCTGCACGAACTTCATCGCCTCGTTGTCTTCCAGGCCAAGGAAGCCGGCGGGGCCCATCAGGTTGCCCTGGCGCAGGCGGTGCCGCGTCATTTCCTCGGTGTCGTCCTCATAGCCGAACATGGTCCACTGCATCAGCATGCTGTCCGGGCCGTTTGGCACGATCTGGCGCACGCCCAGCGTGTTCATCTCGCGCTGCACGATCAGGTTCGGCCAGATAGTCTGCATGGTGACCGACCACGGCGAATCGAATTCCTTGATGTATTCCAGGAAGCGGTCGTCCTGCAGGCGCATGCCTTCGTGGTAGGAGCGCATTTCCTTCTTGTTCTCGTCGCTCACCGCCGCGTACTTGTCTTCCTTCTTGGCCGAGGCCATGGTGCCGTGGCGGCCGTGCACCGGGTCCGCGATCATGGCCGAGTCGTTGCCAGCGACCAGCAGGCCGAACACCACCAGGAAGGAGTGCAGCAGCGTGGCGTGGTACGGGTCCTTCAGGTTCTCGTGGTACATCTTCCAGTTGCAGGGCAACTCGTTCTTGTAGTACCCGAGGATCTTGAGCGGCTTGCCGTTGAACACCACGTCGAAATCCTTGAGGATTTCCGGCGTCATATACACGTCCAGCGGCTCCATGTCGCTGGCGTACGAGGCGAAGACCACCCCGTTGCGCGTGGCCACGTTCAGCTTCACCAGGCCATGGTCTTCGTTGCGGAAGTCCTTGGGCATGCCGCCGGCCCGGTTCACGCCGCGCTTGAACGGCACGCCCTGCAGGTTGCCCTTCAGGTCGTAGGACCACTGGTGATACGGGCAGACGAACTCCTTGGCGTTGCCCTGGCCATGCCGGCAGAACTCCGCGCCGCGGTGTGCGCAGCGGTTCTCGAAGACATTGACGGAGCCGTCTTCCGCGCGCGCCACGACAACGGGCGTCGGTCCAACGTAAGAGCGCTTGAAGTCGCCCGAGTTGGGGATCTCGGCCTCCAGCGCGACAAAATTCCACGAGCGGCCGCGGAAGATCTTCTCCAGTTCCAGGTCGTACACGGCATTGCTGGTGTACACCCAGTCCGGGATGAAATGCAGGGCGTCTTCCGGCCACTGGCAGGCGGCCAGTTCGGCATCCTTGGCACGCGGCGTGCGGTTGATGACCGCATGGGTCTGGTACATGTTTCGTTCCTCGTTCAGGATGGGGTTTCGCTCGCGCCGACTGCGGCGGCTTCGCGCGCCGCCTGCTTCAAGGGCAGGGCGGTGTCGCACAGCAAGCGGATATCGCAGGCGGTGCCTTGTTCGATCAGGTTGCGGAGCTGGCGCAGGTCGCCGCCGGCATTGACGGCGATGGCGTGGCGCAGTTGCGCGCCGGCCATGCCTAGCATCAGGAATTTGGGGGGCTTGTCGCTGTCGGGTGCCTCGGTGCTGCCGCGCAGCGTGTAGCGCAGCGCTGGGTCCACGGCGCCCAGCATCTGGATATTGCAGCCGAGCTGGTCGGTCCAGAACCAGGGCACGGCGGCCGGGGCCGTCTGCACGCTGAGCATGGCCGCCGCGGCGATGCGGGCCTGCTCATTGGCGTTCTGCCACGACTCCAGGCGCATCTCCTGGCCAAACAACGGCTGGTATTGGCTGGTGCAATCGCCGGCAGCAAACACACCCGGCGCGCTGGTGCGGCAGTGCGCGTCGACCTGGATGCCGCCGTTGCCCGGGTGGAGCGCAAGCCCGGCCGCTTCTGCCAGGCCCACATTGGGGTGCAGCCCGATGGCCACCACCACCAGCGGCGCGCGCAGGGCGGTGCCGTCCGCCAGCGTGATGGCAACCTCGTCCACAGCCGGCGGGATCGACGCGATCTCGCAGCCCAGGCGCAGATCGATGCCGAGGCCGCGCACGCGCTGCGCCAGCCAGTCCGAAAACACGCGCGGCACGGCGCGCTGCAGCAGCAGCGGCGCGGCCTCGACCACCGTCACCGCCAGCCCCATGGCGCGGGCGGTGGACGCGGTTTCCAGCCCAAGGAAGCCGCCGCCGATCACCAGCACCGCGCGCTCGCGGCGCAGCGCGGCCCGCAAGCCGTGCGCATCGGCGAGCGAGCGCAGGTAGTGCACCCGGGGCTGTCCCGCGGGCAGGGCGGGCAAGGTGCGGGCGCGCCCGCCGGTGGCCAGCAGGCAGCGGCTGAAGGCAAACACCTGGCCATCGGCGCAATGCGCCGTGGCGCTGGCGGGATCGAGCGACGTCACTGTGGTGCCCAGGCGCAGGTCGATGCCTTGCTCCGCATAGAAGCCCGCCGCGTGCACGCCGATGCGCTCGTCTTGCTGCTCGTCAGCCAGCACGGCCTTGGACAGCGGCGGGCGCTCATACGGTGCATGGGCCTCGCCGCCGACCATGACGATGCCGCCGTCATGGCCCAGCGCGCGCAGCGCGGCGGCGGCAGTTGCGCCAGCCTGGCCGGCGCCGATGATCAGGATGGGGGCGTCTTGTGGCATGGCCGGCGCTCAGGCGGTGGCCATGACATCGACCAGGACATCGCTGTCCACGATCTTGACCGGGTAGACCTTGATGCCCTGGGTGGCGGGCGCGCACATGGCCTGCCCGGTGCGGATATCGAAGCGCGCCTGGTGCAGCGGGCATTCGATGCAGCCGTCCTCCAGGTAGCCGTCGGACAGCAGCGCGTACTGGTGCGTGCAGATGTTGTCGGTGACGAAGTACTCCCCTTCGCTGCGGTACAGGGCCAGCTGCGCGTCGCCAAGCGTGAGCGGCATCACTTCATCGTCCTGAAGCTGGCCGGTGGTGGCGATCTTGGTCCAAGCCATGATGCATCTCCTTTGATCAGTATGCTGAGTAATAATTATCAGTGTACTGATTTAAATTGTCGACTGAATCAGCGTTAACCCTTGGGCGTGGCCGAAGCGGCCGAGGCGGCGGAATGGCCGTGCAAGGGCGTGGCGGCGCTGGCCGGGGCAGGGCGCGCCAGTGCGGCCCGGCGCTCCAGCAGGGTCTGCACTTCGCCCATGATGCCGCGGCGGAAGGTCAGCACGCAGACCACGAAGATCAGGCCCGTGACCATGCTGACCGACTCGCCCAGCGTGTTGAACCAGTCCACGCCCGTCATCGCGGCCAGGCTGCTGCCGGCGTCCCCCAGCTTGTTCTCGACCGCGACAATCACCAGCGCGCCCAGGATCGGCCCGGACAAGGTGCCCATGCCGCCCACCAGCGTCATCAGGATGACCGATCCGGACATGGCCCAGTGCACGTCGGTCAACGTGGCAAAGCCGAGCACCAGCGTCTTCAATGCGCCTGCCAGTCCCGCCAGCGCGGACGACAGCACAAAGGCCAGCAGCTTGAACCTGTCCGTGTCATAGCCCAGCGAGATGGCGCGCGGCTCGTTTTCCTTGATGGCCCGCAGCACCTGACCGAAGGGCGAGTTGACCACGCGCGCGATCAGCAGCAGTGCGGCGCCGACCACGATGGCCGCCACGTAGTACATCGTCAGGTCGCCCTCCAGCGAGAGCAGCCCGAACAGGCTGCCGCGCGGCACCGCCTGCAAGCCGTCCTCGCCGCCCGTTACCGGGGCCTGCAGGCAGAAGAAGTAGAACATCTGCGCCAGCGCCAGCGTCACCATCGCAAAGTAGATGCCCTGGCGGCGGATCGCCAGCGCGCCAAAGGCCAGGCCGAGCAGCGCGCCGAACGCCGTGCCGGCCAGCAGCCCGAGCTCTGGTGTGGCGTGCAGGGATTTCATCACGTAGCCGCAGGCGTAGGCCGCGCCGCCAAAGAAGGCGGCGTGGCCAAAGGACAGCAGTCCGGTAAAGCCCAGCAGCAGGTTGAAGGCGCAGGCAAACAGGGCGAAGCACATCAGCTTCATCGCCAGCACCGGGTAGGCGCCGAAGAAGGGTGCCAGCGCGACGGCCGCCATCAGCAAGGCGCCGGGCAGTCTTGCGCGAGAATCAAAGGTCATTATTTTTCCTTTCCGAACAGGCCGGCGGGGCGCACCATCAACACGCACACCATGGCCACGAAGACGACGGTTGCCGAGGCTTCCGGGTAGAACACCTTGGTCATGCCTTCGAACACGCCCAGGCCCAGTCCGGTAAAGATGGAGCCGAGGATCGAGCCCATGCCGCCGATCACCACCACGGCGAACACGGTGATGATCAGGTTCTGGCCCATCAGCGGCGAGATCTGCATCACGGGCGCGGCCAGCACCCCGGCAAAGGCGGCCAGCCCCACGCCGAAGGCGTAAGTCAGCGTCACCAGCAACGGCACGTTGATGCCGAATGCTTCCACCATGCGCGGGTTCTCCGTGCCGGCGCGCAGGTAGGCGCCAAGCCGTGTTTTCTCGATGACGTACCAGGTGGCGAAGCACACCACCAGCGAGGCCGCCACCACCCAGGCGCGGTAGTTGGGCAGCATCATGAAGCCCACGCTGGTGGCGCCCGTCAGCGCCTCGGGCGTGGCGTAGGACAGGCCGGAGACGCCATACACCGAGCGCAGCAGACCTTCGATCAGCAGGCAGATGCCCAGCGTCAGCAGCAGGCCATAAAGATGATCGAAGCGATAGAGCCGGCGCAGCATGGTGCGCTCCAGCACCACGCCCAGCACGCCGGTGACGAGCGGGGCGAGGAGCAGCATCAGCCAGTAGTTCAGCCCCAGGTAGGCGAGGCCCATCCAGGCCAGCACGGCGCCCAGCATGAACAGGGCGCCATGGGCAAAGTTGATGACGTTGAGCAGGCCAAAGATGACTGCCAGCCCGAGGCTCAGGATGGCGTAGAACGAGCCGTTGACGAGCCCGAGCAGCAACTGGCTCAGCAGGGCGGGCATGGGTATGCCAAAAAATTCCATGAGGATGGTTCCTTACACGCCAAGCAGGGCGTTCAGCGTGGGCATCTTGCGCGCGAGCGCGCCGGCGTCGAAGCACTCCACCATGCGGCCGTGCTCCATCACGTAGAAGCGGTCGGCGAGTGGCGCGGCGAAGCGGAAGTTCTGCTCCACCATGACGATGGTGTAGCCGCGTTTCTTGAGCGTGGTGATCATTCTGGCGAGGGTCTGGACGATGACGGGGGCCAGGCCTTCGGAGATTTCATCGAGCAGCAGCACGCTCGCGCGGGTGCGCAGGATGCGGGCGACGGCCAGCATCTGCTGCTCGCCGCCCGACATGCGCGTGCCCTGGCTCTTGCGGCGTTCCCACAGGTTGGGGAACATCTCGTAGATCTCGTCCAGCGGCATCGGCTCGCGGCCTGGCGTTGCAACGTCAGCCTTGAACACCGGCGGCAGCATCAGGTTTTCCTCGCACGACAGGCTGGAGAAGATCGCGCGTTCCTCCGGGCAATAGCCCAGGCCCAGCGGCGCGATGCGGTGCGTCTTCATGCCGATGGTCTCGGTGCCGTTGACGCGGATCGATCCCTTGCGGGCGCCAACCAGCCCCATGATGGCGCGCATGGTGGTGGTGCGGCCCGCGCCGTTGCGGCCCAGCACGGTGACGACCTCGCCCGGGTTGACGCTCAGGTCCACGCCGTGAAGGATGTGGGATTCGCCGTACCAGGCGTGCAGGTCCTGGATCTGCAGGGCAGGGGTGGGTTGGCTCGTGGATTGGTTCGTGGGCTGGCTCATCATGCGGCCTCCGTCAGTGCGGCATCGGCCGTGCCCATGTACGCCTCCATCACCTGCGGGTTGCGCGTCATTTCCTCGTACGGCCCCTCCGCCAGGATGGCACCGCGCTGGAGCACCGTGATGCGCTCGGCGATGGACGACACCACGCTCATATTGTGTTCCACCATCAGCACGGTGCGTCCCGCGGAAACTTGCTTGATCAAGGCGGTCACTACCTCCACATCCTCGTGCCCCATGCCTTGCGTGGGCTCGTCGAGCAGCATCAGCTCGGGGTCCATGGCCAGCGTGGTGGCGATCTCCAGCGCACGCTTGCGGCCATAGGCCAGCTCGGCGGTCGGCAGGTCGGCAAAGCCTTCCAGGCCGACGGCCTTGAGCAGCGAGACCGCGCGGTCGTTGAGCTCGTCCAGCGAGCGCTTGCTCTTCCAGAAGTGATAGGCGGTGCCGAGCTTGCGCTGCAGCGCCACCCGCACGTTCTCCATCACGGTGAGCTGGGGGAACACCGCCGAGATCTGGAAGGACCGGATCACGCCCTTGCGGGCGATCTGGGCGGGGCGCGCCCGCGTGATGTCCTCGCCGTTGAACAGGATGGTCCCGGCGGAGGGCGCATGGAACTTCGTCAGCAGGTTGAAGCACGTGGTCTTGCCGGCGCCATTGGGCCCGATCAGGGCGTGGATGGCGCCGCGCCGAACGCGCAGGTCGACCTGGCTGACGGCGGTGAAGCCCTTGAACTCCTTGGTGAGCCCCCGGGTTTCAAGGATGACGTCAGGCTGGCTCATGCGTGCTCCGCTTTTGGGTCTTGGCAGGTCGGTTCTGCATCGCGGCTCACTTCTTCACCAGTGCGCATTCGCTGGCGGACAGCGGGCGGAATGCCGAGTCGCCGGGGATGGTGCCGATGTACTTGACCAGGTCCCACGGGCCCTTCGACTCCGCCGGCGTCTTGGCCTGCGCCAGGTACATGTCATGCACCATGCGGCCATCCACGCGCACCTTGCCGGCGTGCACGAAGTCGTCGTTGACGGCGAGGGCGCGCATCTTTTCCGCCACCGCCGGGCCCTCCACCGTCCTGGCCGCCTCAACCGCCTTCAGGTAGTGCAGCACACCGGAATACACGCCGATCTGCCCGTGCGTCGGGTAAGCCTTGTGCTTGGCGTAGAAGCGCTCCACGAAGGCCTTCGACCTGGCGTCGAGGTCGAGCTTGAACGGGTCCACATAGGTCAGGCCCTGCGCCACGCTCGGGCCCAGGCTCTTCAGGTCGGTGATGAAGGTCGACGGCGTGATCACGGTCTGTCCGCCCTTGATCAGGCCGAACTCGCCCGCGGCCTTGACGCCGTTGATCATGTCGTTGCCGGCGTTGGCCAGCACCACCACCTTGGCCTTGGACGCGGAGGCCGCCACGATGGGGCTGCTGAAATCGCTGGCATTAAGCGGATGCTTGGTGCTGCCCACGTTCTTGCCGCCGCTGGCTTCCACCTCCTTGCGGAAATCCGATTCCAGCGACTGGCCCAGCGCGTAGTCCACGGTGATGTAGTACCAGCTGTTCTTGCCGTCGGCGATCAGCCGCTTGACCAGCGGCGCCGACACCGAATACGTATCCCAGCCCCAGTGAAAGCCGGTGGGCGAGCAGTTCTGGTTGGTCAGCGCCATGGCGCCGCCAGTGGAGACGATATTGATCTTCTGCTTTTGCCTGGCGATTTCCTGCACCGCCAGCGCAGTGGAGGAGTTGGGGAAATCGATCACCATGTCCACGCCATCGGTGTCGAACCAGCGGCGCGCCAGCGACGAGGCGATGTCCGCCTTGTTCTGGTGGTCGCCGGAGAGCACCGTGACCGGCTTGCCGAGCGCCTTGCCGCCGAACTCTTCCACGGCCATCTGCGCCGCGAGCACCGAGCCGCGGCCCGAGAGATCGGCGTAGGAGCCGGACATGTCGGTGATCACGCCAACCTTGACGCCGTTGGCATCCGCCAGCGCGGCGGTGCTGCATAGCAGGGCGATCAGGGCGGGTATCAGGGCAGGAATCGGGGCAGGAATCGGGGTACGGCGTGCGTTGTGCAGAGACTTCATGGGGGCGCTCCAGACAGGGTGAATGGGATTCAGGAACCGGGGTAAAGAACAGGGTGGCTTCGTCTTGGTGCAGCGATCAGTATGCTGACTATTAACTGCAGTGTACTGAGCAAATTTCGAGCCAGAGGACGAAGCCGGGGTACAGGGGTACAGGGGTGCGGGGGGATCAGGTATCCAGGTCGCGGCCACGGGTCTCGGGCACGAACACCATGCCGACGACAAAGGCGATGGCGGCGATCGAGACCGGATACCAGAGGCCGAAGTACACATTGCCGCTGGACACGTTCATCGCCGTCACGACGAACGACAGCATGCCGCCCACCCAGCCCGCACCCAGGTGGAAGGGCAGGGACAGCGACGTGTAGCGGATGCGCGCCGGGAACAGCTCGACCATGAACGCCGCCAGTGGGCCGTACACCATGGCGAGCAAGAGGATGGGGATCAGCAGCATCAGGAACAGCATCGGGCGGTTGATGGCAGCCGGGTCCGCGTGCTCCGGCCAGCCGGCGGCCACCAGCGCCTCTTTGATCGCCGCTTTGTCAAAGCCCTGCAGTGCGGTGTCGCCGATGCGCAGAGCGGGTTGCGCGCGGCCATCAGTCGGCGTGAATTCGTAGCCGACGCCAAGATCCGTCAGGTAGCCCTTGACCTTGTCGCACGCCGATACCGGCTCGGCAAACAGGCGGAAGTGGCAATCGCCGGCGCGCAGCTGCACCGTGTTGCGCTGCTGGAACTGTTCCAGCGCCGGGTTGGCGTAGTGCGTCAGCGCCCTGAAGATGGGCTGGGTGGCCAGCGCCGCCAGCAGGCAGGCGGCCATCATGATGTGCTTGCGCCCGATCCGGTCCGACAGCCAGCCGAAGAACAGGTAGCAGGGCGTGGCGATCACCAGCGCGATGCCGATCAGCAGGTGCACCAGCTCCAGTGGCACGTGCAGCGTCTTGTTGACGAAGAACATCGTGTAGAAATGCCCGGTGCCGAAGATGGCGCCGAGCCCGGATGCCACCACGAACAGCAGCAGCACGTACTTCAGGTTGGCCCAGTTCGTGAAGCTGTCCAGGATGGGGGATTTCGACGTGGCATTGCCAGCTTTCATGCGCGCGAAGATCGGCGATTCATGCAGCTTGCCGCGAATGTAGACCGACACCACCAGCATCAGGAACGAGACCAGGAACGGCAAGCGCCAGCCCCATTCGCGGAACTGCGTCTCGGTGAGGAACGTCTTGAGCAGGTACACCACCAGCAGCGACGAGAGCAGGCCGAGCGTGGCCGTGGTCTGCAGGGAGCTGGTGTAGAGCCCGCGTTTTTCCACCGGAGAATGCTCGGCGACGTAGGTCACCGCGCCACCCACTTCGCCGCCCAGGGCCAGCCCCTGCAGCAGGCGCAGCACCACCAGCAAGATGGTGGCGGTGATGCCGATCCGGCCATAGGTGGGCAACAATCCGACGCCCACCGTGGCGATCCCCATGAGCAGGATCGTCACCAGGAAGGTGTGCTTCCGGCCGATCTTGTCGCCCAGCCGGCCAAACAGCAACGCCCCGATCGGGCGCACCAGGAAGCCCGCGCCGAAGGTGGCCAGGCTGGCGAGGAACGCCGTGGTCTCGTTGCCGGGCGGGAAGAACAATGCACCAAAGTAGACCGCCAGCGCCGCGTAGATATAAAAGTCGTACCACTCCATCAGCGCCCCGAAAGACGACGCAAGGATCACCTTGCGTTCTTCCTTTGTCATGCCCTGCTTGCGCACGGCGGCACCGTCATTGGCCAGGCTGATCGTCATGGTCGTTTCTCTCCGGGGGCAGGTCAGCCTGCCCGTGTGTGTGCTACACACTGTCAGCATGCTGAGTAATTTCAATCAGTGTACTGAGCAGAATTTGTCAGTGTTATGGGGGTTAACCCTTTTGGCTCCGACTAGACATTCCCCAACCTCGTTGCTATATTAAAAATGCTCAGCATACTGATCAATTAGCAAGCCCCCACCCAAACAGGAGTCGCCACAGCATGACGAGAATTCGGAAGATTGCCCTGGAAGAGCACTTCATGGCCCCCGGTTTCCAGGCCTATTCGAAGGGATACCTCCAGCACATCGACGCAGCGGTCATGGCCGATCTTGCCAAGCGCCTGGCTGATTTCGACGACATCCGCATCGGCGAGATGGACCGCGCCGGCATCGATTTCACCATCCTGTCGCAGACCGGCCCGGGCGTGCAGGGCGAGACGGATCGCGCCGCCGCCATTGGCCGCGCCCGCGAGAACAATGACTTCCTGGCGGCGCAGGTGGCGCGCCACCCCACGCGCTTCGCCGGCTTTGCCGCGCTGCCGATGCATGACCCCGTCACGGCCGCGGACGAGCTGGAGCGCGCCGTGACGCAGCTTGGCTTCAAGGGCTCGCTGGTCAACGGCCACACGCAGGGCGTGTATTACGACGATCCTTGCTACGACGCGTTCTGGGAACGCATGCAAGCGCTGGACGTGCCGATGTACCTGCATCCGACCGATGCGTTTGTCGCGCCGCATGTGTATTCGGGCCATCCGGAAATCAGCGGCGCGGCGTGGGGCTGGGGCGTGGAGACGGCCAGCCACGCGCTGCGCCTGGTGTTCGGCGGCGTGTTTGACCGCTTCCCCCGGCTCAAGCTCATCCTTGGCCATATGGGCGAGGGGCTGCCGTTCCAGCGCTGGCGCTTCGACAGCCGCTTTGCGGTGTATTCGCATGGCATCAAGCTGGCGAAGAAGCCGTCGGAATACATCGGCAGCAATATCGTGATCACCACGTCGGGCGTGTGCTCGCCGGCTGCGCTGAACGGCGCCATTGCCGAGATGGGCGCCGAGGCCGTGCTGTTCTCGGTCGACTATCCCTACGAGTCCACGGCGATTGCGGCGGACTTTATCGAGCAGGCACCGATGGACGAGGCCACCCGCCGCCTTGTCTGCCATGGCAACGCCGAACGCATTCTCAAGCTTTGAACCCCGAAACAACGGAGCGCCCCGTGCAAAAGACTTTCCGGATCGGCCAGATCGTGCCGAGTTCCAACACCACGATGGAAACCGAGATCCCCGCGATGCTGCTCGCGCGCCAGCAGGTGCGGCCTGAGCGGTTCACCTTCCACTCCAGCCGCATGCGCATGAAGAAGGTGGTCAAGGAAGAACTGGCGGCCATGGACGGCGAGTCCGACCGCTGCGCGCTGGAGCTGAGCGACGCTCGCGTCGACGTGCTGGGCTATGCCTGCCTGGTGGCCATCATGGCCATGGGCCACGGCTACCATCGCGTTTCGGAACAGCGCCTGCAGGCCCATACCGCGGCCAACGGCGCCGACGCGCCCGTGGTCACCAGCGCCGGCGCGCTGATCGATGCGCTCAAGGTGATCGGCGCCAAGCGCATCGCCGTGGTCGCGCCGTATATGAAGCCGCTGACCGAGCTGGTGGTGGACTACATCCGCAACGAAGGCTACGAAGTGGTGGACTGGCGCGCGCTGGAGATCCCCGACAACCTCGAAGTCGGCCGCCATGACCCCGCCAGGCTGCCCGGCATCGTCGCGCAGATGAACACCAAGGATGTGGATGCCATCGTGCTGTCCGCTTGCGTGCAGATGCCGTCGCTGCCGGCGGTGGCCAAGGTGGAAGCCATGACCGGCAAGCCGGTGATCACGGCCGCCATCGCCACCACCTACGCGATCCTCAAGCAGCTCGGCCTGGAACCCGTGGTGCCGGGCGCCGGCGCCTTGCTCTCGGGCGCTTACTAAGATGGCTACCTTTGTTTGCGGTGGCAACGTCCACGCCAATGGCATCCGCCAGCACTATCTGCGCTATGGCGGCCACAGCGGCGCGCGCGGAACGCGCGATCCGGTGATCGTGGTGCCGGGCATCACCAGCCCGGCCATCACCTGGGGCTTCGTTGGCGCTCGCCTGGGCGAGCAGTTCGATACCTATGTGCTGGATGTGCGCGGACGCGGCCTGTCGTCTGCGTCGGACACGCTGGACTACAGCCTGGACGCCCAGGCCGCCGACGTGCTGGCGTTCGCGCAGGCGATGAACCTGCCCAGCTACAGCGTGCTGGGCCATTCGATGGGTGCGCGCATCGGCATCCGTGCCGCGCGCAGCCAGCCCGCGGGGCTGGCGCGGCTGGTGATGGTGGATCCACCGGTGTCCGGGCCTGGCCGGCGCGACTATCCCGCGCAGCTCGCCTGGTATGTGGACTCCATGGCGGTGGCGCGCCACGGCGTGGACATCGAGACCATGCGGCGCTTCTGTCCCACCTGGACCGACGAGCAACTGGCGTTGCGCGCCGAATGGCTGCACACCTGCGACGAGCGCGCCGTGCTGGCCAGCTTCCAGGGTTTCCATACCGACGATGTGCATGCCGACCTGCCGGGCATTGGCATTCCCGCGTTGTTGATGGTGGCCGGCCGTGGCGATGTGGTCCGCGCCGAGGATATTGAAGAGATTCGCGGCCTGTTGCCGCAGCTTGAGGTCAGCCATGTGCCGGGCGCCGGCCACATGATTCCGTGGGATGACGAGGCGGGTTTCTACAGCGCGCTGGGCGACTTCCTCGGCGCCGAAATCGTCCCCCGGCACATGGCCGCGGCCTGAACTACCGATCTACCGATCTACCGATCATCAGGAGAGAGCATGCCAGTCAGCGACCACGCCCTGATCCAGGCCTGGAAACAGGTCCTCACGCTGTCCCGGCTCGCGCCCGGGCAGACCGTCACCATTCTCACCAGCGCCGCCACGCATCCGCAGACGTTGTCTTGCGCGCTGGTTGCCACGCAGGCGATGGGCGCCATCGTCAATCGCCTGGACCTGCCGCCCGTCAACGCAGACAAGGCCTTGAGCCGCGATCCGCTGGCCTACCTGGGCACAACGGCGCTCACCGGCAACCGCGCGGCCATTGCCGCGCTCAAGGAGAGCGACCTGGTGCTGGACCTGATGACGCTGCTGTTCTCGCCCGAGCAGCACGATATCCTCAAGACCGGCACCAAGATCCTGCTGGCGGTGGAGCCGCCTGAAGTGCTGGTGCGCATGGTGCCCACCGAAGCCGATCGCGAGCGCGTGAGCGCCGCCAACGCGCGGTTGTCGCGGGCGAAAGAGATGACGGTGACATCTGACGCGGGCACCGACCTGCGCTGCCCGCTCGGCGAATTTCCCGCCATCAGCGAGTACGGCTTTGTCGACGAGCCGGGGCGCTGGGATCACTGGCCCAGCGGCTTCGTGCTGACCTGGCCGAACGAGGGCGGCGCGAGCGGGCGCATCGTGCTGGACAGCGGCGACATCCTGCTGCCGCAGAAGGGCTACGTGGCGGATCGGGTCGAGTTGACCGTGGAAGGCGGCTTTGCCACGCGCATCGAAGGCGGCCTGGATGCCGAGCTGCTGAACGACTACATGGCATCGTTCAACGACCGCGAGGCCTATGCCATCTCGCACATCGGCTGGGGCCTGCAGCCGCGCGCGCGGTGGTCCACGCTGGGCCTGTATGACAGGGAGGCCTCGATCGGCATGGACGCGCGGGCTTACGAGGGCAATTTCCTGTTCTCGCTCGGCCCCAACAACGAGGCAGGCGGCAGCCGCACCACCGCCTGCCATATCGATATCCCGTTGCGTAACTGCACCGTGAGCCTGGACGGCGAGGACGTGGTCCGGCAAGGCAAGGTACTGGACGGACGGAACAGCAAATGACGAGACATTGCGAACTCCCCACCTACGAGCGCCAGGGCTTCGGCACCCAACTGCCGCTGCAGGGCCCCGTAGGCCTGCTGATCGTCGACTTCGTCAACGGCTTCGCCGATCCGGCGATGTTCGGCGGCGGCAATATCGCCGAGGCCATCGCCAACACGGTGCCGCTGCTGGACCGCGCGCGGGAACAGGGCTGGGCGGTGGCGCACAGCCGCATTGTGTTTGCCGACGACGACGGCGACCGGAACATCTTCACGCTGAAGGTGCCCGGCCTGCTGACGCTCAAGGAGCATGGGCAGGCCAGCGCGATCGTTGCGCAACTGGCCCCGCGCGATGGCGAACTGGTGGTGCGCAAGACCGTGCCGTCCGCCTTTTTCGGCACGTCGCTGGCGGCGTGGCTGACGCAGCGCGGCGTGCGCACGCTGGTGGTGGCCGGCGCGGTCACCAGCGGCTGCGTGCGCGCCAGCGTGGTCGATGCCATGTCGCACGGTTTCCGCCCGCTGGTGGTGTCGGACTGCGTGGGCGACCGCGCAATCCAGCCGCACGCGGCCAACCTGTTCGACATGGAGCAGAAATACGCCGCCGTGATGCCACGCGAGCAGGCGCTGGCGGCACTGGCACGGCTCTGAGCGGCGCCCCGCGCACTGCATCGGCTAAAGCCCCAATTGACGGTTGTCGTTTGCTTCGCCAATGTGGCGATACGCTCAGTGCACTGAATATATGCGGCGCGCATGCGCACTGGCGCATGGGTATGGCTTATCGATCAGCCGGTTGCCAGGACGATCGCCGTTCACGAACGCCACGAGCGCGACGGACCCCACGAACCCCACAAAGCAGTCACGGACGGCGGCAAGCCCGGGCTGGAGGAATGTATGGACAAAGACCACATCGAGAAGGAAGGCGGGCAGGGCGTAGGCGCGCGCGTGGCCCGCAAGGAGGACGCGCGCCACCTGCATGGCAAGGGCCGCTTCGTCGCCGACATCGCCATGCCCGGCCTGCAGGAGGTTGCGTTCCTGCGCAGCCCCATGGCGCACGCGCGGCTGCTGGCGCTGCACAAGCCGCAGGGGCTGGAGCATGCGGTGATCGGGCGTGACGACATGCATGGCGCGCTCGACATCGTGGCCGACTCGGCTTTCCCGTCGTACCAGCCGTCGGCGCAGCCGCCCTTGGCTGCCGGCAAGGTCCGCTTTGTCGGCGAGCCCATCGCCATGGCCTTCGCGCGGACCCGCGCGCAAGCCGAGGACATTGCCGAGCGCATCGTCGCGGAGCTGGATGAACTGCCGGCGCTCACCGATGTCGATGGCGCGCGGCAGGGCAGCGACATCACGCGCGTGCACGAGCACTGGAAGGACAACCACTTCCTCACACTCACCGCCGACAAGAATTTCGACACGCTCAGCAAGACGGCCTCCGTGGTGGTCAGCCGCAAGATCGACCTGGCGCGCCAGTGCATGGTGCCGATGGAAGGCAAGGCCGTGCTGGCTTACTGGGACCACCAGTTCGACCAGCTGATCGTCTACAGCGCCACCCAGGTGCCGCACATGATCCGCACGGTGCTCAGCCATTGCCTGGGCCTAGAGCAGGAGAAAGTCCGCGTGATCTCGCCCGACGTGGGCGGCGCCTTTGGCTACAAGTGCGTGCTGCAGCAAGAGGAACTGTGCATCGCCTGGCTCGCCATGACGTACCGCAAGCCGTTCCGCTTTATCGAGGACCGGCGCGAACACCTGACCGCGGGCGCCAACTCGCGCGAGCACCACTACGAGGTCACGGCCTACGCCGACGCGCGCGGGCGCTTGCTGGCGCTGGACGCCAGGATCGCCATCGACGGTGGCGCCTATTCGGTGTGGCCCTTCACCATCGGCCTCGAACCGGGCCAGGCCATCGGCAACCTGCCGGGGCCGTACGCCTTCGATGGCTACCGCTGCATCACGGAATGCGTGGCCACCAACAAGCCCGGCTTTGTCCCGTACCGCGGCGTGGCGCGCACTGGCGTGTGCTTTGCCATGGAACTGCTGATGGATGCGCTGGCGCGCGAGGTCAAGCGCGAGCCGTGGGAAGTCCGCTGCGAGAACCTGGTCCAGCCGGAATCCATGCCCTACGTCAACGTCACCAACAAGCACTTCGACGGGGGCGACTACCCGGCCAGCGTGCGCAAGGCCGCGGAGATGATCGGGCTGGCGCGCATCCGCGAGCGCCAGCGTCAAAGACTGAACGATCCTTCGGCCGGCTCGCGCTATCTCGGCGTGGGCTTTGGCACCTACACCGAGCAATCGGCGCACGGCACCTCGGTGTTCGCCGCCTGGGGCACGCCGGTGATTCCCGGCTTCGATTCCGCCACCGTGCGCATCACGCCGGACGGCGGGCTGGAAGTCCGCGTTGGCGTGCACTCGCATGGCCAGGGCATGGAAACCACCTTTGCCCAGATCGCGCACGAGATCCTCGGCATCGATGTGTCGCGCGTGAAGGTCGTGCACGGGGACACCGGCGTGACGCCATTCTCCACCGGCACCTATGCCTCGCGCTCGCTGGTGATGTCGGGCGGTGCGGTATCGCGCGCCTGCAAGGCGCTGGTGCCGCGCTTGCTGAAGATCGGCGCGCATATGCTGCAGTGTCCCGAGGACGAGGCGACGCTGGCAGGTGGTTCGGTGACGGCGGGCGAGGCCGCCGTGCCGATCAGCGAAATCGCCAACGCCTGGTACATCAACCCGCAGCGGCTGCCCGCCAATGTGGATCCCACCGGGCTGGAAACCACCATGGGCTACAAGCCCAACGTGGATACCGGCAGCTTCACGTACTCCACCCACGCCGCGCTGGTGGAGGTCGACACGGATTCCGGCCACGTCGAGATCCTCGACTACGTGGTGGTGGAAGATTGCGGCACCATGGTCAACCCCATGGTGGTGGAAGGGCAGACTTATGGCGGCGTGGCGCAAGGCATCGGCACGGCCATGTTCGAGGAGATGCGCTACGACGGCAACGGCCAGCCGCTGGCCTCCACGCTGGCCGACTACATGCTGCCCGGCCCGACCGAGATCCCCTCGATCCGCATCCACCATTTCGAGACGCCGTCGCCGCATACGGAATTCGGCGCCAAGGGCATGGGCGAGGGCGGCGCCATCGCGCCCCCCGCGGCCATCTTCAACGCGGTCAACGACGCGCTGGGCCAGTTCGGCGTGGAGTTGCTGGAGACGCCCCTCACGCCGCGCAAGGTGCTCGAAGCGCTGGCCCGCGCCGAGCAAGCCCGGAATCCGCAAGCCACGCCAACCAGAGAGGCGGCCTGAACCATCATGAAAGCAGCTGCATTCACCTATCACGCGGCCCCCACGCTGGCCGCCACCTGCGCCGCGCTGGCGGACCGCACCGACAACGCCAAGGTCATGGGCGGCGGACAGTCCATGGGCCCGATGCTTAACCTGCGCCTGACGCGGCCCGATGCCATCTACGATCTGTCGAAGCTTGCCGAGTTGCGCACGGTCGCCGTGCAGCAGGATCGCGTGCGCATCGGCGCGGCGGTCACCCATGCGCAGATCGAGGATGGCGAATTCCCGGCACTGCGCGGCGGCATGCTGCAATCCGTGGCGCGCGGCATCGCCTACCGCGCCATCCGCAATCGCGGCACCATCGGCGGCAGCCTGGCGCACGCCGATCCCGCGGCGGACTGGGTGGTGGTGCTGACCGCCGTCGGCGCGCAGATCGAGCTTGCATCCAAGGCCGGCACGCGCATCGTGCCCATGACGGAGTTCATGCTGGGTGCGTACACCACGGCGCTCACCGAAGGCGAGCTGATCTGCGCTGTCCATGTGCCCAGCCAGCCCGAGGCCGCGCGCTGGGGCTACCACAAGCTGTGCCGCAAGACCGGCGAGTTCGCCGAGGCCAGCTGCGCCGCGTACTTCGATCCGTCCACGCGCTTTGCCCGCATCGCGCTGGGCGCGCTCGACGGCGCGCCGGCGCTGCTGCGCGGCCTCGCCAGCGACATTGCCACGCACGGCCCCGCCGCGCTCACGCCGCAGGCCGTGCTGGCCGCCGTGACGCAGGCCACGCCGGCCAAGGATGCGATCGACCGCAAGCTCTGCTGCGTTGCCGTCACGCGCTGCATCGAACAACTTTTTAACTGAGGGCCGCAGTGGAAACCATCGCATTGACGATCAACGGCCGCGCAGCTGCCGGCGCCTGCGCGCACCGCACCCACCTGGGCGACTTCCTGCGCGACGGACAGGGCCTGACTGGCACCCACCTGGGCTGCGAGCACGGGGTTTGCGGCGCCTGCACCGTGCTGGTCGACGACAAGCCCGTGCGCTCGTGCATCACCTTTGCCAGCGCCTGCGCCGGCAGCAAGGTGGTGACCATCGAAGGCTATGACGACGACCCCGTGATGCGCGAGCTGCGCGCCGCGTTCAACCAGCACCACGCGCTCCAATGCGGCTACTGCACACCCGGCATGCTGGCCACCGCCCGCGACATCGTGCTGCGGCTGCCGGATGCCGATGAGGCAACCATCCGTCATGAGCTATCGGGCAACCTCTGCCGCTGCACGGGCTATATGGGGATCGTGGCCGCGATCAGCTCGGTGCTGGCGCAGCGCAAGCCGCGCGCTGCGGGCAGCACGGTGCAAGCCGTAGCCGTGGAGGTGAAACGCGAGTTCGTCTGCTTCACGCCTGCAGCCGACAGCGCTGTCCAGGCCCACGCCGAGCCTGCCGCCAAGGAAGAAGCCGAGCGCAGCGCCGACAAAAAGGGCTGGTCGCGCATCGACGGCGGCTTCAAGGTGCCGTTCCCGGCCGACGACGTGTGGCGCTTCATGGCGGACCTGCCGGCGGTGGCAAGCTGCCTGTCGGGCGCGGCGCTCACCGAGCAGGATGGCGATCGCGTCAAGGGGCATGTGGCGATCAAGTTCGGACCGATGGCGGCGCGCTTCAACGGCGCGGCGCGGCTCGAGCGGGACGACGCGAACCGGCGCGGCGTGCTCAAGGGCGCGGGGCAGGATTCACTGAGCAACTCCAAGGCCGCTGGCGATATCACCTATGTGCTGCAGGCGATATCGGCGGGCGAGACCGAAGTGCTGATCGACCTGCAGTACTCCCTGCAAGGACCGCTGGCGCAGTTCTCCCGCTCCGGGCTGGTGCGCGATTTTGTCCGGCGCATGATGGCGGATTTCGGCAAGAACGTCGCCCGCAAGATGGACCCGTCGCTGTCGGAGAGCGAGCGCAGCCAGGTCACGCAGATGAATCCGGTAGCGATGATGGTGGGTGTGATGTGGGAGAGGGTGAAGCGGGTGTTCGGCGTGGCCCGCTGACGCGGGGGGTGCGTTGTGGGCGGGGTTTTATTGCATCTAGCTGCTGTCGCGGCTGTACGGGGTTGGCCGTTTTGGAACGTGTGGGATGTCACTTTTCTTTACTCGTAAAGAAAAGTGACCAAAAGAAAGCGATCCTTGCAGGAG